>DATMES010000001.1 GCA_035556555.1 Frankiaceae bacterium
CGGCGGTCAACCCCGGACGAGCGGCGCCCGCGCACCCGCGTCGGCCCAACCCTGCAGCCCAGCAGCCGGTCTCACGCGTAGTGATCTTCAAAGAACGACTGAGCCCGGCGCCAACCACGCCGTCAGGATGGAAAAGGCTCCCGGTTGCGGAGCCGACCCGAGCACCGTCACCGCACGTGATCATGCGCGGCGTTTCGCCAAGCCCTCCCTAGCGTCTTGGCTCCCTACCAACGGGAGGACAGACGTGATCTTCACGCCGGACAAGGACGGGTCCTGTGATGCCTGCGGCGAGCTCGTGGCCGCCGGGACGCGGGCGACGTGGCAGGAGGGGCCGCCGGCCGGGCGGCTGACGCACCGGGTCTGCCCCGGGTCGTACGTCGACATCGTGCCCGCGGCGCTCGGGCCGGTCGTGTGGGACACCGTGGAGCTGGTCGAGCTCAGCGCGTTCCCGCCCGACGAGCCGATCCCGCTCGAGCTCACCCCCGGCGCGCGGCTCGCGCTGGCGTGGGCGTAGCGCGTGTCGCTCCCCGTTTCTGTCACACCCCGGTCCTAGCGTCGTCCGCATGGCAGCCGACACCACGACGTACGTCACCCCGCGCGACCGCCTGCTGCGGCACTTCGCGACGCGGGCGACCTCCGGCGACCCGGCGACGTGGCTCGCGCAGGCGTGGGCGCGGGCGGCGCTCATGGCGCCGCGCGCCGACGACGATGCCGTGCTGGACCTGCTGCGGATGGAGTGGGACGAGTGGCGGGCGGCTCATCCCGGCGAGCCGCTGGTCGCGTTCCGCGCGCCGGAGGCGATCGCCGAGGAGCCTGTGGTGCCGTCGCCGCCGCCGTACGACGCGCTCCCCCCGCTGCGCTTCGGCCGGTACGGCGTCGACCTGCCCAGCCACGAGGACCGGATCAGGGAGGAGCAGGAGCGCCTCGCCAAGCGCGACTCGTCGTTCTACGGCTTCTGACCGACTAGGGGCAGGCGGCGGCCCAGCGCGTGCCGCCGTTCGTGGAGCACCACACCACGTAGCCGAGCGGAGACCAGCGGCCGCCCGTCATGAGCAGCCTCCCGCCTGCGAACGTCAGGAGGCCCAGGGGCGTCGGGCGCGCGTCGGTGGCGGCGTACGCGTACGCGTACGGCATGGTGCCGCGCGGGGCCTTGACCGTGGGCAACCGTCCGTACGAGACGAGCCGCCACGACGTCCCGTCGTCGTCGGAACGGTAGAGACGTTCGCTCGGCGGGTTGGCCGCCTGGGTGCCTCCGGAGACCCGCGCGTAGACGGTGCGGCTCCCCTGCCGTCCACCGGTCACCGCGACGGCGGGCTGCACGCCCAGCCGCTGCAGCTCGGTGACCGCCCGTTGGAGGACCGTGAGCGGCGTGAACGAGGCGCCGCCGTTTCGCGACGCGAACACCCGCAGCGTCCGCCTTCCGGGCTCGATGGTCGTGGCGAAGAGCACGCGGGACTTCTCGTAGTCGGCGGGGAACCAGATCCGGTCGACGGCCTGTCCCGCGGGAAAGCGGGCGAGCTGCGCCCGGCAGGTGAACGCCGCGTCACATCCGAAGAGCTGGTCGACGGCCGTGAACGCGCTCTCTCCCGCGACCGCTCCCACGGCGAACGCGACTCCGTCGAGGTGATGCCGCGGCGAGACGGCGAAGCGGCGGTCCCTCGCGCCCGTGCCGCCGATGAGCCGGACCGTCGCCAGCGTCGGGTCGAACAGCAGACTGCCCGCGGCGCCCCCCGGCGCTCCCGGAGCGACGATCACGCCGTGGTCGTTCAGCGCCGGAACCGGCGCGGCGGGCAGCCCAGGTACCGGCGCGGCCGCCGTGGCCAGCGCCACGGGTCCCCGGACAGGCGCCGCCTTGAACGACACGCCGGAATCGACGCTGTAGTAGACCGTGTCGTCGAACTGCGCCACGACGAGGCCGTCCGAAGGAAACAGCGGCGAGATGACGGCATCGACGATCCGGGTCGCCGTCTCCGGCAATCCCGCGGTTTCAAGACGTTTCCAGGTCCTCGCGTGGTCGGAGGTCGCGTAGACGCGTACGGCCGCCGCCGCACGCGCGTAGTCGACCCCGAAACAGAACGCCTTTCCGTCCCGGTCGAACCCTGGCGAGGTGACAAGACGTTCACAGCCCGGCAGTGCGGGCGGTGGCGCGCCGGCGGCCGGGACCGTCAGGACCAGACCGAAAGCCGAGACAGCGAGCGCGCAGCCCCGGCGCGCCCAGTGCGGCCTCATCTCGTCCCCCACGGCTCGTCGGCGCCCACAACGTCTTCCAGGAATCCGTCGCTCCCGGTGATGCTCTTGTTCGGAACGGCGTCGTAGACATTGGCCTTGAGAGTGGTCAGATCCCTGCTGGGACACGACGTGACCGACCTATTGAAACGGACGCCGAACGTGTCGCGGACAGTGACGACATGTGTCTGATCGGTCCGCAGCCGAGAATATGACGTGACTTTGAGGAGCCAGTTCGCGGCGTTCGAGGTCGGCACGAGCAGGCCGCTCACCGGCACCTCGGCATGGAACGTCTGGGAGCTGACGCCGCTGATCCAGCTCAACGTCAGCACCGTCCCGACGTACGCGCAGCCCGCCGCCGTCTGCGCGAAGACCATGGGTCCGGTGAGCGCGACCGTGCACGGCGTGTTCGGTACGGACGTCCCGGCGGTCGTAGCCGTGGGGACCGTGATGATCTCGATGGCGCAGTTGGCGCCGGTGGTCACCGTCCTGACATCGACGGTGCAAGCCTCCGCGGCGAAATTGGGGTTGGTCGACGTGCAGTCGATCTGGTGGCCGGGCCCGGCCGCACCCGTCGCGGAGCCCTGCCAGATAGGCAACGCGAAGTCGGATGCGACGACGATTGACGCGTTGGCCGGGGATCCCGGCACTCCCGCGGCAATTATTCCCAGCGCGAGAGCGAGGCGACTGCCCCGACGCACTCGATTCGAGACAGCATTCATCAAGAAATTCTCCCCGTTGGGCCCACACCGTAGGGGGGTGTGTGCGTTGCGGGAAGATTAGGGGAGAGTTGTCAGGGATTCAAGGTCTGCTTGACCAATGCCGCATACGGGCGCCTCTACGCCACGTCATGGCTCAGAGTGCCGCGAGCAACGAACCTGTCGGCGTGCCGAGGCCGGCGGCGGTGTCGTAGCCGCGGCGCGGGACGTTATCGCCCCACTCCTCGAACGCCTTGAGGACGTACTTCTTGCCGCTCTTCGCGGTCGCCCCGTCGGTGAAGTCGACCCGGACTCCGCCGCCCGCGCGGCCGTAGCGGACGATGTCGCGGAAGAACGACCGCTTCGCCTTGTAGCGCCCGTACAGCAGCGGGTTCGCGAAGCCGATCGGCTTGCCGCGGCGGTCGTTCGCCAGCACGAGCAGGCCCGCCACCAGAGCCGTCGAGGCGGTCGACGACGCGACCCGCCGCTCGGCGTAGCGGACCTTCCCGTCGGGGAACGTCATCGTGTAGCCGATGTTCATGCCGGTCTCGGCGTCGCCCATGACGGCGAGGTCGGGCACGGTGCGGCCGAGGGAGCCGTTCGCCCGCTCGGCCAGGGACCCGGGGACGACGCCCTTCTGGTACGCCGGCTGGTCGTGCACGTTGGACGTGCCGCCGCCCGTCCCCCGGTACGTCGCCGGGATGTCCTCCTCCCACTTGCCGCCCTCGATGAGCCACTGCGACTTGCCCCAGGCCAGCTCGCGGACGTACCGCCCGCCGCGGCCGAGGACGAGCGAGGTGGCGCCGACCGACGTGGCGAGCGGCTCGCTCGCGGGGAAGACGGTGGTCGGGTTGCCGCCGGTCCACGAGTTGTCGCCGAGGTCCCCTGCCGCGAACAGCAGCGAGATCCCGGTCGCCGCGGCCTGCTCGGCGATGGCGCCGATGAGCGTCCACTCGGGCTCGGGGACGTTCTCGGAGGTGGTGTACCAGCCGTTGATGACCGCGTCGCCCCACGCGCCGTCGACGGCGAGCAGCGTGCCGGTCATGAGGTCGAACGAGCTCGTGGTGCCGACGTAGACGAGGTTCGCGCCGGGCGCGACGGTGTGCACGGTCTCGAACAGCGTGGACGCCTGCGTGGCCCAGACCGACGGGCGGAGGTACGGCTCGGCGACCGGCGTCTGGTACGCCCCCGGGTACGAGATCTGCTGCAGCTGCCCGGCCTTCAGCGCCGGGATGCCGTGCCGCTTGGACCACGTCGAGATGTCCTTGCCGAGCGGCTTGATGGCGTGCGAGCCGACCATCGCGACGGTCTGGCCGCTGCCGTCGACCTTCTTCCTGAGGAGGGCGTCGACGCCGTACGCCGCGCGCAGCGCCTGCGGCGTCGTCTCGCAGACGACGGCGGCGGGGCGCTTGCCGCGGAACGCAGGCAGCCGGGAGTGCACGGTCGCGCCGTCGTGCTTGGAGCAGGGCGCGCCGTACTGGACGGCGGCCGGCGGCGCGACGTCGAGCGGCGTCGGGGGCTCCTCGGGCAGCGGCGGCGGCGGGTCGTCGTGGCCGGTACGGATCAGCGCCGCGCCCTGGTCGAGCCCGCGGACGCCGGAGACGAGCCGCGCGACGGTGAGCGGCAGGCGCGGAGCCGAGCCGGGGGCACGGAGGGCGAGCCCGCCGACGGCGTACCGGGAGAACGACGTCCCGAACGCCCGTGCCACCGCCCGCGCGGGGCCGCGCGCGGGGACGACGAGGCGGTTGGCGGGGACGGCGCCGACCTCGAGGCCGGACGTACGCAGCCAGGCCGAGACGGCGGCGACCGTCGCGGGCGCCGGCGAGAAGCGGTCGCGCCACTGCGCGGGGGTGAGGTGGCGGCCGTACGCCGGGTTCGCCGGGTCGCTCACGGCCAGCGCGAGCGCGCGGGCGGCGCGGGCGTCGCGCCACGGCAGCAGCACCTGGACCTGGACGTCCTCGTCCGCGGCGACGGGGCCGACGCGCGCGGCGGGCACGGCCCACGCGGGCACGGTGCCGGCGAGCGGCACGGTCGGCGCGGCGGCGACCGGGGCGAGCGGGGCGGCGAGCGCCGCGAGGGCGCTGAGCAGGGCGAGGCGTCGTCTCACGAGGGGACGAGTTCGACGCGGGGACGTACGACCCTCTACGCGGGCGGCGACCAGGGGCCGGCGGCGAGGTCGCCCTCGAAGATCGCGCGGTCCTCCTCGTCGGTGAGCGCGGCGCCGGCGGCGACCGCCTTGGCGTGCCACCCGGCGAAGTCGCGGCCGGCGACGGCGAGCGCGCGGGCCATGCCCTCGTACGCGTACGCGAGGTCGAAGCCGCCGAAGCCGTGCTCGGCGCAGAGGTCGTACGACCGCTGGGCGTGGTGGAGGGCGGGCTCGGGGCGGCCGTTGACGGCGTAGACGCGGGAGACGAGCCACTCGCCGCGCGCGGCCTCGACGGGGCCGCCGCAGGCGCGCCAGTGGTACAGCGACGCGTGCGCGGTGTCGACGAGCTCCGCGTCGCGCACGGGGTCGCGGTCGGAGCCGAGGCCGTCCCAGACGGCCGCGTTCAGCTCCTTGGCGAGCGCGCGATGGCCGTCGGGACCCAGGCTCAGCGGAGGTCGATCCCGTCCAGCCAGGCGAGGTCGGGGTTGTAGACGAGCACGGAGCGGTTACGGCGGAGGCAGCGCCACGCGTCGAGGCGTGCCATCCAGCGCGTGGGTGCCGTTCCGCGCGCCCGGAGCAGCATGTGCCCCTGCGAGAACGTCACGATCTGCCACTCCCAGCCCCGCCGCTGACGGCGCAGGCCAACTTCGAACGTCGGCGCCATGCGGGGATGCTAGGTCGCGCGGAACGGCGCCGTCCGGCGTTTGGGAAAACTCGCGGGCAGCGTTCAGCGACGCGGGGTGAGCCGGCCGAACCGCACCGTCTCGCTGGCGAACACCCGTCGCTTCGACACCACGCGCAACACCTTGGACGCGTCGATCATGAGGCCGTTACCGAGGTACACGCCGACGTGCACGGCGGGCTTGCCCCAGAAGATGAGGTCGCCCATCCGCAGGTCGGCGAGCGACACGGGTTTGGCCAGCTTCTCGATGCCGGCGGGCGTGGCCGGGAGGGTGCCGTTGCCGACCTTCCACCAGGCCCTGCGCACGAGTCCCGCGGCGTCGTACGACGCCGGGCCGGTGCCGCGGAACGACCAGCCGTGGCCGACGCCGTAGCGGAGCCTGCGCACGAACGCCCTCGTCGGCTCCTTCGGCACGGTCTTCGGCCGGTGCCCGACGCCGGGAACGGCGCGGAGCCCGGCGGTTGCAGCCTTGGGAGCCGCCTTGGGCGCCGCCTTCGCCTTCGGGGCCGCCTTGGGCGCGCCCGGCCTGGCCATGCCGGGGCGCGGCACGCGGCCGTACCGGACGACGTCGCCGGTCCAGATCGCGCGCTCGATGACGGCGCCGCGCGAGCTGGAGGCGTCGATCATGCGGCCGTTGCCCTGGTAGATCCCGACGTGGTGGACGGGGTTGCCGAAGAACACGAGGTCGCCCGGCAGCCGGTCTGCCTTGCTCACCGGCCAGGCCCACGCCTGCTGGTCCCGGGAGCGGCGGGGCATGTCCTTCGCGCCGCCGAACTTCGTCCAGAGGAACGACGTGAGGCCGGAGCAGTCCCACGCGTCGGGGCCGTTGCCGCCGTAGACGTACTTGTCGCCGACCTGGTTGCGCGCCGCGGCGAGCACCTTCGCGGCCGCGGTGTCCGGCGCCTTCGGCATGCCGTTCGACGGGATGGCGAGCGCGGACACGCCGCCGAGCGCCGCCAGCGCGGCGACGACACCGACGATCCGCGTGGCGACGCGGGTACGCATGGCACCTCCGTGTGACAGCACGAGACCCCCGTGACGTAGGTGAACATCGGTCCGATTCGTCCCTACCTTGACCCAGAGGTCTGGCGCCGGTCCAGTCGCAGGCGGGACACTCCGCCCGTGACCCGCTTCGTCCAGGACCTCGCTCCCCTCCCCGACCTGTACGCCGCCGACGTCGCGCTGCGCGCCCATCTGGACCGGTTGCTGGGCGACGTCGGGCACAAGTCGGCGGCCCCGCTGCTCGAGTCGCTGGCCGCCGACGCGGCCGGCCCGCTGCACGCCGCGGCGCTCGACGCGGAGACGCACCCGCCCCGCCACGTGCCGTACGACCCCTGGGGGAAACGCGTCGACCGGATCGAGACGGCGGGCGGCTGGGAGACCCTGCGGCGGGCCGCGGCGACACACGGGCTGGTGGCGCTGCCCTACGAGGCCGACGCCCGCGCGACATGGGGGGCCGGCGCGCGCGTCGTGCAGCACGCGCTGCTGCACCTGTACGGGCCGTGGTCGGCGACGTACTCCTGCCCGGTGGCGATGAGCGACGGCGCGGCGACCGTGCTGGCCGCGGACGGGGTGGACCCGGCACTGCGCGAGCGGCTCCTCCCCCGCCTCCTCTCCCGCGATCCCGACGTCGCGTGGACGTCCGGGCAGTGGATGACGGAGAGCCAGGGAGGCAGCGACGTCGGGCGTGCGACGACCGAGGCGCGTCGCTCCGACGACGGCACGTGGCGGCTGCACGGCGAGAAGTGGTTCTGCTCGGCGACCACGTCGGAGTTCGCGATCGCGCTGGCCCGCCCCGAGGGCGCGCCGGACGGCTCGCGCGGGCTCGCCTGCTTCGTCGTACCCCGCTACGCCCGCCTCGCCGCCGCTCCCCCGGCCGGCTCGTGGGCGCGCGAGACCGCGCCGGGGCTGTTCGTGCACCGGCTCAAGGACAAGCTCGGCACCCGCGCGCTCCCCTCCGCCGAGGTACGGCTCGACGGCGCGGAGGCGTGGCCGGTCGGCGACCCCGCCGAGCCCGGCCTGCGGCGGATGCTCGCGCTCGTCCAGGTCACGCGCATCCACAACGCCGCCGCCGCGGCCGCCGGCATGCGCCGGGGGCTGGTGCTGGCGCGGCGGTTCGCGGAGACGCGGGAGGCGTTCGGGGAGCGGCTGTTCCGGCAGCCGTTGCACCGCGAGGTCCTCTCGTGGCTCGCGGTCGACGCGGACGCGGCGTTCTCCCTGACCGGCCTCTGCTTCTCGCTGCTCGGCCGCTACGAGAACGACGGCGACGCCGACGCGGGCGCGCTGCTGCGCTTCGCGGCCACGCTGGCTAAGGCGTCCACGGGCAAGCTCGCCGTCGCCAACGCGAGCGAGGTCGTCGAGTGCTTCGGCGGCCCCGGCTACATCGAGGACACCGAGATCCCGCGCCTGCTCCGCGACTCGCAGGTGCTCCCCGTCTGGGAGGGCACGACGAACGTGCTCTCGCTCGACGTGGTGCGCGCGCTGGCCCGCGACGACGCGCTGACGCCGTACCTCGCGTACGTCGACCGCACCCTCGACGTCACCGGCGAGTGGATCGGCCCGGTCGCCAGGCAGCTGCGCCCGGTCCGCGACGCCGTCGCCGAGGACGCTCGCGCGGCCGCCGCCGAGCCGCTGGGCGCGACGACCCAGGCACGCGCACGGCACCTCATGGAGCGCATGGCGCACCTGCTGGCAGCGGCGACGTTGCTGGAGCAGGCGTCGTTCGACCTCGACCGAGGGGACGCCAGGTCCGCGCTGGTCGCGTCGTTGTGGACGCGCCGGCGGGTCCTCGGCGACCCTGCCGCGGGAGAGGGCCACCGGGCGTTCGCCCACGTCGTCGACGGAGCCGCGTTGTGATCGCCACGCCCGCCACTCCCCTGCTCGCCTGGCTCGCCTTGCTCGACGAGGCGGACCGGCGCGCGTTCTACGACGACCTGCTCGCCGCGGTGGAGACGGCGCGGGACTCGTCCGACCCCGCCGAGATCGAACGCTGCCTGCGCCAGTGGCGCCTCACCGCCGAGGGCATGGTCAACGCGGAGCTGCGCGACTCCCTGCTCGAGAGCTAGCCGCTGTCGAGAAGCCGGCGGCTGTCGAACGCGAGCGGCTACGAGCCCGCGCTCGCGACGCGCGGACCCGGTATGGAGTTGTGGGGGTGGCTCAGCCTCTGTCCTGGAGCCAGGTCATCACCCCCGTCCCCGTCGCACCGACCGCCATAGCGGCGAACGCCGTCCCGAGCGCGCCGCGCACGACCCCGCCGCGCACCGCGGCCGCGAACGCCGCCGCGTCGACCGCGTCGCTCAGGGCCGCGCCGAGCGCCCACTCGCGCTCCGCCTCGGGCGACCGCGACAGGAGCAGCCCGGCGCCGAGCGCGATCTCCCGCGCGCCGAACATCCGCGACAGCCACGACATGCGCTCCGCCGTACCGGAGTCCACGCCGAGCACCCCGGGCATCAGCCGCGGGCGCGCCAGAGCGCCCACGCCGACCAGCACGCGACCCACGGCCACGAGCCGCGCGCCGTCCCGTCCCATCCATCGATTCGCCATGCCGGCGAGCGTAACGAGGCCCTGTGACAGAAACCGCGCACGTCACCCCAGGGTGCGGCTCAGGTAACGACCCGGTTCCGGAGCGTAGGGAAGGGAATCCCTGACACATGCCGCACGTTGGACAGGAACGATCCCCCTGAACCCCGGGAGGCCCCCATGGGTGAACGCGTCCTGCGAGGCAGCCGCCTCGGCGCCGTGAGTTACGAGAACGACCGCAACACCGACCTGGCCCCGCGCCAGTCGGTGCACTACGACTGCCCCAAGGGCCACCACTTCACCGTGCCGTTCGCGGCCGAGGCCGAGGTGCCGGGTACCTGGGAGTGCAGCTTCTGCGGCACCGCCGCGCAGCACGCCGGCGCCGCGCCGCCGGAGCCGAAGAAGGTCCGCCCGACCCGCACGCACATGGACATGCTCCGCGAGCGCCGTACGACCGACGACCTCGAAGAGGTCCTCAAGGAGCAGCTCGCCGCGCTGCACAGCGCCCAGAAGCGGAAGTCCGCGTAGAACCCGCTAGGGTCCGAAGTCCAGGCCGCGCGCATCACCCCCCCGGTGCGCGCGGCCTGTCTGTGTCCGGGGTCTACTCGGGAGGCAGTGAGGGCGGCGGCGGGACGTTCGCCGGCCTGCGGTCCGCGGCGGGCACGCGGCGCGAACGCACCTTCCGTACGGTCTCCGTCCCCGACGCGGCGGCGCGACCGTAGCCGGCCCAGCGGAAGACGCCGACCCGCGACGTGGCCAGCCCCAGCAGGGTCTTGCGCAGCAGCGCCCGCGTCGGCGGCGCGACGCAGACCAGCCCGACGATGTCGGTGACGAACCCCGGCGTCAGCAGCAGCGCCCCACCGAACACGACGAGCACGCCGTCGGCGGTCTCCTTCGCCGGTACCCGGCCCGCCTCGATCGCCCCGCGGAACGCCCGCCAGACCTTCGCGCCCTCGCGCTTGACCAGCCACGTCCCGAGGATCGCCGACAGCAGCAGCAGGCCGATGGTGGGCAGGACGCCCAGCCAGGACCCGACCTGGATGATGGCCCACAGCTCGACGATCGGGACGACGATGAACAGCACGAGGAGCAGCGCGGGCATCAGCGGGCTCCTCTCACGAGATCCTCAACGTCTGCCGACCGACGCGGGGTTCCGCCCGGCGGGCCGCGCGCGGCGGGACCGTACGGCCCACCACGTCACCCGCCACAGCGCCTCCGCGACGATCGCGCGGCTCATCTTGCTCTGCCCGCGTTCGCGCTCCACGAACGTGATCGGCACCTCGACGATCCGGAAGCCCGCCCGCCACGCCTGCCACGCGAGGTCGACCTGGAAGCAGTACCCCTGCGACGCGACCTCGCCGAGCGGCAGCGCGCCGAGCACCGCCATCCGGTACGCGCGGTAGCCGCCCGTCGCGTCCCGCAGCGGGACGCCGAGGGCGATGCGGGTGTACGTGTTCCCGCCCTGGCTGAGCAGCCGCCGCGAGGTCGGCCAGTTGCGGACCTCTCCCCCGGGCACCCAGCGCGAGCCGAGGACGACGTCGGCGGTACGCAGCGCCGCCAGCAGCCGCGGCAGCTCCTCCGGCTGGTGCGAGCCGTCGGCGTCCATCTCGACGGCAACGTCGTAGCCGTGCTCCCTCGCCCACGCGAACGCCGCGATGTACGCCGCCCCCAGGCCCTCCTTGCCTGTCCGGTGCAGCACGTGGACCTGCGGGTCCTCGGCGGCGAGCGAGTCGGCGATGTCGCCGGTGCCGTCGGGCGAGTTGTCGTCGGCGACGAGCACGTCGACCTCGGGGACGGCGGCCCGGACGCGGCCGACGATCCAGGCGACGTTGTCCGCCTCGTTGTAGGTCGGGATGCACACCAGCACCCGCCCGAGATCCGTTGTCGTCATCGGCGGCGCAGACTACCGGCGAACGCCCCCGCGATGCCCGCGACACCCACCAGCGCGAGCAGCCACTCGGGCCAGGCGCCGAGCCGGGTGGCGAGCGTACGGCCCCGCGCCAGCGGCACCTCGTGGACCAGCAGGTCGCGCGTGAAGATGGCGGAGCGGTCGACGTACGACCCGTCCGGCGCGATCACCGCGCTCACCCCGCTGGTCGCCGCGACGAGCACCGCGCGGCCGTGCTCGACCGCGCGGATGCGCGACATCGCGAGCTGCTGGTGGGTCAGGTCGGAGCGGCCGAACGTCGCGTTGTTGGTCTGCACCACGAGCACCTCGGCGCCCTGCCGTACGCCGTCGCGCACCAGGCCGTCGTACGCCACCTCGAAGCAGATCACGTCGCCGAGCGAGACCCCCGCCACCTGCAGCGGGTCGGTCGAGCCCTCGCCGGCGGGCACGAAGTCGCGCGGGATCAGCGCCAGCCGCCCGAACCACGGCGTCACGACGTCGCGGAACGGCACGTACTCGCCGAACGGCACCAGGTGCCGCTTCACGTACGTCGCCCCGAAGCCGGTCGCCGGGTCCCACACGACGCCGGCGTTGTGGACCTCGGTGTCGTTCTTGTCGAGAACGGCGCCGACGACGACCGGCACGCCGATCTCCTTCACCGCGCCGTCGATGAGCGCGCGCGCGACGGCGTCGGTGCGGGGGTCGCGGTCGGTGCTGTTCTCAGGCCAGATGACGAACGCCGGCCTCGGCAGCGTCCCCGCCCGCACGGCCGCGGCGAGCTCGTACGTCGCCTCCGCGTGGTTGCGGATCACCGCGTCCTGCTGGCGGGTGTCGCGCGACGGCAGGCCGAGGCGGGGGACGTTGCCCTGGACCAGCGCGGCGACGGTCGTGCGGTCGGGCTTGGGCGCGCCAGGGAGGAGCGGTGACAGCGCCAGTGGTGCCAGGGCGAGCGCGAGGGCGGCGGCGGTGAGCGGCACGCGGCGCGCGGCCGCGTAGCGGACCGCGACGACGCCGAGACCGGCCGCCAGCGCCACGAGGAACGTCACCAAAGGCGCGCCCCCCACCGACACCCACGGCAGCCACGGGCCCTCGTCCTGGCTGAACGCGAGCCGCCCCCACGTGAACCCGCCGAACGGCCAACGCCCCCGTACGGCCTCCTGCAGCACCCACACGCCCGCCGCCCACAGCGGCCACGCGGGCAGGCGCGAGACGGCGGCGAGGGCCACGGCGGAGGCGGCGAGGATGGCCGCCTCCAGCAGCGCGAGGATGAGCCAGGCGTTGGTGCCGGCGCCGGGCTGGAGCCACTGCAGCAGCGGGACGAAGAACGCGACGCCGTAGACCAGGCCGAGGAGCGCGGCGCGTCTCAGGGGCTGCCGATGGACGGCGGCGAGCAGCAGCGCGGGGCCGACGACGGCGAGCGGGCGGACCGAGTAGTGCGGGAACGCCAGCATCGTCAGCACCCCGCCGAGCAACGCGACCAGCAGCGCCGGGCGGCGCGCGAGCCGGTTGTCCTCGATCACGTGCCGACGCTACCTGCGGCCGTACGGCACCGCAGAACGCGCGGGCGGCGCTGGAACGGAAAGAGGGTCCAGCCGCCCTTCGGACCGGGCCGTTCCCGCGGGCGGCGGGCTACGGAGCACCGTTGTCTACTGGGCGGCCGGACCCCTCCGGCGCGAGACCACCCCCGCCGGCCGGTGGCTCCTGGGCGCCCCCTTGTGGGGAGCGCCCTCCGGTCGTTCGACCAGGTGGTCGGCCGAACCCTGCCAAGCGCGTACGGCTGTGTCAACACACCCCTGACCTGCGGTTTTACGGCATCAGCGCAGGTCAGCCGCATGATCGGCGATCACGAAAAACCGCTCGTACGGACTAGGAATTGGGCCGTTCGGACGAGGCTTGGGGCACGACCACCGTGCCCGTCGCCGTGACGACGACGAGCGGCTCGGCGAGGACGCGCGCGGCGGACTGGCCGGCGTCCGGCGCGGCGCGGCAGACGACCCGCGCCTCGAACGCGATCTCGCGCGATCGCCTGCCCATCCGCGTCACCGTCGCCGTCGCCTCGAGGACGTCGCCGCCGTGGACGGGCCCGGTGAAGCTCACCTCGCTGTAGCCCGCGAACAGCCCTTCGTCGCCGTCCGTACGGATGCAGACCTCGGTGGCGACGTCGCCGAAGAGCGCGAGGACGTACGCGCCGTCGACGAGGTTGCCGCCGTAGTGGGCGTGCGAGTACGGCACGTAGCGCCGGTGCGTGACCGACAGGCCTTCGCTCATGCGCTGATCCTGTCGGACGACGGCGGCAGGAGGGCGTGGACGAGGTACGACGCCACCTCGCGCGGCGTCGTCCCCTTGCCGAACACGCGGTCGACGCCGTACTCCCCCGCCTTGGTCTGGTCGAAGCGCGGGCCACCGACGACGAGCAGCGGGCGGGCGTCGGGGTACGCCGCCCGGAACGCCGCCGTGACCTCCTGCGTGTGGTGCACGTGGGCGTCCCGCTGCGTGACGACCTGGCTGGTCAGGACGGCGTCGGCGTTCTCGGCCTGCGCGCGCGCGACGAGGTCGTCGACGCCGACCTGCGAGCCGAGGTTCACGACGCGGATCTCGCGGTAGTACTCGAGCCCCTTCTCCCCCGCGAACCCCTTGACGTTGAGGATCGCGTCGAGCCCGACGGTGTGCGCGTCGGTGCCGACGGTCGCGCCGACGACGACGAGCCTGCGGCGCAGCCGCGAGCGGATCGCGAGGTTGACCTCCTTGGCCGACAGGAGCGGGTACTCGCGCTCCACGACCTCGACCTGGGACAGGTCGACGAGGTGGCCGACGCGGCCGTACACGACGAAGAACGTGAACGAGGGGCCCATCCCCTTGGCGTGCACGACCATCGCCGGCTCGATGCCCATCTTGTGCGCGAGCTGCAACGCCGCGCCCTCGGCCTGCGCGTCGTGCGGGACGGGCAGCGTGAACGACAGCTGCACCATCCCGTCGCCGGTCGTGTCGCCGTAGGGGCGGACGACCCGGCCTGGTGGCGGCGCGGCGGAGGGCGTGACGTTGCCGAGGCGGTCGTGCGAGGCGGGGACGCGGGCCTCCTCGGCGGCTGCGGCGGCACCGCCGGGTACGGGCTCGCGGCGCTGACGGGCGGTCATCGCGCACCCTCCAGGATCTCGGTGGCGGGGTTCCAGTAGCCGTCGCCGTGCGCGACGACGCCGTCGAGGCCGCGGCCGCCGTCGGGCGGGCGCTTCGTGATGCCGAACGTCCCCTCGGCGATCGCGTCGAGCAGGCCGTCGTCGGCGATGCGCTCGAGCAGCTCGACGGACTCGGAGAGGACCTGGCGCGCGCGGGTCGCGATGAAGCCGTCCTTGGGCGGGTGGAAGTCCTCGGCGAGGTTGCCGGCGGCGGAACGCACGTAGGCGACGTTCTCCAGCGCGAGGTCGCGGTCGGAGAGGAACGGCGTGACGATCCCCTCGGTCATCATCCCGACGAGGATGATCCCCTGGCCGGTCATCGTGCCGACGAGGTTGAAGAAGCCGTCGAGCAGGTAGCCGGCGAACACGTTGCCGGTCATGTGCTTGGTAGGCGGCATGTACTTCAGCGGCGCCTCGGGGAACACTTCGCGGACGAGCTGCGCGTGGGCCAGCTCGAGCCTGAGCTGGTCGGGGATGGCGGGGTTGATCTCGAACGCGTGCCCCAGCCCGAGCTGCCACGGCTCCAGGCCGGCTTCGAGGCCGAAGCGCTCGTTGAGCAGCTGGCTCACGACGACGGTGTGCGCGGCGTCGACGGCGTCGGCGGTGGTGAGGTAGTTGTCCTCGCCGGTGTTGATGACGATGCCGGCCCGGGCGTGCACCTGCCTGCTGAACCGCTGGTCGACGAACGTCCGCCGCGGGTTGATGTCGCGGAAGATGATCCCGTACATGCAGTCGTTGAGCATCATGTCGAGGCGTTCGAGGCCGGCCAGGGCGGCGATCTCCGGCATGCAGAGGCCGCTCGCGTAGTTGGTCAGCCGGACGTAGCGGCCGAGCTCCCTGCCCACGTCGTCGAGGGCGGCGCGCATGAGGCGGAAGTTCTCCTGCGTGGCGTACGTCCCCGCGTAGCCCTCGCGCGTCGCGCCCTCGGGGACGTAGTCGAGCAGGCTCTGTCCGGTGGAACGGATGACCGCGACGACGTCGGCGCCGGCGCGGGCCGCGGCCTGCGCCTGCGGGATGTCCTCGTAGATGTCGCCCGTCGCGACGATGAGGTAGATCCACGGCATCGGCGGGTCGCCGATCCGCTCGAGCAGCCGGTCGCGCTCCTTGCGGTTGGCGTCGATGCGCTTGATGCCGGCGCCGACGGCCTTGCGCGCGGCCGCGGTCGCGCGGGTGGCGTCGCGGCCCGCCGGCACGCGGAACGTCACCCCGCCGGTCGCCGCCTTCTCCGCCAGCGTCGCGAGGTCGGTGTCCTCGCGGAGCAGCGCGTCCCAGACGGGCAGCGCGACACCCTGCTCCAGGCCGGCGTCGTCGCGTACGGCCTCGACGAGGCGGTTGACCCACGGGATGCCCTCGGCGTCGGCGCCGGTGACGCCGGCAAGCCTGAGAACGGCGCGTTCGACGCTGACGGTCGTGTGGGTCCGCGCCATCTCCTCGACGGGCGCGGCGGCCCGCGCGGCGAGGCGGCGCGCCTTGCGCACCACGGACGCGTCCAGCCGCAGCTTGCGTTCCACGGTCATGCCGCCCATACCGTCCGTCCTCTCACGACGGTCCGGACGCAGTCCGGCGTCTTGGTCACGTCGGGCAGCCCGGCCTCGGACCAGCCGGCGTCGGTGGACCAGCCGGCGATGCGTTCGTCGGTCGGCCGCGGCGGCAACGGCGTCGCGTCCCACACCGCGAACGTCGCCTCAGCCCCCACCGCGATCGCGCCGCCCTCGTCGTCGCCGGCCGCGCGCCGACCGCCGCGGGTCGCGGCGAGGAACGCCGCCCGCGGCGACACGGCGTTGGCCGGCGTGCGGTGGTGCACCGCCGCGCGGACGCCTCCCCACGGGTCGAGCGGCGTCACGGGCGCGTCGGCGCCGAACGCCATGACGACACCGGCACGCGCGAACGCGGCGTACGGGTTCAGCCCCGCCGTGCGCTCCGCGCCGAGCCGCGCGTCGTACATGCCGCCGGGCCCGCCCCACTCCGCGTCGAACGCCGGCTGCACGCTTGCCACCAGCCCGAGCCGCGCCATCCGCGCGACCGACTCGGGCGAGGCTGCCTCGACGTGCTCGAGCCGGTGCCGTCCCGCGAGCACCGCGGGCAGGCCGGCGCGTTCGGCCACCATGTCGAACGCGTCCAGCACCGTCTCCACCGCGCGGTCGCCGATGACGTGGAAGCCCGTCTGCAGTCCCGCCGCGACGCACGCCTCGATGTGCGACGCGACCTCGTCGGCGCCGTAGCGCAGCTCGCCCGAGCGCGAGGCGTCGTCGGCGTACGGCGCCGAGAACGCCGCCGTGTACGACCCGATCGAGCCGTCGCAGAACAGGTCCCCGCCGGCACCGCGGATGCCGAGCCGCGCCGGGGTGTCGGTGTCCCCGAGCGAGCCCCAGTACGCCACCACGTCGACCGCCGGCTCCTCCGACGAGCCGATCGAGAGCAGCGACACGAGGTCGGCCTCGCCCGCGACGTCCGGACCGCTCATCTCGTGCACGCAGCCGATGCCCAGCCGCGCTGCCTCCGTCAGCGCCGCCCGCTGTGCTTCGAGAATCTGCGAGGGACGTAACGAGTCCAGGGCGACGCGCCGCACGACGTGGTGCGCGTCGAGGCGCACCAGGCCGTCGCCCTCGTTGCCGGGCAGAGAGTCGATCGAGCACAACGCCAGCAGCGCCGACGACGCGACGGCTCCGTGCACGTCCGCGCGCGCCAGGTAGACGACGCTGCCGTACGAGGCCCGGTCGAGCTCCGCCGCGGTCGGCGGGCGGCCCTCGGGCCAGCCCGACTCGTCCCAGCCCGTACCGAGGATGGGCCGGCCGCCGGACGACCGCGCCACCCGCTCGACCCGGTCCAGCGCCTCGCGCAGCGACGCACAGCCGTGCAGGTCGAGGCCGGTCAGCATGAGGCCGGTGGCCGTCGTGTGGACGTGCGCGTCCACGAACGCCGGCGTCACGAACGCGCCACCGAGGTCGACGGTCGAGTCCGCGCCGGGGCCGGCCGAGGAGCCGACCCACGCGAAGCGCCCCTCCGACACGACGAACGACGTCGGCGAGCCGGGCGCGTGGACGCGGGCGTTGGTGAAGAGCGTGGTCGTCACGCCTCCAGCCTCGCCTCGAACAGGCTCCGGACGCCAGGAGAAGAGCGCAGCAGATCCAGCGCCAGGTCCGCGTGGCCAGGGACGAATCCGTTGCCGACGAGCATCGTGACGTCGGCCGCCAGGCCCTCGGCGCCGAGGGCAGCGGCCGTGAACGACGTCGCCATCGAGAAGAAGACAACGGTGCCCCCGTCGGCCGTGGCGAGGATCGCTCCGCCCTCGCACCCGGGGACATCTACGCAGACGACTGTGACAGTTTTCTGTCCACAGACCGCGGCGGCGAGGGCGACCGGATCGCGCGCGTCCGCGACGACGACCTCGTCGGCAAGACCCGCGGCCCGGAGCGCGGCGGCTTCGGCAGCAGACGGGACGACGCCGACGATCGACGACGCCCCCGCCGCGCGCGCGGCCGCGCAGGAGAGCGAGCCGGACTTCCCCGCCGCGCCGATGACGCAGACGGACGGCGCGGAATACGCGGAGCAGACCCGCGACACCAGCGCCGGCGCGCCGCAGACGTCGAGCACCGCGAGCGCCAATGGTGCGGGCAGATCCGACGGCAGCACGGCCGCGATCGACCGCGCGAAGAGGATCGCCGTCCCTGAGCACGGCACCTGCTCCGACTCCCCCGACCACGACGCGAGCCCGTCGGTGATCCGCAACGGCGTCAGCGTCAACGACACCAGCGTCGCCACGCGGTCCCCCACGGCCAGCCCCAGGGGCGACGTAGCGCCGACCTCCGACACGACGCCCACGAGCATCCCGCCGGACCCCGTGACGGGGTTGTGCATCTTGCCGCGCCGCTCGACGATCCCGAGCACCTCGGCCCGGACGGCGTCGCCGGAACCGTCGTGCGCCACGACGAGCTGGCGGAACGACGCGGCGTCGAGGTTGAGCCGCTCGACGTCGATCCGCACCTCGGAAGGCCACAGCACGGGCGACGCGTCGAGCACGTCCGCGGCCTGCGGCAGGAAACCGGAAGGAGAGACGACGCGGTGCAGGCCGATCGGCGACTCGTCCACCATCACGCACCCCTCCCCGGAAAGATTGCGGTCTATCGTTGCTCTGCCCGCATGATCTACGTATCGTTGGCGTTCACACAAGCGGGACACGGGAGGCACGCGACATGGCGGAGGGTCTCGCGCAGCCGTTCGCGTACCCGCAGGCGCGGGAGTTCCGCGAGCCCGACTGGACGCGCCTCCCCGGGTTCAAGGACGTCACGAGGGACGAGTGGGAGTCGGCCCAGTGGCAGCGCTCCCACTGCGTCAAGAACCTCGCCCAGCTGAAGAACGCGTTCGGCGGCCTGATCGGCGACGACCTCCTCGCCGACATCGAACGCGACCAGGCCGAGCGCGCGACGATGTCGATCCTCGTGCCGCCGCAGATGCTCAACACGATGGACGAGACCGACCTGTACGCGGACCCCGTACGCCGCTACATGCTGCCGGCGTTCAGCGAGCGCGACCCCGAGTGGCCGTCGCACCCGCGGGCGATGCGCGACTCGCTGCACGAGCACGAGATGTGGGCGGTCGAGGGGCTGACGCACCGCTACCCCACCAAGGTCCTCGCGGAGATGCTGCCGACCTGCCCGCAGTACTGCGGCCACTGCACCCGCATGGACCTCGTCGGCAACTCCGTGCCGCAGGTCGCGAAGCTGAGGTTCGAGGCCAAGCCGGCCGACCGGCATCGCGCGATGCTCGACTACCTGCGCGCCAACCCCGGCGTACGCGACGTCGTCGTGTCGGGCGGCGACGTCGCCAACCTGCCGTTCCACCAGCTCGAGACGTTCGTCGCCGAGCTGATCGAGATCCCCAACGTGCGCGACGTACGGCTGGCGTCGAAGGGCCTCATGGGCCTGCCCCAGCACTGGCTCCAGGACGACGTCGTCTCGGGCATGGAACGCCTGGCGCGCAAGGCGTTCGAGCACGACGTCGACCTCGCGCTGCACACCCACGTCAACCACGCGAACTCGGTGACGCCCCTCGTCGCGAAGGCGTCCAAACGACTGCTCGAGGCCGGCGTCCGCGACGTCCGCAACCAGGGCGTGCTGCTGCGCGGCGTCAACGCCACCCCCGAGGCGCTGCTCGACCTCTGCTTCACGTTGCTCGACCACGCCAAGGTGATGCCGTACTACTTCTACATGTGCGACCTCATCCCGGGGTCGGAGCACTGGCGCGTCTCGGTGGCGCAGGCGCAGGAGCTGCAGCACGCGGTCATGGGCTACCTGCCGGGCTTCGCGACACCGCGCATCGTCTGCGACGTGCCGTACGTCGGGAAGCGCTGGGTGCACCAGGTCGCGGAGTACGACCGCGAGCGCGGCATCTCGTACTGGACCAAGAACTACCGCACCGGCATCGAGCGCGACGACGCCGACGCGCTGACCCGCCGCTACGAGTACTACGACCCGATCGCGTCGCTCCCCGAGGCCGGCCAGGAGTGGTGGCGCGCACAGACGTCCGCCGCGATGACCGGGCTCGCGCAGCGCGCGGCCGCCGAATCGAGGGACGCGAGCGCCGCGCTGGCCGCACACTGAGGGCATGACCCGCGCCGCCGCCGCCCTCCTCGCCGCGGTGGCGCTGCTGCCCGCGTGCACCGACGGGCCGACCGCGTCGGTCGCCTCCACCCGGATCGTGCTCCAGGTGTCGTCCAGGGGTGGCGGCAGCGTTCCTGGGTCGTACGCCAGCCTGCCCGCCTGGACGCTGTACGACGACGGCCGCGTGATCTGGGAAGCACGGAGAGCCCCATCGACGGGCGTAGGACCGCTCCTCGACGACCTCCGCTCCGCGACCGTGTCGGCGGAGGACGTACGGCGCATCGCCGACGGCGCCCGCGAGGCGGGGGTCGACGGCGTCGCGCGCGACTACGGCGAGCTGCCCGTGTGGGACGCCGGCACGACCGTCTTCGTGCTGCACACCGACAGGGGCCGGGTGGCGAACGCCGTCTACGCGCTGGAGATGGCGCCCGAGACGGGCACCCCGGAGAACGACGCCAGGCGCACGCTGCACGAGCTGTTCCGCCATCTCCTCGACCTCGACGGCTGGCTCGGCGAGGGCACGCTGCGCGACGAGGAGCCGTACGAGCCGGAGGCGTTCGCCCTCTACGCCCGCCGCATGGAGGGCGAGTACGAGCGCCGCTACCGCACCCCGTGGCGCGGGCCCGCGTTCGCCGCCGGCGAGGACACCCCGGCAGGCCTCTGCACAGTCCTCACCGGGGAGACGCTCGAGAAGGTGTGGCCCGACATCACGAAGGCGAACGTCCTCACGGTCTGGGTCACCGACGACGGCGACTGGTCGTTCCGGCCGCGCCAACTGCTCCCCGGCGAGAGCACGTGCGCCGACGGCACCGCGGTGGCGGAGGTGACGGCGCCGGCGCCATAGAGCACGCCGGCGCCGCGGGGACGTGAATCAGCAGCTGGCCGAGCCCGTACAGCACGTGCACGTCATGAACATCCTGCTGACGTTGGCGCAGACGGCGGCGGGCTGGGTCTGGACGGTCAGCGCCGCGCCGACGACGTCCATCAGGTCGTCGGGCGTGAGCTCGACGAGCGTCTCGCGCTTGAGGCTGAGGTTGCGCTTCATGCGTCTCCTTGGTGCCGAGGGGTGGACGTCCACCGAATCACGCGGAACGCCGTACGTCACGGTGCCGGGAACGCCACGCCTCTCTGCCGCGTCCGAGGCGACATGAAGCGACTCGCCGCCGTTCTCGTCGCCCTGGCGCTCGCGGGCTGCGCCGAGCCGTCCTCGGTCGGCCAGGAGCCCACGCCGACGCCGACCCCCACGCCGGCGTACGCCGCCGACGACGCCGTCCTGCGCGTGGAGTACCGCGGCGGGCTGCTGCCCCGCGAGACCGTGCCCGACGGGCCGTACTGGGCGCTCTACGGCGACGGCCGCGTCGTCACGCGCGGCCCCGAGCCCGACATCCATCCCGGCCAGGCGATGCCGAACCTGCGGGTCGCGGCCGTGCCCGCCCCGACCGTCACGGAGCTCGTCGAGGCCGCGCGGGAGGCCGGCATCGACGGGGTGCGGCGCGACTACGGCGACCCGCCCGTCGCCGACGCGTCCACCACCGTCTTCGTGCTCCGCACCGAGGACGGCGTCGTCGAGACCGCCGTCTACGCGCTCGCGGAGCACGGCGACGAGGGCAACGAGGCGCGCAGGAAGCTGTACGACTTCCACCGCCGGCTCACGGCGGAGCGCGAGGACGGCGGCTTCGGTGGCCGGAGCTCCGACGAGGTGTACGAGCCGGCCGCCGTGGCCGTCTTCGCGCGGCCGTACACCGAGCACGACGACGACGGCCTCGCGGTCGACCACAGGGAGCAGGAGCTGCGGTGGCGCGGCCCCGACCCCGCCACAGGCGAGGACACCAGGGCCGGCCGGTGCACAGTCGTCACCGGCGCCGCGCTGGCCACGGTGCTGCCCGACCTGCGCAGGGCGAACACCCTGACCCGCTGGCGCTACGACGGCAAGGACTGGGCGCTGGGCCTGCGCCCGCTGTTCCCGGACGAGAGCACCTGCGCCGACGTGCTGGCCTGAGCTACCCCAGCGCGGAGACCGGCACGGCCACGGAGTTCCACGCCGCCTTGACGTTCGCGGTCGGGTAGCCGAGGTCGGTCGCCGCACGGATCGTCGCCTCGCGCGCGCCCACGTACGCCGTCTTCGACGTCATGTACGTCGTCAGCGCGCGGTACCAGATCTTCGCCGCGGCGAGGCGGCCGATGCCGGTGACGGCGGGCGCGCCCTTGCAGCCGGCCAGCCCGTCGCCGAGCGGCGAGCTGGTGCCCTCCGCGAGCAGGAAGAAGAACCGGTTGGCGACACCCGACGAGTAGTGGACGTTGAGCCGGCCGAGGGTCTTCGACCAGCAGTCCGGCGAACGCCCGTCCAGCGACGGGTGGTACATGTACCGGAACCCGTCGCCGGTGTACGGCAGCAGGATCTCCTCGCCGATGCCGTAGTCGCCGGGGTCGCCGGAGCTGGCCGCGTAGAACTCGACCATCGAGCCGAAGATGTCGCTCGTCGCCTCGTTGAGGCCGCCGCTCTCGCCGCGGTACTGCAGCCGCGCCGTCCGGCTCGTGATGCCGTGCGTCATCTCGTGCCCGGCGATGTCGAGCGAGACGAGCGGCAGGTCGGTCGAGCCGTCACCGTCGCCGAACGTCATGCAGAAGCAGGTGTCGCTCCAGAACGCGTTGTCGTAGTTGGTGCCGTAGTGGACGCGGGAGTACGTGCCCTTGCCGTCGTTGGCGATGCCGAGGCGGCTGTGGGTCGTCGCGAAGTAGTCCCACGTCTTCGCGACGCCGTAGTGCGCGTCGACCGCGGCGGTCTCGCGCGCGGCGCCGGTGAGGCCGTGCGTGCCGGTGCCCCACGAGTTGTCCGGCCCGGTGAACAGCGTGCCGATGCCGCTCGTGCCGCCCTTGAGGTCGGTCGTGTAGCCGCCGCCGCGCGTCGGGTCGCGCAGCTCGTACGTCGCGCCGTTGAGGTTGGTCTGCACCGTCACGGTGCCGACGTAGAGCGAGGCGCCCTGGCCGTCGACCGTCTCGATGCCGTCCCACGAGTCGAGCACGGAGCCGTCGGCCGCGGACACGACGACGTGCAGCTCGCTCGGGTCGCCCGCGGCGGTCGTCCCCTCGACGACGGTCTCCCAGGCCAGCGCCGGCGAGGCGCCGAACGCGTGCACGACGAGCCGCGGCGACGAACGCCGCACCGACCCGCGCAGCGACGCCGCTCCGATCGCGGCGGCGTCGGCCGCGGACACCCTGGCAGCGGTCGAGAGCCGCAACGCCTTCGCGAGGCCGCCGGACGTGCCGCGCAGCGCGCCGTTACGGCGGCCGTGCACGACGACGTCGCCGCCGAGCACCTCGAGGCCGCGGTAGAAGCGGTCGAAGCGCACGTGCTCGGTGCCGTCGGCGTCGAGGACGACGTCGCGGGCGCGGAACGCGTGGTCGGTGCCGGGGTTCGCGGCGCGCAGGTGGCCGAGCGCGCGCGCGACGGCGGCGGACCTGGCGTCGGCCGCGCGCGGGGCCGGCGCGGCACCCGCCGTCGAGCCTGTCGTGAGGGTCGCGGCCACGGCGGCCAGCGCCACGCAGATCGTCATGCGGCGGTTCATCGGGCGCGCCTCTCGTCGTACGGCCGAGCCGCCCCCGTACGGCCTCTCCCGGCGACGGTACGCGCGCCGTCCCCGCCCGTCAGCGGATCCGGCAACTTGTCCCGGCCCGGCCCGAAATGCCCCCGGTCACGTCCGGCTGGGGACCGACTACTCGCCGTCACCTGGGACGTTCGTCCTGGGCGCCCTGGGCACATGGAGGCATTTGTGTCCGTGACGCTAGGTAATCGATCCTTCACGTCCGAGAGTTATCCACATGGGACACCTCGGCGACCTCTCCTCCGCACGACCGGCGGCCCGCCGGCAGCTCGGCCCGCTCCACCGCCGCCTCCACGCACTCGTCGCCGCCCTCCCTACCGGCAGGCCCCTCACCGACGACCGCTGGGAGCCCCGGCACCGCGGCATCGCGATCCTGCTGTGGGCGCACGTACCCGCGCTGTTCGTCATGGCGCTCATCACCGGCCGCGGCCTGTCGCACGCCGTCATCGACGTCGGCCCGATCGCGCTCTGCGGCCTGGTGGCCGTACGTCCCGGCGGGCGGTACGTCCGCTCCGGCGCCGCCACTCTCGGCCTCGTCGTGTCCTCCGCGGTCCTCGTGCACCTGTCCGGCGGCAACGTCGAGATGCACTTCCACTTCTTCGTCATCGTCGGCGTCATCACGCTCTACCAGGACTGGGTGCCGTTCGGCCTGGCGCTGCTGTTCGTCGTCACGCACCACGGCCTCGTCGGGATCCTCGCGCCGGACGCCGTCTACAACCACGACGCCGCGCAGCGGAACCCGTGGCTCTGGGCCGCGATCCACGGCGGGTTCGTCCTCGCCGCGAGCGTGGCGCACATCCTCGCGTGGCGGCTCAACGAGGACCAGGCGTTCCTCGACGAGCTGACCCGCCTGCCCAACCGCGCGCTGCTCGGGGAGCGCGTCCGCCTCGCCCTCGGCCGCCGTGCCAGGGACGGCCGCGACGTGACCGTGCTGTTCGTCGACCTCGACGGCTTCAAGGCCGTCAACGACACCATGGGCCACGGCGCCGGCGACAAGCTGCTCGTCGAGGTCGGCAACCGCATCAGCGGCATCGTCCGCCAGAGCGACACCGCCGCGCGGCTCGGCGGCGACGAGTTCGCCGTCCTGCTCGACGGCTCCGACACGAACGCCGCGACCTGCGTCGCCAACCGCATCCTCGCCGCGCTCGCCACGCCCATCGGCACCGGCGGCCACCACGAGACGGTCATCGGCGCGAGCATCGGCGTCGTCGCGGTGACGCACGAGACCACTGTCGACCAGGTGCTGCGCAACGCCGACCTCGCGATGTACATGGCGAAGGCCGCCGGTCGCGGCCGCGTCGAGGTGTTCCAGGACGCGATGTTCGACGAGGCCATCGAGCGCGCCGAGCTCGAACGCGACCTGCGCGACGCCATCGCGAACGGCGGCATCAGCGTCAGCTACCAGCCCTGCGTCGACCTCGCCGACGGCACCGTGAACGGCGTCGAGGCGCTCGTCCGCTGGACCCACCCCGAGCGGGGCAACGTGTCCCCCGGCGTGTTCATCCCGATCGCCGAGTCCACCGGCCTGATCCTCGAGCTCGGCCGGTACGTCCTGCGCACGGCCTGCCGCGACGCCGTACGGCTGCGTGCCTCCGACCCCCACCTCACCGTCGCGGTCAACGTCTCCGCCCGCCAGCTCTCCAGCCCGGGCTTCGCTGCCGACGTGGCGGCGGCCCTGTGCGACAGCGGGCTGCCCGGCGCGGCGCTCGTACTGGAGATCACCGAGTCGATGCTCGTCGGCGACGTCGAGCTGTCCGCGGCGCGGCTCACCGACCTCAAGCTGCTCGGCATCCGGCTCGCGATCGACGACTTCGGCACCGGGTACTCGTCGCTGTCGTACCTGCGGCACTTCCCGATCGACATCCTCAAGATCGACCGGTCGTTCGTGGAGCAGCTGCCCGGCGACGGCGCGGCGCTGGCGCGCAGCATCGTCCGCCTCGGCCAGTCGCTCAAGCTCGAGGTCGTGGCCGAGGGCGTGGAGGACGAGCAGCAGCGCGACGAGCTGCGCCGGCTCGGCTGCTTGCAGGCGCAGGGCTTCCTGTTCGCCGAGGCACGGCCCGTGGCCGCCGTCGAGACGCTGCTACGGCGTTCGCAGTCGCGTCCCGAGTGGTGGCACGGGCCGTTCTCGGTGATTCCCGACCAGCGCGCCGCCTCGGAGTCCGAGACGCGGAGCGCCGTCCAGTAGGTCAGTCCGTGCAGCCCTGGCGGGTGATGCAGTCGAAGCAGGTGTGCTGAGCGCAGCTCGGCACACGGCTGACGCACTCCGCGAGGGGCTGCGTCGGGGGCGCGGCCGCGCCGACGACGACGGTGAGCTCGTCGGTCGCCAGCTCGGCGAGGGTCTCGCGCCGGAGGTCGAGGCGCTTGGTCATCGGGGCTCCTTGGTCAGCAGACGCCGGTCTCGCAACCGCTGTGCGTCATGACGCAGCCGAGCAGGTCGCTCATGTCGCAACGGAGGATCGGGCAGCTGGCGCCCGCCGCACAGGTGGGCCCGCTGAGACCGCCGACCGCGAGGCGCAGGTCGTCGGTCGTCAGCTCGGCAAGGCTCTCGCGGCGCAGGGTGAGGCGCTTCGTCATCGGGATGGGGTGCCTTTCGGTCAGCAGTTGTTGGTGGCGCAGCCGTCGGCGGTCGGGAGGCAGCCGAGGATGTCGCTGAGGTCGGAGTCGGCGCAGCGCGCGATCGGGCACGTCATGCCGACCCTGGTCATGTCGTACGCGCCGCCGACGACGGCGACGAGGTCGGCGGACGTGAGCTCGGAGAGCGTCTCTCGCTTGAGGCTGAGGGTGCGCATCATCAGCAGTTGTTCGTCTCGCACTCGGTGCGCGTCAGGAGACAGCCCAGGAGGGCGCTGAGCTCGACGTCGCAGCGTACGACCGGGCAGGTGAAGCCGTCGTTCGTCCGGGCGGCGGCGGCGCCGACGACCGCGAACAGGTCGGCCGGGGTGAGCTCGGCGAGGGTCTCGCGCTTGAGGTTGAGGGTGCGCTTCATGGGGGTCCTTTGCTAGCAGTCGTAGGTCAGGCAGTTGTCCGTGCCGACGCAGCCGAGCTGGTCGGTGAGGTCGCGGACGCAGACCGCGACCGGGCAGGTGAGGCCGCTCTGGCCACCGACGACCATGCGCAGGTCGTCGGTGGCCAGCTCGGCGAGGCGCTCGCGCTGGAGGGTGAGCCGCTTCGTCACGGGGTCTCCAGGTCAGCAGGTGTTGGCGGTGATGTCGCCGCAGCGCGGCAGCAGCGTCATGTCGTTCAGGCACTGGCCCACCGGGCACGTCATGTCCTGCCCGGTCGGGCTGCCGCCGACCGCGAGCAGCAGCTCGTCGGTCGTCAGCTCGGTGAGGCTCTCGCGCCTGAGGTCGAGACGCTTCCGCATCAGCACGTGTTGAGCGTGAGGCACCCGCACGTCGGCAGGATCGTCGCCTCGCGGACGCACTCGACGGCCGGGCAGGTGAAGCCCCGCGCGGTCGCGGCTTCGGCGCCGACGACGGCGGTCAGGTCGGACGGGGTCAGGTCGGTGAGGGTCTCGCGGCGGAGCCGCAGGGTGCGCTTCATGGAGGGGATTCCTTCCGAGGGGGAAACCGGACCATACCGCCTCAGACCCGTCCTTAGAAGGAGGGCGGGCGCCCCTCGTACGGTGTCGAGAGGACGACCGTGGTCCGCGTCGAGACGTTCGCGGCGGCGCGGATCTCCTGAAGCACCAGCTCCAGCGCCGTCGGCGTGGGCACCCGGACCTTGAGGATGTACGACTCGTCGCCGGCCACGCTGTGGCACGCCTCGATCGCCGTGATGCCGGCGAGGCGTTCGGGAGCGTCGTCCGGGGCGCTCGGGTCGATCGGTTTCACCGACACGAACGCCGTCAGCGCCAGGTCCAGCGCGTCGGGGTCGATCTCGGCGCGGTAGCCGCGGATGACGCCGCGCTGTTCGAGGCGCCGTACGCGCGAGTGCACCGCGGACACCGACAGGCCGGTCTGCTTCGCGAGGTCGGTGAAGCTCATCCGGCCGTCGTGCGACAGCAGCCGCAGGATCTCCGCGTCGGTCTCCTCCATCACGGCGAGCAGAGTACGGGCCGCGTCCGGAAACGGGAAAAGGGCCACCCGCGCGGAGCAGCCCTTTCCGATCCCTGCCGGCCCCAGACACCGGAGGGCCCGGTGCCTCAGCGGGTCTGCGAGACAGACCCGTCCGCGTTGCGGACGAACTTCACGCCGGAGTCGATGACGGGGCGGTGGCTCTTGCCCTCGTCGTCGTCCGCCGTGACGCTGCCCGGCTGCGACGGCCGAACGTCCGCGTTCGCGCGACGCGCGAACACGCTGTAGCACGCCACGACTGCGAGCAGCGTGGCCAGCAGGACCGCGAAGGTCCTCCGTACCGCGATGGTGCTCATGGTGCTGCTCCCGTCCGAGGGCCGGAGCGGCTGCGGGTTGCAGCCACCCAGTGCTCGGACGAGCCGGTCTCGCCACTCACTCCCCGGGTCGTCTAGGCGACCGTGTTGTCTCCGTGCGCCGCGAACGGCGTCGGTGTGGACCACCCGGATCTTCGTGTCTCGCCCGCCCGGCTGGCGTTCCGCCGGACGCTGTCCTCATCGGCAGGTACGGCGGATTGCTTGAATGCCGTCATGGACACCTCCCCCGCCGCCGTGGACGCGTTCCTCACGAACCTGCTCATCCCGGACAACCCTGCGCTGGAGACGGCGGACCTGCCGCCGATCTCGGTGTCCGCGCCGCAGGGGCGCCTCCTGCACCTCCTCGTGCGCCTGACCGGCGCGCGGCGGGTGCTGGAGGTCGGGACGCTCGCTGGCTACAGCGCGTGGTGGATGGCGTCGGCGCTGCCTGACGGCGGCCGGCTGGTGACGCTGGAGGTGTCCGGCCATCACGCTGCGGTGGCGCGGTCGAATCTCGCCGGGCTGCCGGTGGACGTGCTCGTCGGCCCTGCGGCCGAGTCGCTGGCCGGGCTGGAGGGGCCGTTCGACCTCGTGTTCGTCGACGCCGACAAGCCGTCGAACGTGCTCTACCTCTCGGAGGCGCTGCGCCTGTCACGTCCGGGGACGCTCATCGTGCTCGACAACGTCGTCCGGCAGGGCGCCGTTCTGGATCCGGAGGACGACAACGCGCGCGGCACGCGGGCGGCGCTGGACTGGGTCGCCGCGGAGCCGCGGCTGACGGCGACGGCGATCCAGATGGCGGGCGCGAAGGGCTGGGACGGCATGCTCTTCGCGCTGGTGTCGTAGTACGCCGTTCTCTGAAGATCACCACGCTCGAGACCGGCGGCTGGACGGCAAGGAACAAGCGAAGCTAGACGCCGTCCTTGACGAGCGAGCGGCTGATGACGAGGCGCTGGACCTGGTTGGTGCCCTCGACGATCTGCAGCACCTTGGCCTCGCGCATGTACCGCTCGACGGGGTACTCGGTGACGTAGCCGTAGCCGCCGTGCACCTGCACCGCGTCGGTCGTCACGCGCATCGCCGTGTCGGACGCGAACAGCTTGGCCATCGCGGCGTCGCGGCCGTACGGCTTCCCGAGGTCGCGCCGCCGCGCCGCCGACAGGTACAGCGCGCGCGCAGCCTCCACTCCCGTGGCCATGTCGGCGAGCATGAACGCCACGCCCTGGAAGTCGACGATCGGCTTGCGGAACTGCGTCCGCACCTTCGCGTACTCCAGCGCGGCGTCGAGGGCGGCCTGCGCGACGCCGACGGAGCAGGCGGCGATGCCGAGCCGGCCGCCGTCCAGCGCGGACAAGGCAATACGGAAGCCGATGCCCTCCTCCCCCAGCAGGCGCTCGGCGGGCACCCGCGCGTCGTCGAGGACGATCTGCGCGGTGGTGGACGCCTTCATGCCCATCTTCTTCTCGGGCGCCGCGGGCTTCAGGCCCGGCGTGTCCGCGGGCGCGAGCAGCGTCGAGATGCCGCGCGCGCCGTCCTCACCGGTGCGGACCATGAGGTTGTAGAAGTCTGCCTCGCCGCCGTGCGTGACCCATGCCTTGACGCCGTTGACGACGTAGTCGTCGCCCTCGCGCACCGCCCGCGTCGACAGCGCCGCGGCGTCGGAGCCGGACCCCGGCTCGGACAGGCAGTACGCCCCCAGCAGCTCGCCGCCGAGCATGTCCGGCAGCCACTTCGCGCGCTGCTCCTCGCTGCCGTACGCGAACAGCGGGAAGCACGACAGCGTGTGCACGCTGACGCCGAGCCCCACCGCGAGCCACGCGGCCGACAGCTCCTCCAGGCACTGGAGATAGACCTCGTACGGCTGCTCCGCGCCGCCGTACGTCTCCGGGTAAGGCAGTCCGAGCAGCCCGGCGCGGCCGAGCGTGCGGAACACGTCGCGCGGGAACTCCCCGCGCTCCTCCGCGTCGGCGGCGCGCGGTGCCAGCTCCTTCGCGGCGAGGTCGCGGACCAGCTCGAGCAGTGCCTCGGCCTCGGGCGTGGGCAGGGTGCGGTCGACCACGTTCTAGCCCTCCAGGACGAGCAGGTCGCGGGTGACGAGGTTGAGGCGCTCGCCGCCGTCCGCGGTGCAGACGACGATGTCCTCGATGCGCGCGCCGTGCCTGCCCGGCAGGTAGATGCCTGGCTCGATGGAGAACGCCATCCCCGGCGCGAGCGGCTCGGCGTTGCCGGAGACGATGTACGGCTCCTCGTGCTCCTCCAGCCCGATGCCGTGGCCCGTGCGGTGGATGAAGTACTCGCCGAAGCCCGCGTCGGCGATGACGTCGCGCGCGACCGCGTCGAGCGCCTCGCAGGTGATCCCCGGCCTGACCGCCTCGCAGGCCGCCGCCTGCGCCTCCTGCAGCACGGCGTACAGCTTGTCGAAGCCGTCGGGGACCTCGCCGGCGACGTACGTCCGCGTGATGTCCGAGCAGTACCCGTCGGGCGTCGTGCCGCCGATGTCGAACACGATCGCGTCGCCGCGTTCGATGACACGGTCGCCGACGTCGTGGTGCGGCGAGGCGCCATTCGGACCGGAGCCGACGATGACGAAGTTCACGGTGGTGTTGCCGCCCGCGAGGATCGCGTCGGCGACGTCGCGGCCGACCTCGCGCTCCGTACGCCCCAGGAGCCGCATCGACTGGATCTGCTCCTGGACGCCGTCGATGATCCGCGCCGCCTCGCGCAGCGCCGCGACCTCCTCGGTGGTCTTGCGCATCCGCAGCTCGCGCAGCGCGGCGCCCGCGAGCTCGTGCCGTACGCCCGGGACCGCGTCCCGCCACCGCAGCGCGTGCATGAGCCACGTGCGGTCCGAGATGCCGACGATCCTCGCGTGACCGAGCAGGCGCGCGGTGAGGGCGTACGGGTCGTCGGTCTCGCCCCAGCCGACGATCTCGATGCCGAGCGCGCCGGCCGGGGAGGACTCGGCGCGGGGGCGTTCGAGGGTGGGCACGACGAGCGTCGGCGGGCCTTCCGCGGGGACCACGAGGCAGGTGAGGCGCTCCAGCGGGAGGGCGTCGTAGCCGGTCAGGTAGCGCAGGTCGGCACCGGGCGTGACGAGCAGCGCGTCGAGCCCGGCAGCAGCGGCGGCGGTGGCCGCGCGGCCGAGCCGGTCGGCCGGGTAGAGAGCGGAGGTCATGCCGCCCAGGGTAGTGGGCGGCGGCTCACCCGGTTCTCTGTAAGGAGAGGCCTCCTCGTCCGTGCAGGTGGGGTACGGCGCCGCGTCCGCGCGCCGAGCCCAGGAGGGGATCCATGCGCATCACGCGTTCCATCCGGCATTTCGCGGCGGTCGCCGCGGCAACCCTGGCCGCCGCCGGCGCCACCGTCCTCGCGTCGCCGGCGCCCGCCGCTGCGAACCACGTCGCCACCATCTCCGTCACCCAGGCAGGCAACGACGGCTCGGACGTGACCTTGCAGGTCGACGTCACGTACACCGGCGCATCCGGCGGCGGTTCCTTCAGCTGGTCCACCGGCGACGGCCGCTCCAGCAGCGTCAGCGACGGCGTGAGCGGCGGCACGTACCTCGGCGACGGCTCGGGCACCGGCACGATGTGGGGCGGCTCCGGCCGCCTCGGGACGTTCACGTGGCAGCGAACGCAGCCCGCGGCCAACGTCGCGCGCACCCGCCTCACGTACTCGTACCGGCTCGCGGGGGTCTACACGGTGGACTGGTCCGGCTGCTGCCCCGAAGTGACGGGCGCGACGCCGGTGTCGGTGGCGACGAGCCTGCCCGCGTGCGACGACGGGCTCGACAACGACGGCGACGGCAACACGGACTACCCCGACGACGCGGGCTGCGCGACGGCCGACGACGAGACGGAGCTGCCGGAGTGCCCGCCGTCGACGGTGACCTTCTGCCTGCTGCCGGGCAAGGAGGTGCTGGAGGTGGTCGTGCGGAACGTCGACGTCACCCTCACCGGCCAGGAGCACACCGTCGTCGGATGGATCGAGCGTTACGAGTTCGGCGCCGGCCCGACCGCGGTGACGCTGCCGTGTGTGCGCTTCGCCGGGACGCCCAACGCCTGCGCCGCCGCCGGTGGCGAGTTCGACGGCGTGATCGCGACGCTCGGGCCGGTGTCGCAGCGCGAGCCTGAGCTCACCTACGGCGAGGTGATTGCCACTGCCGGCGTCTGCGAAGCCGAGCTCGTCCTCACCGTGGGCGGCCTGGGCGTCGACCACGCGCCCGCGCTGAGCATGTGCGACAACGGGCGGGTCGAGCAGAGTCTCTGACGCGGACGCCTGAGCCGAGGCGCGCCGGGCGGGACGGGGGTTGCCCGCCCGGCGCGCGGTCTCAGGCTGCCGAACGCGACGCGACGACCGGCCGGGACTTCGACAGCAGCGCGAGGATCACGACGCCGGCGATCGCCGACACGAGGTGCAGGCCGTTGTCGGCGGCGTTGAGCGAGAGGAAGTTCGCGGACGTCTCCTTGCCCGCGACCGCGAGGCCGTAGGCGAACGTCGCCCCGTAGCCGGCGACGAGCGCCGCGCCGTACGCCTTCGCCGTCTCGCGCTGCCGCCACAGCGCCAGCCCGCCGAAGCCGATGAGCAGGTGCACGACGTTGTGCAGCGGGTTGATCTGGAAGATGCCGAGCAGCTTCTCGCTCTCGTCGACGGCGGTGAAGCCGTCGAAGCCGGTGACGAAGAAGCCGAGCACGCCCACGAGGACGTACGCCGCGCCGATGACCAGCGCGAGCCGCCGGCCGTTGTCGATGCCTTCCATTGGTGAGCTCCGTTCGGGTCAGGGAACCGTCACGAAGCCTTCGTGCGTCAGCCCACCGCGGATGTGATGGTGAGCGTGGTGTCCGCGCCGGCGTCGTCGATGCCGGGCGCAACCGTGAGGTGGCGGGTGAGGACCATGAGCCGCAGCACGCCGAGGACGTCTCCGGGGCGAAGCGCGAGCCTGATCGCCAGCCGGCGCGGTGTCGCGGTCAGCGGGCCGGTCCAGCTCAGCAGGTGCTGGACGTCGCCCATGAACACCTGGAAGTCGTCGCGCAGCACCGCGAGCCGCGCACCCCGCTCGTGGTCCTCCGGCAGGTCGAGGACGTCCCACGCGGCCGGCGGCGCGGGGTTGGGCACGAGCAGGCCGTCGTGCGTTCTGGCAAGCAGGCCGAGGCGTTCGAGAACGGCCACGGCGTCGGCGTACGTCGCCATCCCGGCGAGTCCCGCCGCCGCCGCGAGGGTCTCCAGCGTGGCCGCCCACTCGGGGACGTTCTCCGGCGTTAGCGCCCCGTCGGGCAGCTCGTGCTGGGCGACCGGCCTGCCCGCGCTCGCGAGCGCCGCGGTGACCTCGCGGAACGCCCGCGGCGCCGACAGCATCGACCACCCCGCCCGCTGCCACGCGCCGAGCGCGGCGTGCCAGGCGGGCTGCGGGCCGCGCGCGAACGGCAGCGCCCCCGCGATGCGCCGCGGGGGCCCCGCGAGCGGGTCGGGCGGCGCGTCGTCGGGCCAGATCCTGAGCAGCCACCGCTCGGGCACGTCGGACGTGTCGCCGTACGCGCTGAGGTGCCTGCCGGTCGCGAGCACCTGCACGCGCGCGCGATCGAGCCCGGTGACGTCGAGCCCCGGCTCGTCCGGCTCCGGCGGGTCGAATCCGCCGAAGCGCAGCGGCTCGCCAGCGGGCACCGCCGCGAACGGCAGCTCGTCGGCGTCCTCCCACTCGGCCCCCGGCTCGGGCGGGCGGGCGTCCCAGCGTTCGGCGCGGGCCTGGACGTCGGCGTACTTCGAGCCGCAGACCATCGCGACGTAGCCGGGCGTGGAGGCGGCGTACGTCTGCGTGCCGAGGTCGTCGAACCGCTGGCTCGCGTTGAGGATCGCGAAGTCGGTGGAGAGCCGCTTCTCGTACGCCGCCACGAGGGTCGCCATGCGCCGGAGCCTGCCACGCAGCCGCCCGTATGCTCGGGCCGTGCCGTCGTTGCGGATGCTCCTCGACACCCCCTCGCTGTACTTCCGGGCGTTCTACGGGGTGCCCGGCTCGGTCGTGTCCCCGCGCGGCGAGCCGGTCAACGCGGTCCGCGGGCTCATCGACATGGTCGCCCGGCTGGTCGACACGCGGCGGCCGACGCACCTCGTCGCGGCGATGGACCACGACTGGCGGCCGGCATTCAGGACCGACCTCATCCCTTCGTACAAGGCGCACCGCGTGGCGTACGGCGACGTCGAGGAGGTCCCCGACCTGCTGTCTCCGCAGGTGCCGGTCATCGAGGACGTGCTCGGCGCGGTCGGCATCGTCGTCATCGGGGCGACCGGCTACGAGGCCGACGACGTCATCGGGACGCTCGCCACCCGCTCCCCCGACCCCGTGGAGGTCGTCACCGGCGACCGCGACCTGTTCCAGCTCGTGGACGACTCCCGCGGCGTGCGCGTCCTCTACACGCAGAAGGGGCTGGCCAACCTCGCGACGTTCGACGAGGCGGCGGTGCGCGAGAAGTACGGCATCCCCGGGCGCGCGTACGCCGACTTCGCGCTGCTCCGTGGCGATCCGTCGGACGGGCTGCCCGGCGTGCCCGGCATCGGCGAGAAGACCGCGGCCGCGCTCGTCACGAAGTACGGCTCCGTCGAGGCGATGCTGGCGGCGCCGGACGCGCCCGCGAAGGTGCTCGCCCACAGGGCGTACGTCGAGGCCGCGCTGCCCGTCGTGGCCGTCGCGAAGGACGTGGACCTGCCGGAGCTCGACGATCGGCTCTGCGCCACGCCCCGCGACCCCGCGCGGCTGGTCGAGCTGTCCGACCGCTGGGGCCTCGACTCGCCGCTCAACCGGCTGTTCGCCGCTCTCGACAAGGCATGCGAAACCACGCCCCCGTCATAGGGACGCGCGGGACCGATATGACGACGCGTGTGTTTCCCTGACGCCGTTACCCGACGTCAGGGAAACGCACGGCCGGAATTAGGTCGTCTGCTGCGGGCAGAAGCACACGCAGCTGCCGTCGCTGACGTCGCAGCCGCCAGGGAGGATCAGCGCGTCGGCGATCGGGTCCGTGCAGACGCAGCTGCCGTCGCTGACAGTCCTCAGCTGCGGCGCGCCACCGGCGACGCGGCGCATCTCGTCGGTGGACAGCTCCGTCAGGTGCTCGGCACGGAGTGTGAGCTTCCTCATTTGTCGCTCCCCTCTAGTGGGCGAAAGAATTCGCCACGACGGCGGCGAGAGTAGTGACGGCCGATGCCGGTGTAAAGCGGTACGAATGACGACTTTCCGGATTTTCCGGCGCGTGCCAGAGTTCCGCCATGGGGGCCCTGCTGACCGGCACCGCGGGCGACCGCGCGGTCGACGCGGCGTGCGCGATCGCGGCCGCGCTGTCGGCCGCTCCGCCGGCAGCGGGCTCGGCCGACGCCGCTCCGACGCTGAGCGGCGTCCTCGGCGCCGCGCTCTTCTGCACGGCGCTCGGCGAGGCCACGGGCGACAGCGCGTACACCGGCACCGCCGCCACGCTCCTCGACGACGCGGTGGCGCAGGTCGCGGAGCTGGAGCACCCCACGATCGGCCTGTACGGCGCCCCGATCGGCCTGGCGTGGGCCGACGCGGTGCTCCGCCCGCGGGTCGTACCGGACGACCAGGACGAAGGCGAGACGGACGTCGACAGGTTCGTGGGCAACGCGCTCGCGCGGGAGCGTTGGCCGTGGCCGAACGACCTCCTGCACGGGCTCGCCGGCCTCGGCATGTACGCCCTCGCCCGCCTCCCGCGCGAAGCGGCGCGCCGCGACCTGGCGCGCGTCGTGGCGCACCTCGCGGCGCTCGCGGAGGAGGACGAGGCCGGCGTCGCGTGGCGGTTCGTGCCGGCGCCCGGCAGCTCGTTCCGGTTCAACGAGTTCCGGCCGGAGGGCAACGTCAACCTCGGCTTCGCCCACGGCATGCCGGCGATCGTGACGTTCCTCGCGGCGGCCCATCGGACGGGCGTCCCCGGCGCGGGCGAGCTGCTCGGACCCGCGGTGCGCTGGGTCGTGGCGCAGCGCCTGCCGCCGGGCGAACGGTCGGCGTTCCCCGCGTACGTCGTCCGCGGCAGGCCCGCGACGGGCACGCGGCTGGCGTGGTGCTACGGCGACCCCGGCGTCGCGGTCGCGCTGCTCGCCGCCGGGGACGCGCTGGGCGACGACGACCTCGTCGCCCTCGCCGGCGAGATCGCCCGAGGATGCGCGGCGCAGGCCGACGACGGCGTCGACGGCGCGACGCTCTGCCACGGGTCGGCCGGGCTCGGCCACGTGTTCCACCGCCTCGGGCGGGCCCTCGGCGACGAGCACGTGCTCGGCCTCGCGCGGCACTGGTTCGGCGTCGCCCTCGACCGCCACCTCCCCGGCCTGCTCGTCGTGGACCGTACGCGGGCCAAGGAGCTGGTCGCGGCCGGGAGCACGCTCGTCGTCGAGCCCGGCTACGGCTTCCTCTCCGGCGCCGCCGGCGCGGGCCTGGCACTGCTCGCCGCGACGAGCGACGAGGAGCCGTGGTGGGACGGCGCGCTGCTCGTCCAGCCGCCGGGGACGTGGCCGGTACGCCGGTAGGCGACGATGGGGGCATGAGGCCGTTCTCCGTCGCGCACCGCGCGGCCGACGTCGCGGACGTCACCGGCGAGGTGCTCGACGTGCTCGTCGTCGGCGCGGGCGCGACCGGCGCGGGCGTCGCGCTCGACGCGGCCTCCCGCGGGCTGTCGGTCGCCGTCGTCGACCGGGGCGACCTCGCGAGCGGCACGTCGAGCAAGTCGAGCAAGCTCATCCACGGCGGCCTGCGCTACCTCGAGAACTACGACGTCCTGCTCGTCTACGAAGGCGTCAACGAGCGCGAGCTGCTGCAGCGCCTCGCGCCGCACCTCGTACGGCCGATGGAGTTCGTCTACCCGATCCTCCCCGACACCGATCGCGTGCGGATGGTGGGGCTGGGGCTGACGACGTACGACGTCCTCGCCGGCTGGCGCAACGTGAAGCGGCACGACCGCATCAGTGCCGAGGAGGCCGTCGCGAAGGCGCCGGCCCTCGCGCCGAGCGACGTGCTGCGCGCGTACGTCTACGGCGACTGCGCCACCGACGACGCCCGCCTCGTCCTCGCCAACGTCGTCGCCGCGCGGCGCTTCGGCGCGACCGTGCTGACGTACGCCGAGGTCGTGTCGTTGCTGACCGACGACGGGCGCGTGGCAGGCGCCACGGTGGCGGACAGGCTGACCGGGGAGACGTACGACGTCCGCGCCCGCCACGTCGTCAACGCCACCGGCGTCTGGGTCGACACCCTCCTCGCGCTGGAGGACCCGGCGCACCAGGGCGTCGTACGGCCGAGCAAGGGCGTGCACCTCGTCGTGCCGCACCACCGGGTGCCGCTGACCGAGGCCGCGATCCTCATGCCGTCGAGGCAGGGCGACGGGAGGAGCATGTTCGCGATCCCGTGGGGGCGGCAGACGATCCTCGGGACGACGGACACGGCGTACGACGGTCCTCTGGACGGTGTGTCCGTCGGCGAGCAGGACGTCGAGTACGTCCTCGGCGCCTGCAACGCGCTCTTCCACTCGTCCCTGTCGGCCGGGGACGTGGTAGGCGCGTGGGCGGGGTGCCGGCCGCTGCTGCGCGGCTCGTCCGAGGCGATGAGCGACCTGTCGCGGCGCCACGCGCTGTCCGAGGGCCCGACAGGGCTGCTCACCATCACCGGCGGCAAGCTGACGACGTACCGCCGCATGGCCAAGGACGTCGTCGACCGCATCGTGGACCGCGACGGCGTGAAAGCGCGCTGTCGCACCGACGAGATCGCGCTCGGGTCGTCGCGGCAGTACGACGACGTCGTCGCGGAGGTCGCCGGAGCGGCGCAGGCGCTCGGCGTGGGCGACGAGGAGGTCGCGGCGACGCTCGTACGCCAGCACGGCGAGGCGGCCGCGGACGTGCTGTCCCTGGCGCTGGAGAGCGGCCTCGTCTCGCCGCTGTCGGCGTCGGCGTGCCACCTCATGGCGGAGGTGCTGTACGCCGCGCGGCACGAGGGCGCGGCGACGCTGGAGGACGTGTTCTCGCGGCGTACGCGGCTGGCGTTGCGGGCGAAGGACGCCGCCCTGCCGGTCGCCCTCGACGCCGCCCTGGTGCTGGCGCGAGAGATAGGGCGCGACGAGGCGTGGGCGGCGGAGCAGGTGGCGGCGTACGAGGCCGCCGTACGCCGCGAGCGCGGCGCCATCGGGCTCGAGCCCTGACGACGCCGCGCCCGCGGGCACCGCTACGTGTGCGACAGCAGCAGGCCGCCGGAGACGCGGAACCTCGTGGCCCCGGTCGTGCAGTCGTTGCCGGGGTCCTCGTTGATCGCGAGCTCGCCCTGCACCTGGCCCTGGAACGTCAGCGTCCCGCCCTGCCAGACGAACGTGAACTGGTGCCCGGTCGCCGACGTGCCGGCACCGGTGGCAAGGCCGCAGTTGCCCGCGACCGTCCCGGCGAACGACTCGGGCACCGGGAAGGCCGTGCAGTGCCCCGTCACAGGGAACGCCATCGTGAAGCTGGTCGTCGTCGGCCCGCCGAACCCGACGAAGAACATGGGGTGGCCGGTCCTGAAGGTGCCCGTACCGATGCAGACGTTGGTGTGCGCCTGCGCGGGTGCGGCGGCCCCGAGGGTCAGCAGGCCGACGATCGTCGTGACGGCGAGCGCGCGCACCGTACGCGTGATGGACATGGTTTCCTCCCGTTTTGTGCCGGATCTCCGACGCGCGGGAGTCTGCTCGCGCCCGGCGTCCGCTGAGAAGCGCTATTACGGAAACTCGTCACCGCGACTTTCGGTCAAGCGCCCGCCAAGACGGCCCGTCCGGGCCATTGCGCGGGCGACCTCCCGGGCGGATAACGGCCTCGGACCCGTATCCGCGAGGAGGCCACGATGGCCATCGTCCTGAGCATGACCGCGCCCGACCGCACGTCGTACGAGGCGGTGATGGACCTGCTCGACCTCGACGACAACCCGCCAAGCGGCCTCGTCGTGCACACCGCGTCGCAGACCGCCGACGGCGTCCGCGTCCTCGACGTGTGGGAGACCCAGGCGGACCTCGACACGTTCTTCGAGACGCGGCTGGGCAAGGCGATCGCCGAGGTCGGGATGGAGCCGCCGCCGCCGGACATCACCGAGACGTTCAACGTCTACATCCCCTAGATCTTCGGACGCAGCGCCTTCGGCAGCAGCACGAACGCCGTGGCGCGCGCTCGCGTCTAGAGCCAGGTCCAGGTCTCGAGCATCGCGAGGCCGGTGTCCTGGACCACCGCGTCGCCCGGGTCGCCGAGCACACCCGCGCCATAGAGCGTGCCGTCGTGGACGAAGCGGTACTCGCGGATGATCCGCAGCCCGACCTTCATGTCGACGAACGCCGCCGGCATCCCCGCGATCGTCGTACGCCGCACCGGCCCGACCGCGATGTCGACGTCGCTCAGGGCCTTCACCGGATCGGCGGGCCTGTCGTCCCACCGCCGCGCGAGGAACGCGCCCTTCGGCAGCACCACCGTCGCCATCTGGTCGGGGCTCTCGCCGCCGATGCGACCGGTCGCCGGGGCCTGGAACGAGAATCCCGCGTGCCCCGCCACCGGTGCGCGCGTGACCGTGCGCCCGAGCGGGACCTGCGCACCCCCGGGGGCGACGCTGACGTACGGCACCTCGTCGCGTGCCGTCACGGCGCGCGCGGTCACGGCGGCGCCCATGCCCGCCGCCGTCACAAGGGTGACGGCGAGCACCGTCCGGATCGTCCCCACATCTGCCCTTCGGCACGAACCGGTCAGATCTTCAGCCGTAGCGCCTTCGGCAGCAGCTCGAACGTCGCCGGCGTACGCCCCGCCACCACGTCGTCGACGGCCACCAGCGCCGGCGGCGTCGCGACGACCTCCGCGCGCTTCTGCCGCCACTGGCTCACGTGCTCGCTCGGCAGGTGCTCGCCGCGCAGCATCAGCGGCTGCGCGCTGAACGGCAGCGTCCGCGGCCCCGCCCACACCTGCACGTCCCACGCGCCGTCGTCGGGCAGCGCCGTCGGCGCGGCGCGCAGGCCGCCGTACGCGTACTGCCCGTTGGCGAGCCGCACCTGCGTCGCCTCGGCGTGGTACTCCGCGAACGTCATGTCGACGTCGTACGTCGTCGCCTTGTGCCGCGCCAGCGCGCGGTACCACGCGAGGAGGTTGCCGACCCGGCCGCCGCGCATCCGCCTCGTCGCCTCGGCGCCGAGGCCGACGACGGCGTCGTTGAAGACGTACGTCTCCCCCTCGCTCGTCCGCGCCACGCCCACGTCGATCCGCAGCACCCGCGGCCCGGCGAGGAGGATCGCCGCGGCCTCGCCGTTGGTGTCGATGCCGAACGACCGCGCGAAGTCGTTGCGCGCCCCGCCGGGGAACACCCCCGCGACCAGCTCCGTGCCGACCAGCGCGGGCAGCCAGCGTACGAGTGACGCCTGGCCGCCGCAGTGCACGAGGAACCGCTCTCCCTCTGCCACCAGGCCGTCCACCGTCGCGCGCGGGTCCGTGCCGAGGCCGACGCGGCGGAACGCCACGTCCTTCGCCCGCAGCGACGTCTCGAACTCCTGCTGCTGCGCCGGCTCCGCCGCGTCCTTCGACGGGATCAGGAGTACGGGGTCGCCGAGCGGGTGCGTCACGCGAGCCTTCCAGCAGCGAGGACGAGGAGGTCGGTCGCGCCGAGCGCGCGGCCTGCCGAGGCGCAGGCCGTGACGGCAGGCGCGTCGAGGGCGTCGAGCTCGTCGCGGCGTACGGCGGCCACGGCCTCCGCACCCTCGCGGTCGACCAGCGGGTACGCCGCCCCCGCCCCCGAACACCGTGTGTCGATCCCGGTGGCGGCGGGCTCGCGGACGTCGTGGCCGAGCGCGCGCAGGATCGCGGGACCCTCTTCGACCACGCCGAGGGCGCGGGTCAGCGTGCACGGCGCGTGCCACGCGACGGCGCCGCCGGACGAGGTCAGCGGGAGCGACCCGATGACCGACGCGAGCCACTCGACGGCGGTCGTCACCGTCGGCGCAGAGAGGCCGAGGCGCGGCCACTCGTCGCGCATCATCCGCGCGCAGGACGGCGAGGCGACGACGACGCGGTCGGCGCCCGCGAGACCGGCCGCCGCGCGTGACGCGAGGGCGACGGTCTCCGCGGTCAGGCCGAGGTCGTGGGTCACCGCGCCGCAGCAGTCGTCGTCCGCCTCGCACCGCACCCGCTCCCCCGCTGCCGTGAACAACGCCACCGCGGCAAACCCCACGTCCGTGCCGTCGGTGGGACAGCCGAGCCAGAGGACGGTCGCGGCATCGGCGCCGTTCCGCGGGTGCGGCTCCGTACGCGGCGTGCCGGTCGCCGCGATCCGCTCGCGCAGCGCGGCGGCGGCGGGCAGCAGGACGCCCGCGTCGGCCGCGGCCGCGCGTGCGGCGCGGGACTCCTCGGGGAGGTTGGTGCCTGGCAGGCAGGGCTGCGCGCAGGCGAGGCAGCCGGTGCACGACGCGACCTGCTCGGCCAGCGGCAGTGACCAGCCGGTCGACGTGCCGCGTACGACGGCGTCGCTGATCCGCCACGGCTGCACCGCCTCGCGTCCCGTGCCCGCCGCGACGGGACACTGAGGCCGGCAGAGCTTGGGGCAGAGCGAGCAGAGCGACGCCTGCGCCAGCGGGTCGTCGTGGCGGGGTACGGGCTCCGTACGCCGCGTTATGGTCGGCAGCGGCGTCATAGCCCGAGCTTCCCCGGGTTGCAGACGCCGGCCGGGTCGAGCGCGGCCTTCACGGCGCGGAGCACGCCGTACCCCGCGCCCATCTCGGCCGCGAGCCACGGCGCGCGCGCCTGGCCCACGCCGTGGTGGTGTCCGATCGTGCCGCCCGCCGCCGCGCACGACGTCATGGCAGCAGCCCACGTCGCGTCGTACCGCTCGAGGGCCTCCGACGGCGAGGCGGCGTCGTACGCGAACGACCAGTAGACCGACGCCCCCTCCGGGTAGCAGTGCGACACGTGCGCGAACACGACGCTCGCGTGCTCCGACATCGCGGCCTTCATGGCGTCGTACACGCCCGGCAGCCGCGACCAGAGCGCGGCGACCTCGATGGTGTCGGCGACGCCGTTCGGGCCGAGGAGCTGGCCGGAGAGGACGCGCGGGAGGTTGAACGACACGTCGTAGCGGTGCGCCCACCAGTGCTCGCCGGGCTCCGGTCCCAGATCCGTTGCGGCAGAGCAGGATCGACGCAGTACGGCCTCCTCCGCGGCCACGACGTCGGGGTCGCCCTCGCAGGCCGTGACGAGCAGCGCGCCGCCCTCGCGGCCGAGCACGAGCGTCGTGTCGAGCTCGTCGTAGAGCCGGAGGACGGCGGGACGCGCGCCGGTGCGCATGACGTCGCGCAGCGCGCCCAGACCGTCGGTCAGCGAGGGGAAGAGCCAGCCGCCGAAGCGGCGTGCGGCCGGCAGCGGCGACAGCCGGAACGTCACCTCCGTCACCACCCCCAGCGTGCCCTCCGCGCCGGCAAGGAGGCGCCACACATCAGGCCCGGCGGCGGTGCGCGGGGCGGGGTTCGTACGCCACACCGTGCCGTCGGGCAGCACCGCCTCGAGCGCGACGACGAGGTCCTCGGCCTTGCCGTACCGCGTCGACAGCTGCCCCGCGCCGCGCGCCGCGACCCAGCCTCCGACCGTCGAGCACATGATCGACGAGGGGAAGTGACCGACCGTCCAGCCGCGCGCGTTGACCGCCGCCTCGACGTCGGGCCCGAGCGTCCCCGCGCGGAACGACGCGACCCCCGACTCCTCGTCCAGCGCGACGAGACCGGCGAGGCCGGAGAGGTCCAGCAGCACTCCCCCGCGGACCGCCACGGCACCGCCGACGACACCGGAGCCTGCGCCGTACGGCGTCACCGGCACCCCGCTCGCGGACGCCCACGCGAGCACCGCCGACACCTCGGCCGTGGAGTCAGGGCGTACGACCACGTCGGGCTCGGGCGCCGCCTCACCGCACCGTTCCGCCAAAGCCAGGCGGGGCCAGCAGTCACGGGCGTGGGCGCGGCGTTCGGCGGCGTCGGCGCGCACCCGCTCGGGCGGCACGACACCCGCGAGCGCGGCGACGAGGTCCACGCTGGAAACCTACCGGCGCGGCTACGTGGCCCGGATCGCGTCGCCGTACGTGCGCGCGGAGAGATGGTCCGCGTGGCCCGGGAGATAGACGCGGTACAGGTGCGACCCCTGGCGCGGCGTGAACGTGAACGTCGCGCTCCCCGTCGCGGTCAACGGGGTGCTGGTGATCGTGAGCCAGCCGCTGGTGCCGGCGCGCTGCAGGTAGAACCGGAACCCCGCGTGGGCGGGCCGGACCCGCGCCCTGATCGTCACCTTCGTGCCGTACCGCACGTCGACGTCGGAGATGGTGCCGGTGATGACGGGGTTCACGAGGAGGCGCTGCGTGCCGCCGCTCGTCGACCCGAGGTACGCCGCGTCGGGCGGCACGAACCGCGCCTGGTACTCCATGTTCACCGTCGCGTACGCGAGGAAGAACGCGTCACCGCTCGTGTTGGTCAGGTCGGTGCCCGCGTACCGCCACGTCGTCGTACCGAGCGGGCGCCGGTAGAACCGCACCGGCTGGCTCGACGCGCCGCGGCCGCCGTGCCGCAGCTGCGCCTTGATCGCGTACTTCGTGCCGTACGGCATGACCGGCATCGCCGTGGAGACGGCGAGCGTCGTCTTGCCGGACATGCGCACCGCGTCGGCGACGATCGGCATCCCCGCGGTCCCGGACGCGCTGGACATCTCCAGGGGCGACATCGGGCTGAGGTCGCGGTCGCCCAGGGAGACCCAGGTCCCCTTCGCGGCCTCCTGGTCGACGGTCCTGTCGCCGGCGGCGCTGGAGGAGTACGTCACCGTCCCGAGGGTCGCGTCGCCCAGCGCAGGGACGTAGACCGAGACGCGGTACCTGCCCTGCACGCGCGGCGCCCACTCGACGACGGTCTCCGCGGCACCGACGGCGGTCGTCGTGGTCCACCGGGCCCGCCCGATGACCCCGGTCCCCTTCGCGAGCTCCCACGCCGCGCACTGGAAGCACGTGACGTTCCTGCCGTCCGGGCCGGTGTGCCCGTTCGGGTACGTCGTGTTCGGCGCCGGCGTCGTCGCGAGCGAGTGCGTCGGCGCGGCGACGGTGCTCGTAACGGCGCCGGTCGCGGCGTCGTAGAAGACGAACTCCTTCGCCGGGGAGAACCTCGCCTGGAACGCGCCGGGGAACACGTACGACGGGTCCGCGTCCTGCGGCTTCGTGAACCAGTACGGCCGCAGCGCGGGGAAGTTCGGGGCGTGGCGGAACGGGTCGGCGACGACGTTCGCGACCGTCGTCGGGTACGCCGGGTCGCTGCCGCAGGACCGGTAGCCGCAGATCGCGTGGAACCAGTTCTCGACGACGTCCGGACCATCGGGGACGCCCCCCGCGGGCGGGGCCTCGAGCGTCGCGTCCCACTGCTCGCGCAGGAGCCGCGCGCCCTCGCCGGCGTTGTAGACGTAGTCGGCGGCGAGGCGTACCTGGTCCGCGGGCGCGTAGCCCGTGGTGTCCACCTGGAGCAGCCCGACCTCGCACGCGGCCTCGTTCGCGAAGTACGGCGTGTCGTTGCCGCGGAACTGCCGCCACTTCGCCTCGACATACGCGACGGCGCGCAGCACCGGCTTCGGGACGCCGTGCGCAGCCGCGGCGGCGTCGAGCGCGGCACTGACCTGCGGCGTCGTGGGCTGTCTGCCGCGGACGTCGAGGACCGCCTGCGGGCAGGAGGCCGGCGCGGCCGACGCGGGCACTGGCCCGCTCAGCGCGAGAACGAGCACAGGCACGAGCACGCGACGCACGTGGACTCCCCCCACGACAGGCGCCATCCGGCGCCCCGCCATGCTACGAGCGCCGGCGGGCGGCCGGAGCGTTTCCGCGGACTACGTGACCTTCAGCGTCAGCCGCGCGCTGGTGCCGGTCGTGTGGTCCGCGTGCGCGGGGAGGACGACCCGGTAGTAGTACGTCCCCGCCGTCGTCCGCGACACCGCGAACGACGTGCTGCTCGCGCTGCCGAGCGCCTTGGACGCGGCGTTCTGCCAGGCGCCGTTGACGAGGCGCTGGAGGTAGACCGTGCGCCCCGCGTGCGACGGCGCGACGGAGACCGACAGCGTCGTCGCGGTGCCGCGCGGCACCGAGGTCCTGGCGAGCGTCGCGGTGACCTTGGGCCGCACGTCCACCCGCCGGTTGCCGCTCGCGACGCTCACCCACGCGGCGTCGGGGGCGGTGAAGCGGGCGGTGTACTCGGCGTTGACCGACGGCTTCACCGAGATCGCGACGGTGCCGCCGGCGGACGTGACGTAGGTGCCGATCGGCGACCACGTCGTCGTGCCCGCGGCGCGCTTGTACAGCTTGACGCTCCGCCCCGCGACGGCGGACCCGCCGTGCGTCAGCTTCGCGGTCAGCGTGGTCGCGGCGCCGTACGTCAGCGTCGTCGCCGTGGTCGTCACCGAGAGCGTCGGGACGGCGGACAGACGCAGCGCGTCGGCCACGATCTTCCTGCCGGCGACGGTGCTGTGGTCGCCCACCCACACCGGCGCGGCGGCCGACAGCGAGCGCCTGCCGAGCGAGACCCACGCGTTCTTGTGGTCGTTCTGCGCCACGGTCTGCGTGGCCGTGCCGAGGTGGTACGTCGCCGTCGCCAGCGTGTCCGTGCCGATCGCCGGAATGTACGCCCGCACGTCGTAGGTGCCGGTCCGCGGCGGGATCCACGTGACCTTCGCGGCATCGTTGCCGGTCACCGAGTTGGTCCAGTGCGCCGACCCCGCGATGCCCGTGCCCTCCACGGGCCGCCAGAACGCACAGTCGGTGCACGAGACGCCGAGGCCGTTGGGGCCGTAGCCGCCGGGGCCGTAGCCGGGGAACGGCGTGCTGCCGAGGTGCGTACGGATGTCCACCGTGCCGGAGACGACGCCGGTGTCGGGGTCGTAGAAGACGAACCTGTCGGGGTCGTGCTGCGCCTGGAAGCCCCATGGGAAGTCGTACGACGCGTCCGCCTCGTACGGCGTCGTGAAGCCGCCCGGTGGCATGTGCCCGAGGATCGCGCTCGGGACGCCGAGCTGGAACGGCCGCTTGATCAGCTCCGCGACGGGATGCGCGTAGGCCATGTCGGCGGAGCCGAGGCAGCCGTTGTAGCGGCAGATCGCGGCGTACCAGTTCTCGATGACGTCGGGGTCGTCGAGGGCGTAACCGGCAGGCGCGGGGTGCGTCTGCTTCTGCAGCTCGACCCACTTGCCCTTGAGGTGCTTCGCGCCCTCGGCGACGTTGAACGCCACGTCGCTCGCGAGCTGCACGCCGTCCGTGCGGTTGCCGAGCGTGAGCTGCATGACGCCGATGCCGCACACGTCGTCGGCGCCGGAGATGAGCGGCCGCCCGTCGGCGTGGAACTGCCGCCAGCCCGACTCCTTGAACGCGATCGCCTTGAGCACCTGCGGGGGGATGCCGTTCGCCTCCGCGCTGTCCTCGAGCAGGCCGGCGAGGGTGGCGTACGACACGTTGCTGCCGCGGACGTCGAGCACCTCCTGCGGGCAGGCCGCCTCGCCGGCGTACGACACCGCGGGAACGCCGAGCAGAGCGGCGGCGAGCAGCGGGACGAGCAGACGGCGCATGAGAGGTTCCCCCGGGTCAGACGACGGACGAGTACGCGACGACGCCCCGCCGCAGCGACCCGATCGCCGAACGCGCGGTGGCGCGTACGGGACTGTTCTCCGCGGCGACGTCCGCCACCTGCGAGAGCAGGTCGAGGAGCATCTTCGCCCAGCGTACGAAGTCACCGGCCGTCAGGTCCGACTCCTGCAGCACGGCCTCGAGCCGCGCGCCCGCCGCCCACCGGTGCGCCGCCCACGCGAAGCCCAGGTCGGGCTCGCGCAGGAAGTCCAGCCGCTGGTCCTCCTCGGCCGCCTTGAGCCGCGCCCACTGCCGCACCATCTCGGCCACGGTCTCGCGTACGGCGCCCCCGGGGATCTTGGGGGCGGCGTCGACCTGCCCGCGCGCCTCGTACACGAGCACCGACACGCAGGCGGCCAGCTCCGGCGGCGTGAGGTCGTCCCAGACGCCGGAACGCAGGCACTCCACGACGAGCAGGTCGGACTCGTTGTAGACCTGCGCGAGCTGCTTGCCGCTGGGCGTGACGGTCTCGCCCGTGACGTAGCCGAGCGACTCCAGCAGCGCCACCACCGAGTCGAACGTCCGCGCGATCGAGTTGGTGCGCCCGCGCACCTTCTGCCGCAGCGTCTCCGTGTCGCGGCGCAGCTTCTGCCAGCGCTCCGCCCAGCGCGCGTGGTCCTCGCGCTCCTCGCAGCCGTGGCACGGGTGCGCGCGCAGGTCGCGGCGGATGCGCGCGATGTCGGCGTCGTCGGCCGCCGCGGCGCGCGGCTTGCGGGGGCGCTCGCCGTTGGCGTCGAGGCCGAGGTTGCGCAGGCTCGACGCGAGGTCCCTGCGCGCCTGCGGCGAGCGCGCGTTGAAGTTGCGCGGCACCTTGACGCGCCCGAGGGGCTGGACCGGCGACGAGAACTCCACCGTCGACAGCCGCTTGACCTGCCGGTCCTCCAGCAGCACGAACGGCCGCGGGTCCTCGCTCGTCGACAGCCCTGGGTCGAGCACGACGGCGAGCCCCGCGCGGCGCCCTGACGGCACGCGTACGACGTCGCCGATCCGCAGCGACTCCAGCGACCGCACGGCGTCGATCCGCCGCTGCGCCGCCGAGTCGCGGGCCAGCGTCGCCTCGCGGTCCTTGAGCTTCTGCCGCAGGCCCGAGTACTCCAGGAAGTCGCCGAGGTGGCAGGTCATCGCCTCCTCGTAGCCCTTCAGCGCCTCCTCGTTGCGGGCGACCTGGCGGGCGAGCCCGACGACCGCCTTGTCCGCCTGGAACTGCGCGAACGACGACTCCAGCAGCGCCCGCGCCCGCTCTCTCCCCACGCTTCCGACGAGGTTGACGGCCATGTTGTACGACGGCCGGAAGGAGCTCCTCAACGGATAGGTACGCGTCGAGGCGAGGCCCGCCACCGCGAGCGGGTCGAGGCCAGGCTGCCAGAGCACGACGGCGTGCCCCTCGACGTCGATGCCGCGCCGGCCCGCGCGCCCGGTCAGCTGCGTGTACTCACCGGGCGTGATGTCGGCGTGCGTCTCGCCGTTCCACTTCACGAGGCGTTCGAGGACGACCGATCGCGCCGGCATGTTGATGCCGAGCGCGAGGGTCTCGGTCGCGAAGACCGCCTTGACCAGGCCGCGGACGAACAGCTCCTCCACGCACTCCTTGAACGTCGGGATGAGGCCGGCGTGGTGGGCCGCGACACCGCGTTCGAGGCCTTCGAGCCACTCCCAGTAGCCGAGGACGGCGAGGTCCTCCTCGGGCAGCTCCGTGCAGCGCAGCTCGACGTACTCGCGGACGCGCTCGCGCTCCTCCATCGAGTTCAGGCGCAGGCCGCCGCGGAGGCACTGCTGCACCGCGGCGTCGCAGCCCGCCCTGCTGAAGATGAACGTGATCGCCGGCAGCAGCCCCTCGCGGTCCAGCTTCTCGACGACGTCGACACGGCTCGGTACGTCGTTGCCGTGGCGCGGCCGGTGGCCGCCGCGGTGCGGGCGGCGGGCGCCCCACTCCGTCGTCACGCGCTCGTCGCGGGCCAGGCGCATGAGCGCGCCGTTGACCTGCTGGCCGCTCTCCTCGAACAGGTCGTACAGCCTGCTGCCGACGAGGACGTGCTGCCAGAGCGGGACGGGCCGGTGCTCCTCGACGACGACGCGGGTGTGGCCGCGGACGGTGACCAGCCAGTCCGCGAACTCCTCGGCGTTGGAGACCGTGGCGGACAGCGAGACGACGCGCACCGACGGCGGGAGGTGGATGATCACTTCCTCCCAGACGGCGCCGCGGTAGCGGTCGGAGAGGTAGTGCACCTCGTCCATGACGACGTAGCCGAGGCCGCGCAGGGCGTCGGACGAGGCGTACAGCATGTTGCGCAGCACCTCGGTGGTCATGACGACCACGGGGGCGTCGCCGTTGATGGCGTTGTCGCCTGTGAGCAGGCCGACGTTGCGCGCGCCGTGGCGGGCGAGCAGGTCGCCGTACTTCTGGTTGGACAGCGCCTTGATCGGCGTCGTGTAGAAGCACTTCTGGCCCGTGGCGAGCGCGAGGTGGACAGCGAACTCGCCGACGACGGTCTTGCCCGCGCCGGTCGGCGCGGCGACGAGAACGCCCTCGCCGGCTTCGAGCGCGGCGCAGGCGGTGAGCTGGAAGCCGTCGAGCGGGAAGTCGTACCGAGCGGCGAACGCGTCGAGCTCGGACATAGCGCCCAGCCTAAGCGACGGGCGCTACGTCCGGCCGTTCTCAGGTGGTTAGCAGTTGAAGCCGATGCCCAGCTTCTCGAACAGCGGGTACTCGGGGCAGTAGCACGGCTCGCCGGGCTGGCCGCCACCACAGGTGGCGCTGGCGGCGGTGGTGCCGAACGGGATGACCGCGAGGGCGGCGATCGCGACGGCAGCGAGGGTACGACGCATGAGGGGCTCCATACGGGGTGAGGGGGTTACGAACCTGCGCAGACTACGACGAAGCGGGCGCGAACACCTGCACCGCGCCCGCGACGCACTCGCAGGTCAGCGGCAGCGGCCCGATGCGCTCGCCGTCGGCGTACGCCACGACGCCCGGCGAGTCGATCGTGACGACCTTCGCGCGCCGGATCGTGACCGACGGGTGGCCGACGTGCTCGCCGGTCCGCGCCTTGGGGAGCGTCTTCACGAAGTCGAGCTTGGAGACCGGCCCGAGCACGCAGACGTCGACCAGCCCGTCGTCGAGGACCGCGTCGGGCGTGATGCGGTAGCCGCCGCCGTACGACTGCGCGTTGCCGACCGCGACGAGCATGGCGTCCGTACGCCACTCCTCGCCGTCCAGCGTCAGCGTGAACGGCAGCGGCTTGAACGACGGCAGCTCCAGCGCGATGGCGACGTTGTAGCGGGCGTTGCCCTTCGGCCAGCGCAACCGGTTGGCGCGCTCGTTGACGATCGAGTCGAAGCCCGCGCCGAGCACGCAGCCGAACCACGTCTCCCCCGCCCGCACCGCGTCGATCCGCCGCTGCGACCCGGCGAGCACGACGTCGGTCGCGGCGACGGCGTCGCTGGGGAGCGAGAGGGCGGCGGCGAGGTCGTTGCCGGTGCCGGCGGGCACGATGCCGAGCGGCGTCTCGGTGCCGGCCACAGCCTGCAGCGCGAGGTGCACCATGCCGTCGCCGCCGAGCGCGACGACCGCGTCGACGCCCTCGGTGACCGCGGCGTGGGTCAGGTCGCGCGCGTGGTCGCCGTCGACCCCGACGACCGTACGGACGCGGGCGCCGCGGGAGCGCAGGCGTTCCTCGACGGCGGAGCGCAGCGCGCCGCCGCGGCCCTTGCCCGAGGTCGGGTTGACGACCAGCGCGATGTCCACGGGCCGGAGCCTAGAGGGGCGAGACCTCGTCGTCCGACCACTGGTCGGTGCTCTCCGTGTCGCGGCCGCGACGCATCCGGTCGCGGATGCGTCCGAACAGGATGACGAACTCGTACGACAGCACGAGCGGCACCCACATGAGGAGGAACGTCATCGGGTCCTGCGACGGCGTGATGACCGCCGCGAACACGCAGAGGCCGAAGTACATCCCCCGCCGCCAGCGCCGCAGCTTGGCGGTGGGCGTCACGCCGACGATGTTGAGGAACAGCATGAGCAGCGGGAACTCGAACGACACGCCGAACGCCAGCAGCATCAGCGACACGAAGCCGAGGTACTTGTCGACCGTGAGGATCGACGTGATGCCCTCGCCGCCGACGCCGAGGAGGAACTGCAGGCCGTTGTCGAGCGTGTAGTACGCGAACACGCCGCCCGCCGCGAACAGCACGATCGACGACGCCACGAACGGCACCGCCCAGCGGCGTTCGCGCTGGTGCAGCCCCGGCGTCACGAACTGCCACAGCTGCCACAGCCACACCGGCGCCGACACGACCGCGCCGGTCATGATCGCCACGCGCATGCGGATGACGAACTGGTCGAGGATGCCGGTGACGTACAGCTGGCAGTCGCCGCCGTCGGGCGGGAACCGCAGGTTCGCGGGCAGGTCGCAGAAGGGGCGTTGCAGGAACGCCAGGATCGGCTCGAAGAAGACGAACGCCGCGATCGTCGCGATCGACAGCGCGATGACGCTCTTGACTAGCCGCGAACGCAGCTCGGTGAGGTGCTCGACGAGCGTCATCCGCGACGCGTCGGGGTCGGCGGGGCGCCGGGAGCGTGGCCGCTCGGTGGTGTCGGTCATGGCAGCTCAGGCCGCCCCCGCCGGTGCGCGGCGGGTCAGCGGGTCTCGGACCGGTCGGTCCGGGTGGCCTTCCACTCCTCGAACTCGCGCGCCTCGCGGGCGGCGTCGCTCTCGGCCAAGGTGGGCTGCTCGTCGGCGTTGCCGCCGCGGAGGCCCTTGGTCTCGGACTTGAAGATGCGCATGGAACGACCGAGCGAGCGCGCGGCGTCCGGGAGCTTCTTCGACCCGAACAGCAGCACGAGCACCGCGAGGATCGCGAACAGCTCGAAGCCCTGGGGCAGGTTCATGCGGACATCCTTCGCGCGAGGGTGGTGATCAGTCTACGCCGGGCGGCGTGCGTACAAGGGAGCGTTCGCACGATGTCCGCCTCCGGTTCTACTGACGTTCCCGCGGCGCAATCGTCTCCAACTCTTCCGCCGCGGCCGCCACCTTGGCCGAAGCCTCGGCGACAGTCCGTCCCAGGGCCTTCACCTGCCGGAACGCCCGGAGCGTGAGCAGAGCGAGCAGCAGGAGGCTCCCGGTGACGACCGAGACCGCGAAGACGGTGACGTAGAGCACGGAGGGATCGTACGGCGCGGGGCGGGCGGGGGCGGGCGGGCGGGGCTCGCCGATTTCGTGATCTTGGTGACGTTTGTGTGCGCCCAGCACCACCAACGTCACCAAGATCACGAGTTCGGGGGTGGGGGCAGGCGGCGCCGCGCAGTTCGTGATCTTGGTGACGTTTGTGTGCGCCCAGCACCACCAACGTCACCAAGATCACGACGCTGGGCTGCGAGGGGGCGGAGTGGGTCGTCAGAACGAGCCAGCGCAGCACCCCCGGAAGAGAGCCGGGGCGGGCGGGGCCGGTCGAGCGACTGAAGCGACGCAGTCGCCCTCCCGCCCATCCCGGCGGACGCTGCAGAGAGAAAAAACAGAGATCCCCTCCGCACAGGGCTGTGGCGGAGGGGATCTCTGACGGGGGCGTGAGGACTAGCGCGTAGGCACCTGAGCGGCCGCGGCCGCAACGAGGTCCGACGCGCCGAGCTGAAGAGCGAAGTCGAGGAGGTCGTCGTACGTGAGGACCGGGCCGGCCTTGGGCTCGAGCGCCTCGGCGGGCAGCTCCCAGACCTCGGCGCGGACGCCGCCGCTCATGAGCAGCGAGACGACGTGGTCGTCGGCGGGCTTGCGCACCGCGTCGCTGCACTTGGGGCAGGTGAACGTGTAGTACGACTGCGGCGCGTGGTTGCACACCATCAGCGTCACGTCCTTGGACGTCAGCTCGACCTCGCCACAACCGGGGCAGGAAGCCTTGATGGTCGTCATGGTGTGTCCCTCCCGACGCGTCGCCGGTCCTCTCGCGGCGAACACCAATGGCTTCGGCAGGTTTCCGAAATTGCTTGACCGCCGTTCGGGGCCATCCGGGGAGGGGTCCGTACGGACTAGTCCTCGCCGTACGCCGCGAGCGCGGCCCGCGCGGTCTCCCGCACCGCCTCGGCCAGCGCCGGAGGAGAGGCCACCGTGGCGGACGGACCGAGGCGCAGGAGCAGCCGCCGCAGCCAGCCGTCGTCGTGGACGCGGAGGTCGACGCGTACGCCGCCTTCGGGCCGTTCTTCGAGGGTCTCGTACGGGTAGTAGTCGGCGACCCAGCGGGCGTCGCGGTCGAGCAGGAGGGTGACGACGGGGTCCTCGGGGGCGGGGTGGTAAAGCCCTTCGGTCAGCGAGCGCGGCGCGGCCCGCGCGGGCACCTCGGCGGGCAGGTCGAGCTCGGTGGCCTCGACGATCCGGTCGAGGCGGAACAGCCGTACGTCCTCGACGCGCCGGCACCACGCTTCGAGGTACCAGCGGCCGTCGACGTTGACGACGCGCATGGGGTCGACGTCGCGTTCGGAGACCTCGTCGCGGCTCGGGTTGTGGTACTTGATGTGCATTCGCCGCCCGCGTTCGGTGGCGCCCTCGACGGCGCGCAGCGTCTCCCCCGCCTCGTCCAGCGAGACCTCGACGCGCCCCGCCGACGACTCGAACGCCGCCTCCAGCTTCGCCAGCGCCCGGTCCAGCGCGTCCCGCTCGACCAGGCCCGGCTCGGACGCGAGCGTCCGCGCGGCGACGACGAGCGCGAGAGCCTCCTCGGCGTTGAGCGTCAGCGGCCGTGCGAACTCCTCCGCGTTGCCGACGGTGATCCGGTCGCCCTCGTACGACACCTCGATGAGGTCGCCGGGCGTGTAGCCGGGCAGCCCGCAGAAGAACAGCAGGTCGAGGTCCTCGCGCAGCTGCTTCTCCGTCACGCCGAACGTCTCCGCCGCCTCCGCCACCGGGATGCCCGGGTGCTGCTGGAGGTACGGCACCAGCGAGAGCATCCGCGCGAGGCGGCTCGTCGTGCGGGTCACTTCAGCACCGCCCGGAGCCGCTGGACGACGGCGTCGCGCGCGTCGGCCGGCGCCACCACGACGACGTCGGGGCCGAAGCCCACGACCCAGTCGGCGAACCGGTCGACGTCCCCCAGCGGCACCTCGGCGCGGGTCCACCCGTCGGGCTCCTCGGCCGTGGTCAGAGCCGTGCGCCGCACGTCCCACGCCGCTCCCGGCGCCAGCCGCACGACCGCGGTGCCGGTCGCGGGGTCGTTGTCGAACGGCGCCACGAGCGCGCGGAGGTCCACGCCCTCCGGCACCGCGAAGGCGCCCGTCTCCCCGAACGCCGTCACCGGGCCGGTCACGCGCGCCAGCTTGAAGACCCGCGCCGCGGAACGGTCGCGGTCGTGGCCGACGACGTACCACTTGCCGTGCCGGTGCACGAGGCCCCACGGCTCGACCGTGCGCTCGACGGCGGTGTCTGCGTACGACGGCCGGTACGCGAAGCGCACCGCCTGACCGGCGCGCACCGCGGCGAGCAGCGGCTCGAACGCCGCGTCGCGAGTGACCACGCGCGGCTCGATGCCCGACGTGGCGACGGGGTCGGCCTCGATGCCGGCGGCGCGCAGCTTGAGCAGCGCGCTCGCGCTCGCGTCGGCGAGCCCGGCCGACTGCCACAGCCGCGCGGCCAGCGCCACCGCAGCGGCCTCGTCGGGCTCGAACGGGATCGCCGGCAGCTCGTACGACGACCGCGGGATCCGGTAGCCGAGCTCGTCGCCCCAGGCGTCGACCGGCTGCGTCTCGAGCGGCACGCCGAGGTCGCGCAGCTCCTCCTTGTCGCGCTCGAACTGGCGGCGGAACGTGTCGTGGTCGGCGGCGTCGTACCCCGGTACCACGGACCTGATCTGCTCGATCGTCACCGGCCGGCGGGCGGAGAGCAGCATGAGCAGCAGGTTGACCAGCCGCTCGAGCTTCTTCGCCGACACCGCGGGGTCAGCTCGTCTGCTGCGGGTCTTCGCCGGGGCCGACCTGGCCGCTCGCCGAGATGAGGTCGACGACGAACACGAGGGTCTGCCCGCCGAGCTCGTGCCCGCCCGCCTCGCCGTACGCGAGGTGCGGCGGGATGACGAGCTGCCGCCGGCCGCCGACGCGCATCCCGAGCAGGCCCTTGTCCCAGCCCTCGATGACATTGCCGTTGCCGAGCTGGAACGGGAACGGGTGGCCCGAGTCCCACGACGACTCGAACTCCTTGCCCGTCTCGTAGATCAGGCCGACGTAGTGGACGGCCAGCGTCTGGCCGGGGAACGCGGCGCCGCCGGTGCCGACGATCAGGTCCTCCTTGACCAGGTCCGTCGGCGCGGGTCCCTTGGGCACCGTCACCTTCGGCTTCGCGGTCGCGACGGGAACCGCCGGCCCTGACGACTGGCCGACCGAGGACGGCTTGTCCTCGCCCGTGCAGGCGGACAGCAGAAGTACGGCACAGAGGCACGCGACGGCGCGGCGCAACGGTTTCTCCCTCGTCGGAACTCCGGGGCTCCCACGCTACCGTGCGCCGTGTGATCCGCATGCGGGAGGCGCGCGTCCTGGGGACGGTGCGTTCGTGGCCCGGCGCCGTCGAGATCCGCGTGTCGGTGGACGGCGCGGAGGCCGCGGCGCTCGCGTACCCCGCGCTCGTCGGCACGCCTGTCGAGGGCGACGTCGTGCTGCTCAACACCTCCGCCGTCGACCTCGGCCTCGGCACCGGCGGCTACCACCTCGTCGTCGCGATCCCCGGCCGGCTGCCACCGGATGCGCCGGGACCTGGGCACATCGTCAAGGCGCGCTACACGCCGCACCAGGCTGCTGTGCTCGGGGTGTCGGAGGAGGCGTCGCCGTACGCCGCAGTCATGGCCTCCGCGGTCTCCGTGTCGTCGATGCCGGTGGTCGTCGCGGACCTGCACTCCGCGTTGCCCGCCGTCCTCGCCGGGGTGCTGCACGCACGACCCGGCACGAGGGTCGCGTACGTCATGACCGACGGCGGCGCGCTCCCCCTCTGGCTCTCGCGCACCGTTCCCGCGCTGCGGCCGCATCTCGCCGGGACGGTGACGGCCGGGCAGGCGTTCGGCGGCGACCTCGAAGCCGTGACGCTGCACGAGGCGCTGCTCGCCGCGCGGCACGTCCTCGCCGCCGACGTCACGATCGTCACGCAGGGGCCAGGCAACCTCGGCGTCGGCACGCCGTGGGGCTTCTCCGGGGTAGCGGCCGGCGACGCCGTCAACGCCGTCGCTGCCGTCGACGGCGTACCCGTCGCGTCGTTGCGGATCTCCGACGCCGACCCCCGCGAACGTCACCGCGGCGTCTCCCACCACAGCCGCACGGCGTACGGCCGCGTCGCCCTCGCCCGCGCGCACGTCGTCGTCCCTTCGCTGCCTGAGCCGCTGGCCTCCGACGTCGGACGCGACCTCGCCTCGTCGGGCATCGCGGACCGCCACGAGGTCGTGCGGATCACCGCCGATGGGCTGCTGGAGGCGTTGCGGCGCAGCGGGTTCCCGCTCTCGACCATGGGGCGCGGGCTCGACGAGGACACGGCGTACTTCGTCGCCGCGGCGGCCGCCGGCGCGCACGCCGCGGGCCTCGTCTGATGGGCCATCGGCCGTATCCGCCGGGCACGCCTTCCGACGTCATGCGCCGCGCGCTGCTGCGCGTCGGTGGCCTGCTCGTGGTGTCGAACCTCAGCGGCGCCGTGCTGTCGTTCGTCTACCTCGCGATCGTCTCGCCGGTGCCGTCGACCGTGTCGAAGGCGACGCGCGACGAGCTGACGCGGACCGGCGTCGTCGTGTTCGTCGCGTTCATGGTCGTGAGCGGGCTGGTCGTCGGCTGGCTGCTCAACGCCCGCGCGTTGCGCGTCTCGCGCTGGGCCGCCCAGGAACGCCCGCCCACCCCCGCCGAGGTCGAGGAGGTGCTGCTCCTCCCCCGCACCATGCTGCGCTACCCGTCGGTCGTGTGGCTCTGCGCGGCGACGACGTTCGGGGCACTGCAGGCGTCGTTCGACGTGGGGTGGGTCCTCGTCGTCCGCGTCGTCACCGGCATCCTGCTCGGCGGGCTCATCACGTCCACGCTCACGTACCTCCTCGCCGAGCGGACGCTGCGTCCCGCGGCGGCGCTGGCGCTGTCGTACGGCGTCCTCGACCGTCCCCGCGCGCCCGGCATCCTGCCGCGCATCGTCGTGTCCTGGCTGCTCGGCTCCGCGCTGCCGCTGCTGTCCGTCGGGCTGACGCAGACCATCCGTACGCCGCTGGAGCGCCAGCAGCTCGCGGGCGCGATCTGGTTCCTCGTGATCGTCGGCGTCGTCGCCGGCGCCATCGCGATGGTCGTCGCGGCAAAGTCCGTGGCCGAGCCGATCCGCGACCTGCGCGACGTCCAGCGCGAGGTCGAGCGCGGCAGGCTCGACGTGCGCGTCGAGGTCCGTGACGCGTCCGAGGTAGGGCTGCTGCAGACCGGCTTCAACGAGATGGTCGCGGGCCTCGAGGAACGCCGCCGCCTCCAGGACATCTTCGGCCGCCACGTCGGCGCCGACGTCGCGCGGCAGGCGCTCGACCGCGGCGTACGGCTCGGCGGCGAGACCCGCGACGTCAGCGTGCTGTTCGCCGACGTCATCGGGTCGACGGCGCTGGCGCAGGAGCGGCCGGCGGAGGACCTCGTGGCGGCGTTGAACGCGTTCTTCGCCGCCGTCGTCGCGGCCGCGCGGGCGGAGGGCGGCTGGGTGAACAAGTTCGACGGCGACGGCGCGCTCTGCGTGTTCGGCGCGCCGGGCGACCTGCCCGACCACCGCGCGGCCGCGCTGCGGGCCGCGTTGCGGCTGCGCGCAGCCCTCGCCGAGGTGTCCGCGGCGTATGGGATCGACGCCGGCATCGGCGTCTCGTCCGGCCTCGCGACGGCGGGCAACGTCGGCGCGGAGGAACGGTTCGAGTACACCGTCATCGGCGACCCCGTGAACGAGGCCGCGCGGCTCACCGAGGCCGCCAAGACGAGGCCCGAACGCGTGCTCGCGAGCGGCCCCACCGTCGCCGGCTCCGGTCTCGACGGGTGGCGCGAGGTCGGCGAGGAGACGCTGCGCGGGCGCGGCACACCGACCGTGCTCTACGCGCCCGGCTGACCCGCACTTCACGTGCGCGGCGGCCCGTCGCCTACATCGACGCGATGAGCTTCTCGACGCGTTCGTCCACGGCGCGGAACGGGTCCTTGCAGAGGACGGTCCGCTGCGCCTGGTCGTTCAGCTTGAGGTGCACCCAGTCGACCGTGAAGTCGCGGCGCTTCTCCTTGGCCTTGCGGATGAACTCGCCGCGCAGCCGCGCCCGCGTGGTCTGCGGCGGCGTGTCCATGGCCTCGGTGATCGTCACGTCGTCGGTGACGCGGGTGACCGCGCCCTTGCGCTCCAGCAGGTAGTAGAGCCCGCGGTCGCGGTTGACGTCGTGGTACGCGAGGTCGAGCAGCGCGACCTTCGGCGACGACAGCGGCAGCTTGTGCTTGGCGCGGTAACGCTCGACGAGCTGGTACTTCGTGATCCAGTCGACCTCGCGGGCGACGTCGTCGAGGTCGCCGGTCTCGATGGCGTTCAGCGTGCGACCCCAGAGGTCGAGGACGCGTTCCGCGACGGGGTCGCTCCCCCGCCGCGTCACGAAGTCGCGCGCCTTCGCGTGGTACTCGTGCTGGATCTCCAGCGCGCTGGCCTCGCGGCTGTTGGCGAGCTTGACCCGCTTGCGGCACGTGATGTCGTGGCTGATCTCGCGGATGGCACGGATCGGGTTCTCCAGCGTGAGGTCGCGCATGACGACCCCTGCCTCGATCATCCGTAGCACCAGGTCCGTCGTGCCGACCTTGAGCAGCGTGGTGGTCTCGTTCATCGACGAGTCGCCGACGATGACGTGCAGCCTGCGGAAGCGCTCGGCGTCGGCGTGCGGCTCGTCGCGGGTGTTGATGATCGGCCTCGACCGCGTCGTAGCCGACGACACGCCCTCCCAGATGTGCTCCGCGCGCTGGCTCACGCAGAACACCGCGCCACGTGGGGTCTGCAGCACCTTGCCCGCGCCGCAGACGATCTGCCGCGTCACGAGGAACGGGATGAGCACGTCCGCCAGGCGGCTGAACTCACCGTGCCGGCCGACGAGGTAGTTCTCGTGGCAGCCGTACGAGTTGCCGGCCGAGTCGGTGTTGTTCTTGAACAGGTAGATCTGGCCGGCGATGCCCTCCTCGTGGAGTCGCTGCTCGGCGGACGCGAGCAGCGACTCGAGGATGCGTTCGCCGGCCTTGTCGTGCGTGACGAGGTCGACGAGCGAGTCGCACTCGGGAGTCGCGTACTCGGGGTGGCTGCCGACGTCGAGGTACAGGCGCGCGCCGTTCTCCAGGAAGACGTTGGAGGAACGCCCCCACGACACGACGCGGCGGAACAGGTAGCGCGCGACCTCGTCCGGGGAGAGCCGCCGCTGGCCGCGGAACGTGCACGTGACGCCGTACTCGTTCTCCAAGCCGAAGATGCGGCGGTCCATCAGGCTCCACCCCACGACACGAAACCGCAGTTCAGCGGCCCTGTCGCTGTCATGGGCTGTCCTCTCGTGGAGCCTGGTTCTGGCTCAGATCTGACTCACGCCGCATCGCCTGCTGATCGTAGTCGCGCTTCCTCGCCGAACGTCGCTGAACGCGACCGCTGTCCGGTTGGTCGGTTCCCGTGCGGTCCGCTCACGACTTATCGCTGTCGGCTTCAAGCGCTCCCGCCCATGAGCGGGCCTGGTCGCGGAGCGCGGCGACATCGGCGCTGGGGAGTCCGAGCGCCGTGAAGTCCTCGTCGTCGAGTCTGTCGATGGAGCGGAGCGCTGCCGCGAAGTAGCGCCGGTCGAACCCCGGGTCCTTCTCCGCGGCGAGGTCAAGGAGTCGCTCCGCCGGAAACGTCCGCAGCAGTGCGGCGACGTCGACGAAGTCACGCGCCGCGGCCCTGCCGAACAATGCGAGCATCTTGTCGGCCGCGATCTCCTCCTGATGGAGAACGGCGCCGATGTCCAGCCGAACCGGCGGGCGTATTCGGGCGTCCCTCGCCAGCTCGACCTTGCATGCCCGGCCGGAAGGCTCCGTCACGGTCAGGCGGACGTACGTCGATGTGTGCACCTCGACGACAACGAACAGGTCGTCAGACTCCAGCACCGCAAGAAGCGCGTCCGCGAGAGCCGGCACCTCGTCTTCAGGCGTGAACATGTCCACGTCCTGCGTCGGCCGCTCCACGAGCCGGTGCGCAAGCATCGCGCCGCCACCGGCAAGGGCAAGGCTTTCCGCCCCCGGCATGGCGAGCGCGACCCGGGCGATCCGCTCCTGCAACGGGTCGAGCACTACGCCGCCGTTGCTGCGGCGATCAGCGGCTCCCAGGCCCGTCGTACGTGCGGTGAGAGCCACAGGACGCTCCACAGCCGGAGCAACTCGGTCGCGTTGACGTAGCTCCGGACGTCATCGACGGTGCCCTCGGTGAGGACGGCCTCGTAGAGCATCCGCCGATCGTGGTCGATCGCAAGATCGAAGGCGCGCCGGTCCGCCGGACCACTCCATGACAGCCGGAGCGGCAGCGTGACGACGCCGACGAGGCTCCCCGTCAACTCGTCGAGCGACTCGGGCACAGCAACAGGACGCTCCCACCCATGCTCGCGGATGGTGGGTCGCCAGGACGACGGCGTCGCGGAAGTCACCCGACAAGTGTCCCATCGTGAAGCGCGCAGTCGAGTGTGCTGGCGCCGTACAACGGCGAGGTCGCCGAGAGGGCCGCCCGCGGACCTGACCGGCACCACCGAGGTCATGGCGTCAGGCGCACGCCCTCGCGAGCGGTCAGGAGGTCGTGTCCGCGGGCACGCCGACGGCCGCGTCGACGTAGAGCAGCCGGTCCAGCTCGGCGATGACGTTGTCATAGCAGGCACGGCGCTCGTTGGGGTAGCGAGCAAGCAGGTCCTCGAGGTCGTGACGCTCGAGCCGTGCGACGAGTGTGCCGAGCGCCGCCATCCGCAGGTCGGCGTGCGGCGCGTACAGCAACTCGCGCAGTTCGTCGTCGGCGACCTCGGGGTCCGCGCTGAGGGCCTGCACCGCGGCGACCGCATCGGGCTTGTCGGGGGCAAGAGCGAGTACCGTCCGTGCGCCTGCACTTCCACCGACCCGCAGGATGGTGTCGACGACCTGGCGGCGCAGCGGGTCGTAGGTGTTGGGGACTTGTGAGATCAGCAGGTCGAGGTCGTCGCCGGTGGCAAGGGGCAGGGAGAGGCGTAGCGCATCGTCGCCCCAGCCCTTCTTCGCGGTCAGTTCGGTACGGAAGCGGCCTCGGTCGTCGTCGGTGACCTCGCCGGAGTGACCAGGATGCGTAACGCGGTGAGGCGGATCTTCCAGCGCACGAACGGCAGCACGTCAGACTCACGCCACTCGCTGCTCTCCAGCGGCTCGACGATCTCGGCGGCGTCAGTATCGAACATCACCCGGGCACCGGGCGGCTCGGCATCGGCGGGCACGTGAGCGGCGGTCGGCCGGTCGCCCAGACCGCGGTGAGGTACGGCCGCGCTGGCGTACCTCGCGGTGCAGGTACGGCCGAGCATCGTCACCTTCGCGGTGGCGGGCCACGAGTAGCCGACGGCGTTGTAGTGACGGCCGGGGCCGCTTTCGGGGTGGAGCCGCCCTTGCCGGGGCCCGTCCACGTCACCGCGAACGGCTTCCCGAACGCCCGCAGCGTGACGGAGAACCGCGTCTCGTCGGTCGCGTCGAACTGCGCGGGGACGAGCACGTTCTGGAACGCGGTGTAGTCCCGCGTGCACGGCTCCGGCGTGCCGCACGTGAAGAACCGGACGAGGGTGCCCGACCACGGCGGCCTCGGTGGTGAGGCCGGTCGCCAAGCTCGCCCCGAAATCCACCGTGTAGCCGATGCCGTCCGTGCCCAGTACGTCGACGAGGGCGGTGCCGGACATGCTCTCCCTGACGAGCGGTCGGTCCAGGGTGGCGTGCGAGGTGGCGGACACGGCGACGAGGAGCAGAGCAGCAGGCGAGCGCGGCACGCATGGGCACCCCGGTAGTCGGTTACGGATGATCTTCGCCTCGCCGCGGCGGGTCCTGCGGGCACGGCGCGCATGAACCGTTCAGTACGCTGCCCCCGGCCAGGTCCTCGACCCGAGAGGGGCGTCCGATGGCGTCGCTGCTCAACCCGTACCTCACCTTCCCCGGCACCACGCGGGAGGCGATGGAGTTCTACCGCGACGTGTTCGGCGGCACCCTGGCGGTGAACACGTTCGCCGAGTTCGAGGAGCAGGACCCCGCCCTCGCGGACAAGGTCATGCATGCCAGGCTCGACACCGACGGCGGCTTCACGCTGATGGCGTCGGATCCGCCACCGGGAACGCCGGTCGAGCCGGGCACCAACATCGCCGTCAGCCTGAGCGGCGACGACGACGCCGAGCTGCGTGGCTACTGGACGAAGCTGTCGGACGGCGGCACGGTTCAGATGCCGCTGGAGAAGCAGATCTGGGGCGACACGTTCGGCATGTGCACGGACAGGTTCGGGCTGCCGTGGATGGTGAACATCGCCGGATCGTCGGGCTGACTACTTCTCGAAGACCGCGACCTGGCTCGCGCTGTCCGACGTGAACGGCTCCCTGTGCCAGTCCGCCCAGCGGTCACGGAGCCGTAGCCCGGCGAGGCGCGCCATCAGCACGAGCTCCGACGGCCAGACGTAGCGGTACGGCGCGGAGCTCTGCCTGAGCCGCCCGTCGACCGCCGTCCAGTGGTGCGACGAGGCGATCTGGCCGACGAGGTCGTCGAACGTCTCGATGCCGACGTGGTCGCGTTCCATGGTGAAGACGTGGCTCGTCGTCCCCAGCGGCACGCGGCGCAGCTGCGGCACGATCACCTCGACGACGAAGCACCCGCCGGGCTCGAGGTGCGCGGCGGCGTTGGCGAAGACCGCGAGCTGCTCGTCCTGCGTGGTGACGTTCATGATCGTGTTGGCGACGAGGTAGACGAGGCTGAACGTCCCCGGCACCGTCGCGTCCTTCATGTCCCCGATGGTCACGGGTACGGATTCCGCGCCGGGCTTGGCGCGCAGCCGCGCGGCCATCGGCTCCGAGAGCTCGATGCCGCTCACGGGCACGCCGCGCGCGCTCAACGGCAACGCGACCCGGCCCGTTCCGACCGCGAATTCCAGCGCGCGGCCGTCGCCTGCCAGCTCGGCCAGCAGGTCGACGATCGGGTCGAGGACCGCCGGCTGCGCTTCGTCGCGGTACGTCTCGTCGTAGCCGTCGGCGATCTCCTGACCCCACGTCACCGAGCCCATGCCGCGCAGCATGGCGCAGCCATCCGGACGCCGCGACCCATTTCGGGCAGGCCTCGGGCAGGACGACGGCGAAGGTCTCCCCTACCCCTCTCGGAAGGCACCCCTCATGAAGCGCAGCCTCAACCTCCGGCGCGAGACCCTCGCGGAGCTGACGACGAGCGAGCTGACGGCGGTCGCCGGCGGCGCCAGCGGCCCCGCCTGCCCGGTGTGGGAGATCGCGGAGAAGGCGTTCGACGACCCGACGATCATCTGGTGCCGCACGGTCTGACCACTCACGGGGGTCGCGAACGGCGCCCCGAACACCGAGACCTCCCTGGGCCAGCACGTACCGACGTCGAGGCGCACGTAGCGCACGGGGACGGCGGGGCTGCCCGTGTAGACCTGCCGTTCCTTCGACTCGACGCTCACGTCGAGGTACACGACGCCCTCGACGGACCCGGCGACGGCGCGTACCTCGCAGCCTCGGACGACGTACGCCTCCGGGCGCGACAGCCTGCCCAGGTCCACGACGACGCTCCTGTCGGCGTCCGTGACGTCGCTCCGCTCGCCCAACCGGCCATCGGTCAGCTCGCAGCGGGGCGGCTCCGCCGGCGGGACGAGGCGGTGGACGTAGCAGCCCTTGCCGCGCGACATCGGCCGCACGGCCTTCGTGACCGGACGGACCCCGGAGCGGTACGTCACGTACCGGGAACCGATCTTCGTCGTCACCCTGGTCTGAGTCCCCGTCGTGCCGGTCTCCACGACGCGGGTGTCGACGGTACGGACGCCACCGACGACGTCGCCGTACGACCACGCGGTCTTCGAGCCCTGGACCAGCGCGACGTTCACGGGAGAGGCGGGGGTGCCGAGCACCGCCGGCACCTTCGCGCGGATCCTGCGGTGGGTCGTGCTGACCTTGTCGACCGACGCGCCACGCAGCCAGAGGCGGATGGTCGGCAACGTCCGCTCGCCGCGGTACCGCACGCTCGTGGTCGTCCTCGGCGGCAGCGTGCCGCGGATCAGCGCGGGGCGGGTGACCGCGACGTCGTCGAACACCTGCTCCTCGACCCGCAGCCCGGAGCCGAAGGCGTAGGCCCAGCGACCGCTCGCGTCCGTCCTGGCGTTGACGGTGACCCGCCAGGCCTCCGGCTCGTCGTCGTCCATGAGGTCACAGCCGAACCCGAACGAGAACGCGCAGAACAGCCCCCTGGCGAACAGGCTGAACGCGTCCCCGAGGTCGTCCGCCAGGCTGCTGGGCGGCGGGTCCTTCCGCACCTCGACGCTGAACCGGACCGTCGCGGTCGCGACGCCACGGCCGTTCTCGTCCAGCACCCGGCCGGACAGCGTGACCCGCGGGGCGGCGGCCGAGGCGGGAACGGCAGGGGCGAGCAGGCCGAGCAGGGTGGCCGCCGTGACGGCAGCCGCGCGTCTTCTCATGCCGCGTGAGACCTGTCCGATGTGTGACGGTTACACCGCGGACCAAACCCACACATCATCCGGAACGACGGCGGGTCGGACCGCCTCACGGTGTCGCCCATCCACTTCAAGAACAACCGAGGCGACGACTGGTCCAGCAACTTCATCGTCCAGGTACTCAGCTTCGACCAGCCGGACGCCGGGGCGTCGTACATCGGCAGCTCCACCGGTCACTGGTCGCCGGTGAGCGAGGCGATCGGAATCCCGCCGAGCATCACCGTCAACCCGACCGCAACGCTCATCAGCTCGTTCTGCTCCCTCGACACGGTGCGCTACTCATTCGGGTCGACATCGCGGATTGACGGGTTCCAGCTCAACGTCGATGTGCTCATGGGCGTCACCACCGGCAGCTCGTTCACGTACGGCATCGGCTACTGCGCCGTCGCCTAGACCGGACACCTACCCAGACGGGAAGAACACAACGTGAAGAAGATCGCACTCTCGCTCGTCGCGCTCGCCGCGGCGATGCTCCCTCTCGCGGCGCCTGCCCAGGCTGACAGCTATGTCGACCTGGGATACGAGTTCACCAACGACGGCGACACCGAAGGCGCTGATCTCGTCCTCGACACCGTGGTCGAGTCCCTCGCCGGTGACTTCCAGATGCTCCCTGCGCGGTGCACGCCGCGGAGCAACGTGGTCAAGCAGTCCGTGATCACCTACTACGACGCGGCGGGCCTGCCGACGTACGCGTTCCACCACGACATGACGTTCTCGTACAACTGCAAGGTCGTGACCAAGCTCACGCACCGCCCGTGGTACGAGATCTTCCAGCCGCAGTACAGTTTCAACGGCTACGTCGCGAACAGCGTCAGCCCCACCGGCCACAAGAAGGGCACGGCAACGGCGCAGGGACGATTCGGGATCTGCCAGACCACGGTCGGCAGCGTCTGTCTGCTCGAGCGGGATCCCAGTATCGTCTGGCACGTGGACTTCACGGGAAAGGCGTATGCAAAGGCTACGCCCTAGTTTTGGGCACCTCCGCCCCGCCACCGTGATCGCGGTGGCGGGGCTGGTGCTGTCCGCAGGCACCCCCGCGAACGCTGTGAGCGCGCCGACCCTGGTCCGCGCCACGACGATCGCGGGCACCGCGACCGAGCCGCTCGTCACGGGCGACTGGGTCGCCACCAAGGGGGTCTGGGGCCTCGACCTCGACAGCGTTGCGCCTCTCGGCGGCGCCACGACGATCACGTCGGCCTGGCGATCCCCGACGTTCACGGCGCGCGCAGGCCAGGTGGTGTTCGCGAGCCGTATCGCGGTGAAGCAGGAGCCTCTTCCCGGCCCGTACGAGTACGTCAACGAAGCCCGCCTGTGCATCGGTCGCACGTGTTACCAGTGGATGAGCGAGACGAACGACGCGGTACCCGCTTGGGTGAGTCCCTCGACGCTGCCGTACCAGATCGAGTTCGGTCATGGCCTGACCGTTACGTGGCGGGCACGAACGATGCCTCTGCGCGTCGAGTGGCGTTATCGCCAGCACCAACGTGACGGCAACTACGCCCGGACGACGTTGCGCGTCGCCGCCGGCGCCGCCGCGAAGTCGGTGTGACGCCGACGACGGAGCCGATGCCACGCCCGCTCGGCGTCCTCGTCGCGGTCCACGCGATGGCGGCGGTCGTATCGGTCCTGCTCGTCGCGGCGCTGGTGTCGGGAGACGGTGACGTACGCCGCCCTGACTGGCTCGAGCCGACCGGTCGCGCGGTCGCCGCGGCGCTCGTGCTCCTGGCGGCGTACGGAACGGCGGCGTGGCTGCTGTACCGGCGCAGGCGGGCCGGGCTGGCGCTCGCGGCGCTGCTCGCGGCGGCGGGCCTCATCGCCGGTGTCGTCGGCCTGCGAGGTCCGCTGCTCGTCAACGTCGCGATCCTCGCGCTCGTGGCGCTCCCGTCAGTTCGCGCCGCCGCGCACTGACCTCGTGCGCAACGCCACGCGGCGCGAGGGCGCGCAGCTCCGCGGCGTACTCCAGCTGTACGCCACGAGGTCGGCATACGCCGCGCACGCGTGCGCGCACCGGACGTCGGCGTGGGTGACGGTGCTCACCTCGATCGCCTCCGCCCGCCGGCGCGCGGGGCGCCGCGCACGGGGCCTGTGGCGAGGGCGCGCATGAGGGCACCGTTGCCCGCGGCGTGCGCCTCGCCCGCCCGCTCGGCCGCGTCGGCGCGGCATTGGCGAGGGTCCATGCCATGGCGGTACGCCGTGGGCGCGAGCGAAGGCGGGCCCGCCGACGTCGGGGGGTCGGTGTCGTACCGGGCGAGGAACGAGCTCGCGGCCGCGTCGAGGCCGTACCCCTCGGCGTACGTGCGCGAGCTCGACGGACAGGTCGGGCGCGGGCAAATGTCGGTCGCCGCCGGCGCCGCTCCCCTCTAGGGTCGTGCGCCGTGGAGGCGTACGTCACGGCGCGCGGGCTGACGAAGACGTTCGGGGAGTTCACCGCCGTCGACGGGATCGACTTCTCCGTCGCGCGCGGTGAGGCGTTCGGCTTCCTCGGCCCCAACGGCGCGGGCAAGAGCTCGACGATGCGGATGATCGGCTGCGTCTCGCCCGTGTCGTCCGGCGAGCTGCGGGTGCTCGGCATGGACCCCGCGACGCAGGGCTCCGAGATCAAGGCGCGGCTCGGCGTGGCGCCGCAGGAGGACACGCTCGACACCGAGCTGACGGTCCGCGAGAACCTCGTCCTGTACGCGCGCTACTTCGGCATCTCCCGCGCCACCGCGAAGGAGAAGGCCGACAGGCTGCTCGACTTCGTCCAGCTCACGGAGCGGGCCGACGACAAGGTGGAGCCGCTCTCGGGCGGCATGAAGCGCCGGCTCACGATCGCGCGCTCGCTCGTCAACGACCCCGAGGTGCTGCTGCTCGACGAGCCGACGACCGGCCTCGACCCGCAGGCCCGCCACGTCGTGTGGGACCGCCTCTACCGGCTCAAGCAGCAGGGCGTGACGCTCGTCCTCACCACGCACTACATGGACGAGGCCGAGCAGCTCTGCGACCGGCTGGTCATCATGGACCGCGGCAAGATCGTCGCCGAGGGCTCGCCGTGGGAGCTCATCGCGACGCACTCGAGCCGCGAGGTCCTGGAGGTACGCCTCGCCGACGGCGACGCCCCCGACCTCGCCGCGATGCTCGACGGCGTCGCGGGCCGCGTCGAGGACCTGCCGGACCGCGTCCTCGTCTACACGGACAACGGCGAGCGCGCGGCCGAGGTGCTGCACGACCGCGGCGTACGACCGGTCGCCACGCTGGTGCGCCGTTCGACCCTCGAGGACGTCTTCCTCCGGCTCACGGGCCGGACGCTGGTGGACTGACGTGGCGTCGACGTCGTACGCGCTGCGGGCGTACGAGCTCTGGTTCCTGCGGTTCAAGCGGGTGTGGCGCGGGACGGGGACGTACACGCTGTTCGGTCCGCTGCTCTATCTCGGCGCGATGGGCGCCGGCGTCGGCTCGCTCGTGACGCGGCAGGACGCGGCGAGCCTCGGCGGGGTGTCGTACCTCGCGTACATCGCCCCCGGGATGATCGCGGCCACCGCGATGCAGACCGCCGCGGGCGAGGCGTCGTGGCCGGTCATGGGCGCGATGCGCTGGATGCGCGTCTACCACGCGCAGGCCGCGACGCCGCTCGGCGTGGCGGACGTGTTCCACGGCCATCTGCTCTGGATGCTCTCCCGCGTCGCGATGACGAGCGCCGCGATGCTGCTCGCCGCGACGATCCTCGGCGTCACCGACAGCCTGCTCGCGCCGCTCGTCATGCCCGCCGCGGTGCTCACGGGGGCGGCGTTCGCGGCGCCGATCGCCGCGTGGTCGGTGACGCAGGAGGGCGACGGCCTGTTCTCGGTGCTGTTCCGGCTCGTCATCACGCCGATGTTCCTGTTCTCCGGCACGTTCTTCCCCGTCGAGACGCTGCCCGTCGTGCTGCGCGGCATCGCGTACGTCACGCCGATGTGGCACGGCGCGGACCTCTGCCGCGACCTGGTGCTCGGCGGCGCGACGCCGCTGATGTCGCTGGTGCACGTGGCGTACCTCTCCGCCTGGACCCTCGTCGGTCTCGTCGCGGGCCGGCGCACGTACGCGAAGCGGCTCGTGCCGTGATCGCCACCGGGCAGGCCGCGCGGCTCGTCGAGCGCAACTACATGACCTACCGGCACCACTGGTGGATCGTCGTGACCGGCGCGGTGGAGCCGCTGTTCTTCCTGCTCGGCGCGCGGCTCGGCATCGGCTCGCTCGTCGGCGGCATCCCCGTCGGCGACGGGCTCGTGGTGTCGTACGCCACGTTCGTCGCCCCCGCCCTCCTCGCGACCAGCGCCGCGAACGGCGTCGTCTACGACACGACGTTCAACTTCTTCGACAAGCTCAAGTACCAGAAGACGTACGACGCCATGCTCGCGACGCCGATGTCGGTCTCCGCGATCTCGCTCGGCGAGCTGACGTGGGCGATGCTGCGCAGCGCGGTGCACTCGGCGTTCTTCGTCGCGACGATGCTCGCCCTCGGCCTGCTCGAGTCGTGGTGGTCGCTGCTGGCGCTGCCCGCGGTGCTGGTCGTCGCGTGGGGCTTCGCGGGGCTGGGGCTCGCGGCGACGACGTACGTGAAGTCGTGGCAGGACTTCGACTGGCACCAGCTCGCGTGGCTGCCGATGTTCCTGCTGTCGGCGAGCTTCTTCCCGCTGTCGGTCTACCCGGAGGCGGTGCGCTGGATCGTGCAGGTGACGCCGATGTACCAGGGTGTCGCGCTGCTGCGGCAGCTCACCCTCGGCACGGTCGACGCGAGCGCGGCGCTGCACGTGGCGTACCTCCTCGCCATGGGGTGGTGGGGCCTGCGTCACGCGGGCCGGCGGATGGACTCGCTGCTTCTCCGCTGAGCATCGATCGGCGTAGGTTGCGGGCATCCGACACGAAGAGGTGATGGACTTGTTCATCCAGGTGATCCAGGGCACGACGAACGACGCCGAAGGACTCCGCCGCCAGTTCGACCGCTGGCAGGACGACGTACGCCCGGGCGCGACCGGCTACCTCGGCACCACGGCAGGCGTGACCGGCGACGGCCAGGTCTTCGTGCTCGCCCGCTTCGAGAGCGAGGACGCCGCGCGCGCCAACAGCGGCCGCAGCGAGCAGGACTCGTGGTGGAACGAGACGGCCAAGTACTTCGAGGGCACGCCGACGTTCAAGGACTACACGGACGTCGACGTCTCGCGCGGCGGTGGCTCCAACGACGCCGGCTTCGTCCAGGTCATGCAGGGTCGCGTCCGCGACGCCGCTCGCGTCCGCGAGATGGAGGCGGAGTTCATGCCGAAGATGGAGGCCATGCGGCCCGACGTCATCGGCAGCATCCGCGGCTGGGACGGCAACGAGTACACCGAGGCCATCTACTTCACCAGCGAGGCCGAGGCGCGCAAGGGCGAGGCGAACATGGCCGACGCCGGCAAGAACGAGCCCGGGTTCGACGAGTACATGGGCCTCATCGAGAGCGTCGAGTACATCGACATCAAGGAGCCCTGGCTGCGTTAGGCATGTCTCTCGGCTCGTGATCGTCGCGAGCGGCGTCCGGGACGGCGCATCGCAAGGCGGAGGGGGCTCCGACAGCAGCGCTGTCGGAGCCCCCGACAACGCGGCGAGGTGCCGTGCCGGGCGTCGCGCGGCAGATCGACGAGTTGGGAGACACGCCTTGGGCGGTCGATCGACGCGCGGAAGGAACTCCCTTCCGCGCGTCGAATCCCCGCTCCATGACACGGGGGACTCTCGCCTTGCTCTTGGTCGCCGCGACGTTCGGCGCCCAGCCCGCCGCACCCGCCGCCGAGCCCGCGATGGTGGTCTACGAGATCACGCGAGCGCGCAGCGGCGGCCCGAGCTCCGTACCGCTGTACGTGGTCACCGAGAGCGACGGCACGCCCGGTGTCATGTCGTTCCTGCAGCTCGCCCCGCGCAAGGGCGGCGGCTGGACCCGTACTCGGTTCATGGTCGGCATGTACAACCCGAGCGACACCCGCACGACGGTCTACGGCGGCCCGGTGAAGACCCCGCCGCTGACCTGTCCGGTGGCCTCCGACGTGTGCGGCCAGAAGGGCGACCCGTCGGTGCACCTCTTCTACAACGAGTTCCGTCCCGGCGCCGGCAACCGGTACTTCGTCGCCCTCCAGCGCGGCACCGGCATGATCTTCACGACGCAGCACTGGCGCGTCCGTCAGACCTCGCTGGGCGCGCGCGTCGTGAGCGGGCCTGGGGGCGCCGCGGCCGCGGCCGGCGTCGACTCCACCGGACGCTGGGTCGAGTCGTTCGTGTCCGCGACGGCACCCGGCGGCAAGTACGGCAGCGGCGTCTTCGCGATGGCACCCTGCAAGGGCGACACCTCCGTCGGCACCGCGACGGTGAAGTCCGACGGCAGCGACCGGGCGGCCGAGATCACCTGCGAGCCCGGCGGCTACCACGCGGCGTTCTCGGGCACGCTCGACGGCAGGACGTGGACGATGCAGGGGCCGGTTGTCGGCGAGACCGAGTACCCCAACCGCCTCCTCGTCTTCGACTACCCCAAGCGGTAAGGCGCATCCGGCCGAGCGTGGCGTACGCCGACGACGAGCCGGACCGCCCCGATCCCCCCGCGAAGGATCGGGGCGACGCGCGCGTATGACCCTGTGACTCCCCGCCGAACGCGGCGGAACCGATCCAGGGGGACCTCGTGGCTGCGCCGAACCGGGACGGCCTGCGCCCGACGCTGGGCGCCGTCGTCGCGTCGATCAGCACGCTCCGGATCGTGTGCGCGCCGCTCGGCCCGAACGTCCCCGTCGCCGACGTACGGCTCGCGGACGACGCAGCCGTGGGCAGGGACGACCTCGTCCTGGCCGGCACCGATGACGCACGGTCGCTCGTCCGCGTCGTCTCCACGTCCGCGGCAGCCGGCGCCGCCGCGGTCGCCGTGCCGCGGCACGCGACCACGCTGACACCCGCGGCGTACGACCTCGGCGTCGCCTTGCTGCAGGCCTCCGGCCCGTGGGGCGATCTGTACCGGACGACCACCAGGGCCGTCGCGCCCGCCCCGCTCCCGGAGCCGCCCGGGGCGGTCACGGTGGCGGCGTTCGAGCCCCTGCGGGCGGGCCAGGACCCCGAGGTCGTCCGCAACCTCGTGTGGTACCTCGCCACGCTGCGCAGGCCAGGCACGCGCGCCGTCGTCGAGGCCGGCGTCTGCTACGCCGTCGTCCCCGGCGACGACGTCGCGGGACTCGCGGCGACCGTCGCGCGCCGCGCGGGCATCGCGCTCGGCGCCGAGCTGCGCGCCGGCGTCGGCTCGACGCTCTCGGGACCCGGGCGCGCGGCCGCGTCGCGGGACGACGCGGACCGGGTGCTCGACGTGCTGCGCGACCGGCCGGACCTCGGGCCCGTGGCGTCGATCGACGACGTACGGCCGCAGGTCGCCGTCGCGTCGATCGGGTCGCTCGTCGCCCGGTGGCCGTTGCTGCGGCTGCCCCAGCTCGCGCTGCTGCGCGGCCACGACGAGGCGCACGACACCGGCTACGTCGCGACGCTCGCGGCGTACCTCGCGACGTTCGGCGACACGGCGCTCGCCGCGGCGCGACTCGGCGTGCACCCCAACACGTTCCGGTACCGGCTGCGCCGCCTGGTCGAGCTCACCGGGCTCGACCTGGACGACCCGGGCCAGCGGCTGGCCTGCGAGCTCGAGCTCGCGGTCCGGGCATGACGACACCGTCCGCCATCGCCGGCGCCCTCGCCGCGCTGACCGGTGGCGCCGCGGCGCTGCTCGACGCGGACGGCGGCGTCGTCGCGAGCGCGGGCGGGCCTGTGCCCTGCCTGCCGGGCCGCCGGGCGGCCGGCGCCGCGGTGGAGGCGGTGGACGCGTGCGGCAGGCCGGTACGGATCGCGGCCGGCGTCCACGGGCCGCTCGGCTACGCCGGCGCCGTCGTCGCGCTGGCGACGACCGCGCCGCTGCCTGCCGACGCGCTACCCGCGGTCGCCGAGGCCGCGGAGGTCGCGGCCAGGTACCTGACGCCGTACCGCGAACCGGCCGGGGAGCCGGCCGTACCGGAGGCGCCGTACGTCGTCGTGGCATTCGCCGCGGACGTCGAGCCGCTGCTGCTCGCCGCGGCCGTGCGGACGGCGTGGTCCGCGCGCGGCGGGCCAGTCGGCAGCGCGGTGGCCGACGGCCAGGCGTACGTCCTCGCCGAGCCCGCCACCGCCGCGCGGACGGCGGAGTCGGTCGTGGCCGACGCGGAACGCGTCCTCCGGGTCGCCGTGCACGCCGGCGTAGGGCCGGTCGTCGAGGGCGCCGCGGCGCTCCCCGACGCGCGGCTGGTGGCGGCTCGCGTGGTGCGGGTCGGCCGCGAGCGTGGGGACCGCGTCGCGCGGCTGGACGGCGTCCGCCCCGACGTCCTCCTGCTCGCGCTCGGCGAGGCGGTGACCGAGCAGCGGGTCGCGCTCCCCGGCGTCCTCGCGCCGCTGCGCGCGCACGACGAGGCCCACCAGACGGAGTACGTCAGGACGCTCGGGGCGTACCTCGACGCGTTCGGCGACGTGACGGCGGCAGCCGAGCGCATCCGCGTCCACCCCAGGACGTTCCGGCACCGGCTGCGCCGCATCGGCGAGCTGTCCGCGATCCGGCTCGACGACCCCGACGAGCGGCTGGCGGCGCACCTCGAGCTGCGGCTGGGGGACGCGTGATCGCCCTCGACGAACGGCTGCCCAACGGCCTGCGCCTGGTGGTCGACACCGACCGCGTCGCGCCGGTCGCGGCGGTCACCGTCGCGTACCGCGCCGGCAGCAGCGTGGAGGGGCCGGGCGAGGGCGAGCTGGCGCACCTGTTCGAGCACATGATGTTCGAGGGGTCGGCGCGGGTCGCGCCCGGCGAGCACGTCGCGCTGCTCACCGCGTACGGCGGCCTCGTCAACGGCAGGACGCAGCCCGACTGCGCGACGTACTCCTCGGTCGTCCCGAACCACCTCGTGGAGCTGGTGCTGTGGCTCGAGGCGGAGCGGCTCGCGAGCCTGCCCGCCGGTCTCACCCCCGCGTCACTCGACCGGCAGCGCGCGGTCGTGCGCAACGAGCACCGGCAGCGCCGCGCGGGAGTGCCGTACGGCAGCGCCTCCAGCGACCTCGCGGAACGCCTCTTCCCGCCGGGGCACCCGTACCACACGTCGATGGCGCGGCGCGCCGACCTCGACGGGGCGTCGCTCGCGACGGTCGAGGCGTTCTTCCGCCTGCACTACACGGCGGCGAACGCCGTCGTGGCCGTGTGCGGCGACGTCGACGCGGCCGCCGTCCGCGAGTGGACGCACGCGTGCTTCGGGCCGCTGCCGCCTTCCGTCCCGCCCCCGCCGGTCACCGGCCCGCGTCCCGCCGGCGGCGCCCGCGAGACGGTCGCCGCGCCGGTCCCCCGGCCGCGGGTGTACGTCGCCTGGGCTGCCCCCGCCGACGGCACGCCCGAGCACGACGACCTCGTGCCGGCGATGGCGGTGCTCACCGGAGGCCAGCGCGCGCGGCTGCGGCGGCTCGCGGCGGAGTGCGACGCGGTCGCCGGCGCGTCGCTCGGCATCGACAGCCGGTCGGCCGGGCCGTCGTTCGTGTCCGGGTGGGTCGCGCCCGCCGACGGCGTGCCGCCGGCCGTGGCCGAGGAGGCGTTCGTCGCCGCGCTGCGCGACCTCGCCGCGCGGCCGCCGCGGGAGGAGGAGGTCGCCCGCGCGGCACGGCTGCTGGAGACCGCGACGCTGACCCGCGACGCGCCGCTCGGCGGCCGCGCGTACACGCGCGCCACCGGCGCCCTGCTGCACGGCGACCCCGCCCGCCGCCCTGCCGTGACGGCCTGCCCGGCGGCCGTGGCGCGCGCGGCCGGCAGCGTGTTCGGCACGGACCCGGTCAGCCTCACGTACGTCCCCGCGGGTGCGCCGTGACCCGTCCCGCCGTCGGGCCGCCCGCGCCGTGGCGGTTCCCCGAGGTCCGCGCGGACCGGCTCGCGAACGGGCTCGCGGTGCGCGCCTGCCACGTCCCAGGGCAGGAGCTGGCGAGCGCGCGACTCGTGCTGCCCGGCGGCGCCGCCGCCGAGCCCGAGGGTGCGTACGGCGCCGCGTACGCCGCCGCCGCCGCGCTCCTCCTCGGCGGTGTCGCCTCGGCGGCGGAGGACCTCGGCGCCGTCGTGAACGCCGAGGTGAGCTGGGACGCACTGGCCGTCACGGTCACGGCGCCGGCGCGCGTCCTGGGCGACGCGCTCGCCCGCGCGGCCGCGGCAGTGGCCGCCGCCCAGCTCGACGCGGCCACGGTCGCCCGCGTGTGCCACGACCGGCTCGCCGCCCTCGCGCGCGAGCCCGCGCAGGCACGCGCCGAGGCGGCGCTGTGCGCGGCGGCGTTCGCCGGCACCCGCTACGCCGACCCGCCGGGCGGCACGGAGCAGCAGGTCGCGGCGCTCGGCCACGCGACCGTCTCGGCGTACCTGCGGTCCGTGGCGACCCCGCAGGGGGCGACCCTCGTCGTCGCGGCCGACCCGGCCGCGGTCGACGCGGCGGCACTGGCCGACCGGGTGCTGGGCGGCTGGCGCGGCGGCCCCGCACCTGAGGCGCCGGCAGCGGTCACACCTACGAGCCCGGAGGCGGCGGTCGTCGTCCCTGTGCCCGGCGCGGCGCAGTCGCACGTCGCGATCGGCTGCGTCACGCCGCCGCGCCGCGACCCCGCGTACCCCGCGCTGACCCTCGCCGCCGACTGCCTCGCCGGCACGTTCTCCGCGCGGCTCAACACGCGGCTGCGCGAGCGTGACGGCGTCGCCTACGCGGCGTTCGGCGCGGTCGAGGGGTGGCGCGCGACCGGCCGGTGGACGGCGTCGTTCGCGTGCGCGCGGGACGTCACGAGGGACGCCGTCCGCGCGGCGCTCGCCGAGGTGGCCGACGTCGCCGACGGCGGCCTCACGGCGGACGAGATCGCGGCCGCGCGCGGCCACCGTGTCGGCTCGCTGCCGTTACAGGTCCACACCACCCCGGCACTCGCCGCGGCGGTCGCGGAGAACGCCGCGCTCGGCCTCCCCGACGACGCGCAGGCCCGCCTCCGCGCGGCCTGCGCGGACTGCCCGGACGACGACGTACGCGCCGCGGCGGCCACCTGGCTCCGCCCCGCAGCGATGGTCGTCGCCGTCGCCGGGGGCTTGTCGTGAAGGGACAGCAGAGGCGCCGGATTCGTCCGTTCCGCCCGACGACCGGGCCGCCCCTCCGGCCGCACCATCGGACCCGGCGCCGCTCCGCGACGTCCGGGGAGGGTGGCCTCCCAGCGGTCCTGTACGACACCCGGCCCCAGGCACCAAGGGGGGGTCAGACCACGAGGAAGGAGGTGTTGCCCCATGCAGAACATCCTTGCGCTCCAGGCGCTCGAGCTCGACACCGTCTCGAACGCGTACGTGCTCGAGTCCTGGAGCACGATCAGCTACCAGTGCTGCACCCAGACGCACACGGCGGAGCTCATCAGCACGATCCAGACGTTCGGCTAGCAGCCGGCGTCACCCCTGCACCATCGCGTCCGCTGGAGCCACCCTCCCCACCACCCCTTCGAAAGGGCCGACCCGCCGTGCCTGCCGACAACGGGATCAATCTCCTGCTCCTCGCCAGCCCGGAGCACTACGAGTCGCTGGGCCGGTACGTGCCGACGCAGGAGTTCCTGTCGGTCGCGCGGGAGCTGGTGCCCCGCGACTGGCGGCTGGTCCGCTCCGACACGTGGTTCAACGTCGTCGCTCCGCGCCACGTCATGCCGCCGCAGGGCTGGAAGATCCACGTGTCGGCGTCGGTGGACGAGGCCGCCGAGGTCCTCCGCAAGACGATCGCGGTGCTCGTGGACGAGCACGTGACGTTCAAGTTCGCGCTCGACCCCGGCCTGCTGCGCAACCTCAACGGCAAGAACTGGCCGAGGGCGGGGTCCGGCAAGTTCGTCACGATCTACCCGCCGGACGACGCGGCGTTCGCCAGGATCGCGGAGCGGCTGCGGGTCGCGCTCGCCGGGCACACCGGCCCGTACGTCCTCTCCGACCGCCGGTACAAGGACTCCGGGGTCGTCCACTACCGGTACGGCGGCTTCGTGCGCACCGTCTCCCTGTCCGCCACGGGCGAACAGCAGGCGACGATCAGCGCCCCCGACGGCACCGCGGTCCCCGACGACCGGAGGCCGTACTTCTCGCTGCCGCCGTGGGTCTCCGACCCGTTCCCTCCCGAGCACCCCGCCGAGCCCGAGGAGCCCGTCCTGCGGGACGGCAGGTACGCCATCCTCCGCGTCCTGCACTTCTCCAACACCGGCGGCGTCTACCTCGCCGACGACACCGCGACCGGCCGGCGGGTCGTCGTCAAGGAGGCCCGCCCGCACAGCGGCGGCGACAGCGGCGAGGGCAACTCGCAGGACCTCCTCACGAAGGAGCACGCGATCCTCGAGGCGCTGGAGCCGTACGGCATCGCGCCGCGGCCGGTCGAGCTGTTCCGCGAGTGGGAGCACCTGTTCCTCGTCGAGGAGTACGTCGAGGGCATCTCGCTGCTGTCGCTCTCCGCCGCCGAGAACAAGCTGCTCGTGCCGAACCTCGACCCGGACGGCGCGCGCGAGTTCCGCGACCGGCTGCGGGTGCTGTGGACCAACCTCGCGACGACGCTGGAGGCGGCGCACGCCGCCGGCGTCCTCCTGGGCGACTTCGCGCCGCGCAACGTGCTCGTCGACCCGCGGACGCTCGACCTCAAGCTCATCGACTTCGAGGCGACGGTCCGCGTCGGCGTCGATGCGCCGACACGGCTCGCCACCCCCGGCTTCGCGTCGCCGCAGCACCTCGCCGTCGGCATCGCGGGCCCTGCCGACGACTACTACGCGCTGGGCGCGCTGATGCTCGCCTCGCTGTTCCCGCTCAACACGATGTTCCTGATCGACCCGACCGCCCCGGCGCGCATCCTGCGCGCCGTCGCCCGCGACACGGCCATCCCCGAGGCCTGGCGCGACGTCATCGCCGCGCTCCTCGACCACGACCCGGCGCGGCGGCCCGCCCCGGCGGCGGTCGTCGCGGCGTTGCGCGACGACACGCCTCCGGCGACCGCCGACGTCGTACTGCCCACCGACGAGGAGCTGCGCGCGACCGTCGACGGCGTCGTACGGCACGTCATCGGCTCCGCCGACTTCGCCCGGCGCGACCGGCTCTACCCCGCCGACGCCGCGGTGTTCACGACCAACCCGCTCAACGTCGCCACCGGCGCGGCGGGCGTGGCGTACGCGCTGTTCAGGATCAACGGCGAGGTCCCCGGCCGCACGGTGGCCTGGATGCTCTCGCACGAGGTGTCGCCTGCGGCGTACCCGCCGGGCCTCTACACGGGGACCTCCGGCCTCGCGTGGGTCCTCGGCGAGCTCGGCGAGCCGGCCGCGGCGACCGCGCTGATGACCGACGTCCGGGCGCACCCTGGCCGGTTCGCCTCGCACACCGTGCACTCCGGCGCGGCGGGGTACGGCCTCGCCGCCCTGCGGCTCTGGCAGCTCACCGGCGACGAGGCGTTCCTGGCCGACGCCGTCGACGCGGGCGAGCACCTCCTGGCCTCCGGCACCGACGACGGCGAGACGCTGAGCTGGCCGGACGCGGCGGGCGTCGCGCGGATCGGCTACCCGCAGGGCGCCAGCGGCCCCGCCCTGTTCCTGCTCTACCTGAGCCTCGCCGCCGGCGCGCCGCGCTACCTCGCCGCCGGCCGCCGCGCGCTGGCGTTCGACCTCGCGTTCGCGACCGAGCGCGACGGCGTGGTGTCGTTCCCCGGCAGGACCGACCAGCTCGGCACGCTGTTCCCCTACTGGGACAACGGCAGCGCGGGCGTGGGCACCGCCCTCGTCAGGTACTACGCGGTCACGGGCGACGAGGAGTACCGCAAGGCGCTCGACCCGCTGGCTCTCGACTGCTCCCGCAGGTACGCCTCGATGCCGAGCCTGTTCCGGGGCCTCGCCGGCCTCGGCGAGCTGCTGCTGGACTGCCACCAGCTCCTCGGCGAGCCGCAGTTCCGCGAGGAGGCGCGCGTGGTGGCCGACGGCATCCGGCTGTTCGCCGTCGACAGGCCCGGGGGGACGGCGTTCCCCGGCGAGCTGCTGCTGCGGCTGAGCACCGACCTCGGCACGGGCTCCGCGGGCGTCGCGCTCTTCCTGCACCGGCTGGCCACCGGCGGGCCGTCGTCGCACCTCCTGCTCGACTCGCTGCTGCCGGACCCGGTGGGCTGATGGACGGCCTGGAGGCGGCGGCGGCGGTCGCGAGGTGGCTGCGCGGCCGCGCGGCCGGCGGCGCGTGGCCGTCGGACGGCGTCGCCGAGGGCGGTGCGGACGACACGACGCTCGCGTGGGGGCCCGCGGGCGTCGCGCTGTTCCTGCTGCGCGCGTACGAGACCCTCGCGGACGAGACCCTGCTCGCCGCGGCGCGGCCCGGGCTCGCGACGGTCGCCGGGCAGCGTTCCGCGGGGCCGGCCGCGGGTCTCTACGGCGGCGCGGCCGGGCGGGCGTACGTCCTCGCCGAGGCCTACCGCGTCACCGGCGACCCCGCGTGGCACGCCGCGGCGGTCACGGCCGCCGAGGCGCTGCCGCTGCGTGGCGAGGCGGCCGAGCTGTTCGACGGCCTGGCCGGCACCGGGCTCGTCCTGCTCGACGTCGCCGCGACGCTGGACCGGCCGTCGTTCGCCGAGCGCGCTCGAGAGCTCGCCGCGCACCTCGCCGCCGTCGCGGAGCCCGCGGGCCCTGGGCTGCGCTGGATCCCGCCGGGCCGCGACGAGCTGCCGAACTTCGCGCACGGCACCGCGGGTGTCGCGTACTTCCTCGCCGTCGCGGGCGAGCCCGGCGCGGCCGCCGCGGCCGGCGACTACCTCGCCTCGCTCGCGCGGATCGGCGGCGGGCGGTGCGAGGTGCCGTTCTCCCCCGGCCGGCCCGGCACGTTCTGGGGCAACTGGTGCCACGGCCCTGCGGGGACCGTACGGCTGTGGTCGGCGCTGGCCGACGTCACCGGCGAGCCGCGGTGGTCGGCGTACCGCGACGGCGCGCGGAACGCGCTGCTCGCGACCCTGCTCCCCGGCGGGCTGATCCGCGACCTCGGCGACGACGCCACGCTCTGCTGCGGCTCGGCCGGGATCCACGAGGCCCTGCTCGACGCCGTCGTCGGCACCGGCGAGGCGGCGTACGTCACGGGCGCCCGCCGCGCGCTCGCCCACCTCGAGCGCTGCGCGTCCGCCGACGCGACCGGGCTCTGCTGGCCGCAGGCGCGGCGGCGGCGGACGGGCTGGCTCGGCGGCGCCGCGGGCACCGGCTACGCGCTGCTCAGGAGGGGGGCGTACGACCACGGCCTGCCGCTCCCCCGGCCGCTCCCCGACGCGCCGGCCCGGCGCGAGGCGGTGATCCGGTGACCCGCACCGTCCTCCTGCTGGCCCGCCGCGCCGCCGGCGCACGGGTCTGGCTGCTCGGCGCCCTCACGCTCGTGGGAGGCCTCGTCCCCACCGCGTCGGTGCTCGCCACGGGCGCGCTCGTCGGCGCCGTGCCCGCCGCGGTCACGGGCGGGCTCGGCTCGCCCGCCGGCCGCCCGCTGCTCGTCGCGCTCGCCGTCGTCGCCGGCCTCTACGTCGCCGCCCAGGCGCTGGCGCCGTTGACCGCCGCGCTGACCTGGTCGGTCGGGTCGCTGTACGCGCTCGCGGTGCGCGAGACCGTGTCGACCGCGACGCTCGGCCCGGCCGGCATCGCGCACCTCGAGGACCCGGAGCTCGCGGACGAGATCGCCGTCGTCGAAGGCACCGAGGCGCGGCCGTGGGTCAGGCAGGCGACGATCCCCGCGCTCGTGACGGTGACGACGACGTGGCTCACCGGGCTCGGCTCGGCCGTGGTGCTCGCACGGTTCCGCTGGTGGGCGCCGCTGCTGCTCGGCGCCGCCTGGGCCGTGACGCACCGCTGGGTGGGGCGCGAGGTGGAGACGTTCACGAAGTCGCTGCCCTCGGCCACCGCGGAGCTGCGCCGCGCGAGCTACTACCGGGACCTCGCGCTGCGCCCCGCCGCCGCGAAGGAGCTGCGCGTCTTCGGGCTCGGGACGTGGGCGGTCGACAGGTACGCCGGCGAGTGGCTCGGCGGCATGTCCGCGATCTGGCGCGAACGCCGCGGCCACCGGCTCCTCATGGTGCAGGCCGTCGGCGCCGTCGCGCTCGCGCACGTCGTCGTGCTCGCCTCGATCGGGCAGGCGGCGTACGACGGTGCGCTGTCGGTCGGCGGCCTCGCCGTCTACGCCCAGGCCGTCCTCGGCACGATGGCGCTGGGCGCGCAGGGCGACCCGCAGCGGACCTACCGCGAGGGCGCGGCGCTCGCGCAGCGCGCCGTCGCGCTCGCCACGCGTATCGGCCCGCCCGCCCCCGGGACCGGGCGGCACGACCTCGCCGGCGCGCCGCGGCGTGGCATCCGCTTCGAGAACGTGTCGTTCCGCTACCCCGGCACCGAGCGCCTCGTCCTCGACGGGCTCGACCTCGACGTGCCGGCGGGGCGTTCGCTGGCGGTCGTCGGTCTCAACGGCGCCGGCAAGACGACCCTCGTCAAGCTGCTGACGCGGCTGTACGAGCCCACCTCCGGCCGCATCACGGTGGACGGCGTCGACCTCGCCGAGGTGGACCCCGAGGTCTGGCGCGAACGCGTCGGCGCGGTCTTCCAGGACTTCCTCAGGCTGGAGCTCCCGGCGAGGGACAACGTCGGCGTGGGCTGCGCGCGGCTCGCCGGCGACGAGGCCGAGCTGGCCGCCGCCGCGCGCGACGTGGGCGCCGAGGCACTCGTCGAGGCGCTGCCGCGCGGCTGGGACACCGTCCTGTCGAGGGGCTACGAGGGCGGCGCCGACCTCTCCGGCGGGCAGTGGCAGCGCATCGCGCTGGCCCGCGCGCTCCTCGCGGTGCGCGGCGGCGCGTCGGTCCTGGTCCTCGACGAGCCGACCGCCAACCTCGACGTCCGCGCGGAGCAGGAGCTGTTCGACCGGGTGCTGGCGTCCGCCTCGGGGACCACGACGCTGCTCGTCTCGCACCGGCTGTCGAGCGTACGAAGGGTGGACCGCATCGTCGTCGTCGAGGACGGACGGGTCGCCGAGGAGGGCTCGCACGACGAGTTGATGCACCTCGGCGGGCGGTACGCCGCGCTGTTCGCCCTCCAGGCCGAACGCTTCGGAACGGAGGTCGGCGCCGATGCGTGACTCGTTCCGCGCCTTGCGGCTCGTCGTCGCGACGACGCTGCGCGCCGACCCCCGGCGCGCGGTCGCGGTCCTGCTGCTCGAACCCGCGAGCGCGGCCGTGCAGCCGTTGTTCGCGCTGTGGCTGAAGCTCCTCGCCGACGGCGCGCTGGGTCACGACGCGGGGCTGGTCGCGACCGGCGCGGGTGCTCTCGCCTGCTCGATGGCGCTGCTCTGGCTGGTCGGCGGGGCCGGCACCCGGATGCGCGTCACGCTCACCGAACGGGTCGGCTTCACGTTCGACCGCCGCATCGCGGAGATCAGCGCGACGCTGCCGACGCTCGAGCACCACGAGCGCGCCGACTACCAGGACCGGCTCGCGATGCTGCGCGAGCAGCAGGGGGTCCTCGGCAACACCGTCAACACCGTCGTCCAGACCGTCCGGGTCGTCGTGCCCGCCGCCGTCACGCTCACCCTGCTCGTGACGCTGCACCCCTCGCTCGTGCTGCTGCCCGCGTTCGCGGTGCCGTCGCTCCTCGTCGCGCTGCGCTCCCAGCGCTGGCAGCGGGACGCCGAGGAGCGCGCGGCCCCCGGCCGCCGGCTGTCCGGGCACCTCTACGAGCTGACCCTGCACGCGGGCCCGGCCAAGGAGCTGCGCGTGTTCCGGCTGCGCGACGAGGTCGCGCGCCGGCACCGGGCGGCGTGGCTCGAGGGCCACCGGATCCGCGCCGCGGCGCAGTGGCGTACGGCGCTGTGGTCGTCCCTCGCGTCGGTGGTGTTCGCGGCCGGCTTCGCCGCCGCCGTCGCGCTCGTCGTCCAGCGGGCCGTCCGCGGGAACGCCACGCCCGGCGACGTGCTGCTCGCCATCGGCCTCGCGCGCCAGGTCAACACCGCCGCCGCCCAGACCGTGTTCTCCGTCTCCTCGCTCCAGCAGTCGCTCCGCGCCGCCGGCCGCCTGCTCTGGCTCGTAGACCACGCCCGCGCCCAGGCCCGCCCCGCGGCGGTCGCCGTCCCGCCCGCCGTGCTGCGCGGGGGTATCGAGCTCGACGGGGTGTCGTTCCGCTATCCGGGCACCGCGGCCTGGGTGCTCCGCGACGTGTCGTTCCGGCTGGAGCCCGGCAGCGTCGTGGCGCTCGTCGGCGAGAACGGCGCCGGCAAGACCAGCCTCGTCAAGCTGCTGCTCGGCCTCTACGAGCCGACCGAGGGCCGGATCCTCGTCGACGGGACCGACCTGCGCGACATCGACCCGGGCGCGTGGCGCGCGCGGACGGCGGCGGCGTTCCAGGACTTCACCAGGCTGGAGCTGCGCGCGGACGAGGTCGTCGGCGTCGGCGACCTCGAGCACCTGACGGACGCCGGCGCCGTCGTCGACGCGCTCGCGCGGGCCGGGGCGAGCGACGTCGTCGCCGGGCTCCCGCGGGGGCTGCACACGCAGCTCGGCCGGTCGTGGCCCGGGGGCACCGACCTGTCCACCGGGCAGTGGCAGAAGCTCGCGGTCGCCCGGGCGCTCATGCGGCAGTCGCCGCTCGTGCTCGCCCTCGACGAGCCCACCGCGTCGCTCGACGCGACCACCGAGCACCGGCTGTTCGAGCGGTACGTGCACGCCGCGCGTGGCGGCGCCGGCGTCACGCTCCTCGTCTCGCACCGGTTCTCCACCGTGCGCGCCGCCGACGAGATCCTCGTCCTCGACGGCGGGCGAGTGGTCCAGCGCGGCCCCCACCGCGACCTCGTCACGAGCAACGGCGTCTACGCCGAGCTCTACGAGCTGCAGGCCGCGTCCTACCGCTGAGGCCGCGCCACGGGCCTCGCGCCTCGACGGCGTCCGTTCGTCCCCGGGCGTGCTTCGCTGCCCCTGGCTCCGCGCGGAGGTTACCGGTGGGTATGGACGGTCGTTCGTGCTCGAGTGGTGACTTTGACGGTCCGAACTCACCGCTCGGCGCGGCGGTCGATCGGGCCACCCACGCCAGAACGGTAAGGGCTCCGGGTTGCCGACGTGACCGGCCGTGCCGTCACCGCGGGTGATCGCGGGCGGCGTTCGCCAAGCCCTAGGATCCGGGTCCAGGGGGACGACAACGAGGGAGCCCTAGATGAGGCGAACCATCTCCGCCCTGGCGCTGGCCGGTGCCGCGCTGTTCTCCGCCGCGAGCCCGGCGGTGGCCCAGGACCCGATCCACGTCTCGGCGCACGCGTCGTTCGACACCGTCAGCCCAGGCGGCTTCCAGAGCGGCGAGTGCGCCGTCGAGAACACCAGCGGCGAGCGGCTGCTCGTCGTCCTCAGCCCGAGCGTGACCTACGCCGACGGCGAGGTGCAGCGCTTCCGCCTCAACCAGCCGCCGACGGTGCTCGGCCCCGGCGAGGCGTTCATCCTCTCGGTCGCGTTCGCGGTGCCGGAGGACGCGGCGCCGGGCACGGCGACGTTCACCTGCGAGGCCCGCGCGGTCGGCGCCGGGGGCGGCGGCTTCACGCAGACCGCCACCGACACGTTCGAGGTGACGTAACACCTCCGGGTCTCAAGACCCGCCCCTTCGCTGCCGACATGTCCAGGGAGGCCAGGGGAAGGGGCGGTGAACGGTGCGGCGCAACGCCAACGGCGTGCTGCTCTCGGGCATCCTCCTCACGGTGCTCGCGTGCCTCGGCGTCGTCGTGCTTTTCCTCGCCGGCGCGCCCGTGACCGAGCACCTGCCCGGCTTCTCCGTCGCCGCCGACCGCGGCGGCCGCCGCCCGAACGTCACCGTCTCGGTCGAGCCCTCCCCCTCTCCCACGCCGACGGCGACCCGGACGACGCCCCCGCCGACGCGCACGCCCCTACGCCGCGAGCCCACGCGGACGACCGAGCCGACCGCCACGCGCACCGCGGCGAAGCCCCAGCCGAAGCCGACCGCCACGCGCACCGCCGCGGGCTGCCGCGCCGGGTCCGCGACGGTGCACGCGGTCGCCGACACGTACGTCGACCAGGCCGGCGCGCGGCAGAACTTCGGCCGCGACAACGACCTCCAGGTCACCAGCCGCGACAAGAGCCGCAACCGCAGGGCGCTCGTACGCTTCGCGCTCCCGAGCGTCCCGAACGGCTGCACGCTGCGGTCCGCCACGCTCGCCATGACCGCGCGCGACGTCACGCAGCGCCGCGTCGTCGTCAGCCGCGCGGCGAGGGGCTGGAACGAGTACGGCGTCACGTGGGCGACGGCACCCGGCTCGACGGGCACCGCGACCGGCGCGACCGTGAGCCGTAGCCGCGTCGCGTGGGACGTCACCGCGCAGGTGCTGGGCATGCGCGCGTACGGCAACCACGGCTTCGTCCTCCGCGACGCCGCCGAGGGCGCGAAGGGCAGCGGCGAGCAGACCGCCTTCGCCGCGCGCACGTCGAAGACGCCGCCGACCCTCACCCTGCGCTGGTCGTAACGCCGCAACTCGGGGCCTTCGTCCCTTGCGCCGGACGGCGTGGAGCGGTTGCGTAGCACCATGGCCGCCGACCCGATGGCGCTCGTACGGCCGCGCCACGACCCGCACGCGGTACGCCGCGCGCTCGCGGCCGCGCTCACCGCGGCGGTCGTCGTCGTCGCGTTCGCCGGGGTGCTTCCCCGGGTCGCCGACGCCGGCGCCGTCTGGGACCTCGTCTCGACGCTGCCCGCGGGTGCCGTCGCAGCGGTCGCGCTGCTCACGCTCGCCCACGTCGCGGCGTACCCGCTGCTGTCCATGGCCTCGCTGCCCGGCCTGCGGTTCTGGCCCGCCGTCGTCGTGACGCAGGCCAGCACCGCCGTCTCCCACACGGTGCCCGCGGGTGGCGGCGTGGGGGTCGGGGTGACGTACGCGATGTACGCCGGCTACGGCTTCCCGCCCACCCCCATCGTGCTGTCCGTGACGACGACCGGTGTCGCGAACGTCGTCGTGAAGCTCACCATGCCGGCCGTCGCCGCCGTGCTCCTCGCCGTCTCGGGTGACGCGCCCGGCTGGGCGTGGCGCGCGGCGCAGCTCGGTCTGCTGCTGACGGCGGGGACGGTGTTCTTCGCGACCGGTGTGCTGACGCACCGGCGCGACGCGGCGTACGTCGTCCGCGGCGTCGCGCGCGTCGTCGCGACGCTGCGCCGCAGGGACCCGGCCGCGGCAGCGGAGACCGCCGACCGCGCGCTCGACACCGCGCGCGAGCAGGCGCGGGCACTCTGCCGGCCGCGCGGGCTCGCCATCCTCGGCGCGGCGATCGGCAGCCACCTCGTCATGTACGCCCTCTTCGCCGCCTGCCTCTCGGCGGTCGGCGCGGGCGTCGGCGTGCCGCTGTCGTTCGCGGCGTTCGCCGTCGTGCGACTCGGCCTCGCCGTGCCGGTCACGCCGGGCGGCGTGGGCGTCGCCGAGGCCGGCTACGCCGCCGCGCTCGTCGCCTCCGGCGCCGCGGCCGAGCCTGCCGTCGCGGCCGTGCTGCTGTTCCGCGCGGCGACGTACCTCCTCCCCATCCCGCTCGGCTTCGCGTGCGGCGTCGCGTGGCGCAGGCGCGGGATGCGGAATACCCCTAGGGGGTATCGCGTTCGGAGCGCGTGAACAGGGAGGTACGCCATGACACCCGCCGCGACCGACGCGCACGCCCACCCGGCCGAGCACGCCGACCACGACTCCGCCGCGCCGAGCCACGAGGCCCACGACGCGCACGCCGGGCACGGCGGGGCGGCGGCGTTCGCCCGCCGCTTCTGGTGGAGCCTGGCCCTCACGCTCCCGGTCGTCGCGACCAGTCACATGGTCATGGACTGGCTGGGCTACGACCTGTCGTTCCCCGGCATGGACTGGGTCGGGCCGGTGTTCGGCAGCGTCGTGTACGTCTGGGGCGGGTGGCCGTTCCTCACCGGCGGCGTCGCGGAGCTGCGCGCCCGCCGCCCCGGCATGATGCTGCTCGTCTCGCTGGCGATCACCGTGGCGTACGCCGCCTCCCTCGCGAACACCGCCGGGGCGTTCGCCATGGAGTTCTGGTGGGAGCTGACGGCGCTCGTCACGATCATGCTGCTCGGCCACTGGCAGGAGACGAAGGCGCTCGGCCAGTCGCGCGACGCGCTCGGCGCGCTCGCCGCGCTGCTGCCCGACGAGGCCGAGCGGGTCGGCCACCACGGCACGGAGACCGTACGGCTCGACCAGCTCGCGCCCGGCGACGTCGTCCTCGTCCGCGCCGGGGCACGCGTGCCGGCGGACGGCGAGGTCGTCGCCGGGGCCGCCGAGGTGGACGAGTCGATGATCACCGGCGAGTCGCGGCCGGTGACCAAGCACACCGGCGACCGCGTCGTCGCGGGCACCGTCTCGACCGACTCCGCCATCCGCGTGCGGGTCGGCGCCGTCGGCAGGGACACCGCGCTCGCCGGCATCCAGCGGCTCGTCGCCGAGGCGCAGGCGTCCGGCTCCCGCGCGCAGGCGCTGGCGGACAGGGCGGCGGCGGTGCTCGTCTACGTCGCGCTGGCCGCGGCGGTCGTGACGTTCGTCGCGTGGTCGGTCGCCGGCGACCCCAGCCAGGCCGTGCTGCTCACCGTCGGCGTCCTCGTCATCAGCTGCCCGCACGCGCTCGGCCTGGCGATCCCGCTCGTCGTCTCGCTGTCGTCCGCGACGGCCGCGCGCAACGGCATCCTCGTCAAGGACCGGCTCGCGCTGGAGCGGATGCGTACCGTCGACACCGTGCTGTTCGACAAGACCGGCACGCTGACGAAGGGCGAGCACGCCGTGACCGGCGTCTCCCCCGCCACCGGACTCGCCGAGGCCGACGTCCTGCGGCTCGCGGGCGCGGTGGAGGCCGACTCGGAGCACCCGCTGGCCCGCGCCATCGTCCGCGCCGCCGGTGACGTACCCGCCGCGCGCGGCTTCCGGTCGATCCCCGGCCGCGGCGTCGAGGCCACGGTGGACGGCACGGCGTACGCCGTCGGCGGCCCCGCCTTGCTCCGCGAGCGCTCCCTCGCCGAGCCGCCCGAGGTCGCGGCGACCGCGGACGGGTGGCGGGCGCGTGGCGCGGCGGTGCTGTACCTCGTCCGCGACGGCGCGGTCATCGGCGCGCTCGCACTGGAGGACGAGGTACGTCCCGAGGCCCGCGAGGCCGTCGACCGGCTGCACGCGCTGGGCCGCCGCGTCGTGATGATCACCGGCGACGCGCGGCAGGTCGCCGAGGCAGTCGGCAAGGCACTCGGCGTCGACGAGGTGCTGGCCGAGGTGCTGCCGGAGCAGAAGGACGCCACCGTCGCGGCGCTGCAGGCCCGCGGGCTGACGGTCGCGATGGTCGGCGACGGCGTCAACGACGCCCCCGCGCTCGCCCGCGCGGACGTCGGCCTCGCGATCGGCGCCGGCACCGACGTCGCCGTCGAGTCGGCCGGCGTCGTGCTCGCGTCGTCCGACCCGCGCGCCGTCGTCTCCGTGATCCGCCTCTCGACGGCCGGGTACCGCAAGATGGTGCAGAACCTCGTCTGGGCGGCGGGCTACAACGTCGTCGCGATCCCGCTGGCGGCGGGCGCGCTGGCCTGGGCAGGGTTCACGTTGCCACCCGCGGTGGGCGCGGTGCTGATGAGCGTGTCCACGATCGTCGTGGCCGCCAACGCGCAGCTGCTCCGCCGCCTCGACCTCCGCCCCGACACCTCAGGGAGCCAGCAGTGAGACGCCTCGCCCTCGCCCTTGCCGTCCTCGCCGTGACGGCGTGCTCCGACGGCGGCGAGCCCCAGGCCGCGCGCACGGTCGCCGTGACGATGAAGAACGTCGCGTTCTCCCCCGCGACGCTGTCCGTCGCGAAGGGCGAGACGGTGACGTTCGAGTTCACGAACGAGGACTCCGTACGCCACGACGCGTTCGTCGGCGACGCCGCCGCGCAGGCCGACCACGAGAAGGACATGCGCTCCGGCGACGGGCACGGCGGACACGGCGGCGACGACGCTGTCACGGTCGAGCCGGGCAAGACGGCGACGCTGACGCACACGTTCGACGAGGCGGGGACGGTCGAGATCGGCTGTCACGAGCCCGGCCACTACGGCGGCGGCATGAAGATCGTCGTCACCGTCACCTGACCGGCGTGTCGGACTTGCGCCGGTACGCGAGGCCGGGGCTAGAGTCCGCTCCCACAACCGAACATCGGCACGTACCGCAGGGGAAGCCGGTCCAAGTCCGGCGCTGACCCGCAACCGTAGGCCGCTCTCGCGAGCGGCGAGCCGGGATACCTGCGTCGCGTGCGTTGGCTCCCACGAAACACCGTCGTGGACTGCGGGCAGGAGCCGGGGTCGGACGACCCTCACCTGCCCTCCGCACTTGCGGAGGGCTTCGTCGTCTCCCGGTGCTGTGCGCGTCCGGGAAGGCTCCTCATGCGCCGTACGCTCCTCGCCGTCCTGCTCGCGACCGCCCTGGCGGCGCCCGCCCACGCGGCCCCGCCCACCCGGGCGCGCTGGGCCGCTTCGTGGCTCGCCGGCCGCGTCACGCCCGCCGGCTACGTCACCGCTCTCGACGGCAAGCCGGACCTCGCGACGAGCGTCGTCATCGGCCTCGCGCTCGCCGCCGCCGGCACCGCGCCCAAGACGCTGGATGCGATCGCGAGGTACGCCGCCGCGCACGCCGACGAGTACGCGACCGCCAACGGCACCGACCGGCCCGGCGCGCTCGGCCGCCTCGCGATGCTGGCGAAGGCGAGCGGGCGCGACCCGAACGCGTTCGGCGGCACGGAGCCTCGCCACCGGCTCGTCGACCGCATCCTCGCTACCCGCACGACGCTGGGGCCGAGCGCGGGGCTGCTGGCCGACCCCGTCTACAACGGCGTGTTCAGCCACTCGCTCGGCCTGCTCGGCGTCGCGGCCGCGCGTTCCCTCACCGACGAGCAGCGCGCCGGGCGGGACGCCGCGCTCGACTACCTCGTCGCGCAGCAGTGCGCCGACGGCGGCTGGCAGAACAACCCCCGCGTCGTCGTCGCGGGCCTCGCGCTGACCCAGTGCGGCACCGGCCAGAACGGCCCCGACACCAACGTCGCGTCGTTCGCCGCGCAGGCGATCGCGGCGCACGGGCGGACCGCCACGCGGGACCCGCTGGCCTGGTGGGATGCCGCGCAGAACGCCGCCGGCGGCTGGGGCTACCTCCCCGGCGGCGCCACCGACGCCGACTCCACCGCGCTCGCGATCCAGGCGCTGGTCGCGTCCGGCGCGAGCCCGACGGACAAGCGCTTCACCGGCAAGGCCACGGCGTACGCCGCCCTCCTCGCGCTGCAGCTCGGCTGCGGCAGCGCGAAGGCCGAGCGCGGCGCGTTCGCCTACATGAAGCCGGCGTCCGGCCCGCCGCGGCCGAACGTCTACGCCACCGCCGAGGCGGTCCCCGCCGTGGCGCGGCTCGCCTTCCCCCTCCACCGTCCCGTCGCGACCGTCGCGCGGGCGTCCGTCCCCTGCTGAAGGAGCACACCGTGAAGATCCGCACGCTCGCCCTCGCCGCCGCCGTCGCGGCCGCCGTCGCCACGCCCGCGCACGCCGCCGACGTGACCGTCTCGCTCGCGCTCTCCGCCGGCCGTTACGCGCCCACCGGCGCTGCCTGCGCGCTGTCCGTCCCCGCCGGCGCCGACGGCGTCGCGGTGCTCGACGCGGCCGTCGCGAAGGGCTGCCTGGTGTCGTACGACACCGTGACGTACCCGGGCTTCGGGACGTTCGTGACCTGCCTGAACGAGGTCTGCGGCCACGCCGGCACCGGCACCCTCGGCACCTACTGGAACATGTACGAGAACGGCGCCTCCACCTGGTACGGCGTGGACGGCTTCACCGCCGGCGCGGGCGACGAGCTCGGCTTCGCGTACCAGGCGTTCTGCTTCGAGGTGGTCTGCCCGCCCGTGGGCTGACCCGCCACCGGAGGTGTCGAACCCGCCGCGGGTGGACAAGAGGTGATCATGACCACCGCCGAGCCGTCGGCCGACGTCACGGTCGAGCCGGTCGACCCCACGACGCTCCTCCTGCTGCTCGACGAGCGGGAGAGCGTTCAGGATGCCCTCGACCGGCTCGTGAAGTCGTGCCGTTCGGCGCTGCCCGTCTGCGACGACGCGAGCGTCACGCTGGTCCGCGACGACGGGCCGCGCACCGCCGCGGCGACGTCGGAGCGGGCGTTCCAGATCGACCAGTGGGAGTACGAGCACATGCTCGGCCCCTGCATCGACGCGCTGCGCGACGGCGAGGAGCACTACGTCGCGACCCCGGCCGACACGGCGACGTACGGCGACTTCGGCACCGTCATCGCGGAGGTCGGGATCTCGAGCGTGCTCGGGATCCCGCTCTCCGCCGGTGGCGAGACCGTGGGCGCACTCAACGTGTACGCCGGCGTGGAGCGGGCGTTCGACGACGACGCGAGCCGCGAGCTCGCGCGCTACGTCGCGCTCCAGGCGGCGACGACGCTGCACAACGTCCGCATCTACGACGCCACCCGCACGCTCGCGCAGCAGCTCGAGCAGGCCATGGCGTCGCGAGCCACCATCGAGCAGGCCAAGGGCGTCCTCGCCGCGCAGGCTGGCGTCTCCCCCGACGACGCGTTCACGCTGCTGCGCAACGCCTCCCAGCGCGAGAACGTCAAGCTGCGCGAGATCGCCGAACGCATCGTCGCGAGCGTGGCGCGGGGCCAGTAGTAACGGCCTTCGCGGTACCGTTCGGCCATGGCTTTCCGACTCCGTCCGCGCGGCAGCAAGAAGGGCGAGCCCGGCTCCAGCCGTTCGACCCAGCGGGACGTCGCCGACCCGCCGCAGGACGGCAGCGTCCACCCCGCGCCGCAGATGTTCACGGGCACGACCATCGAGCCCGAGGAGGGCGCGGCGTCGCGCATCTCCAACGCCGGCGACGTCGACCCCAACATGAAGCGGCACGGCGTGCTCGGCCGCCCCGGCGGGGCCGGCGGCTACGGCGGCGCGGGCACCAAGTAGCCGCCTGACTACGCGCGTTTGCGCGCGGTTGCGTGCGGACACACAGAGCGCATGGAGATCACCCTCGCGCTGAACCTGCCGCGTGACGAGCAGAGCGTTCCGGTCGCGCGCCGGATCGTCGACACCTCCATGCGTTCGGTCGGCGTCGAGGGCGAGTGCGTCGACGACGTGACGCTGGCGCTCACCGAGGCCTGCACGAACGTCCTCAAGCACTCCGGCCCCGGCGACGAGTACGAGGTCCGCGTCAAGCTCTGCGACAGCCTGTGCTCCATCGAGGTCGCGGACATCGGGCGCGGGTTCGACTTCTCGTCCCTGGCCGACGGCGACGCCGCCGACGACGCCGAGCGCGGCCGCGGCGTCCAGCTCATGCGGATGCTCGTCGACCGGGTGAGGTTCCAGTCGAAGCCGCAGGCGGGCAGCGTCGTGCACCTGGAGAAGACGCTGGCGTACGTCGACGGGTCGCTGCTCGACAAGGCCGTCGCCGCGTCGACCGCGTAGCCCTGGCTTACGGCGCCGGCGGGGGCTCCTGCGACGCGGCGTCCTGGGTCACCGGCGCGGCCTCGCGGACCGGCATCAGCTCGGCGAGCCGCCCGGCCAGCACGCGCTTGAACTTCCTGCGCGGCCGCGTCCTGTCGAGCACCGCGACCTCCAGCGAGTCCGGCTCGAAGTCACGGGCCTCCTGCCCGCCCAGCGCGCGTACCGCGACGTCCATCGCGTCCTTGAGCGACAGGCCCTCGCTGTGGTGCTCCTTGAGGTACGCCGTCAGCTCCTCCGCCTTGCCGCCCATCGCGACGTAGCCGTGCTCGTCGGCGACCGAGCCGTCGTACGTGAGCCGGTACATCTGGTCGCCGGCCGGCGTGTCGGCCACTTCGGCGACGACGATCTCGACCTCGTACGGCTTCGCCTCCTGCGTGAAGATCGTGCCGAGCGTCTGCGCGTACGCGTTGGCGAGGGCGCGGCCCGTGACGTCGGCGCGGTCGTACGCGTAGCCGCGCAGGTCGGCGAGGCGGACGCCGGCGACGCGGAGGTTCTCGAACTCGTTGTACTTGCCGACCGCGGCGAACGCGATGCGGTCGTAGATCTCGCTGACCTTGTGCAGCGCCGTGGACGGGTTCTCCGCGACGAACAGGATGCCGTCGGCGTACGAGAGCACGAGCACGCTGCGCCCGCGCGCGATGCCCTTGCGGGCGTACTCGGACTTGTCCCGCATGAACTGCTCGGGCGAGACGTAGAACGGGGTGGTCATCGGGGCTCAGCCTCCGGGGTTCTGGTGGCGCTCGGCAACGATGGCCTCGACGACCTCGCCGATCTCGGGGTCGGGGACGCGGCGGAAGCCGTCGCCCGTGACGACGGCGACCACCGGGTAGATCTTGCGGATGAGGTCGGGGCCGCCGGTGCCGGCGTCCTCGTCGGCGGCGTCGTACAGCGCGTCGACCGCGATGCGCACGGCCTCGGCGTCGGTGATGCCCTCGCGGTACTTCTTCTTGAGGGCGCCGCGCGCCGGCCCGCTGCCGGAGCCGACCGCGAAGTACGAGTGCTCCTCGTACTTCCCGCCCGTCACGTCGTAGCTGAAGATCCGGCCGAACTGCCCGTCGACGTCGTAACCCGCGAACAGCGGCACCACGGCGAGGCCCTGCATGGCGAGGGGAAGGTTGTTGCGGATCAGCGTGGAGAGACGGTTGGCCTTGCCCTCCAGCGACAGCGTGGAGCCCTCGAGCTTCTCGTAGTGCTCGAGCTCGACCTGGAACAGCCGCACCATCTCGATCGCCATGCCGGCCGTGCCGGCGATGCCGACGCAGGAGTACTCGTCGGCCTGGAACACCTTCTCGATGTCACGCTGCGCGATCTGCAGGCCCATCGTGGCGCGGCGGTCACCGGCCATGATGACGCCGGTGGCGCTCGTGACGGCGACGATCGTCGTGGCGTGCGGCACCTCGGTCACCGTCCCTGGCAGTACGCGGCGGCTCGGCAGCAGCTCCGGCGCCTGACCGGCCAGGAACTCCGTGAACGAGGAGATCCCCGGCGTCGTGAACGCGGCCGGCAGCCGCCCCCCGCCAAGCAGGTCGGTCACGAAGCCCTCCGGGAGATGAGGCGCAGGCGCGCGGCCACCCGTTCGACGGTGTCGGGGGTGGGTCGGGTCAGGTAGCGGTGTGCGAGGAGCAGGCGCTCGGGGTCGTCGCTGAAGTTGCCGAGGCCGACGTTGCAGGTGAAGCAGAGGATGCCGCGGACCTCACCGGTCTCGTGGTCGTGATCCACGTGCTCGGCGTCCTTGACCTTGCAGATAGCGCATTTCCCACCCTGCGCCTCGACCATCGCGGCGACGTCATCGTGGGTCAGGCCGTAACGGGCCTTCAGGTGAAAATTGCGCGTGCTACCGTGGTTGAGCTCGACATTCTCGCGAACGATCGCGTTGTGGCACGGCAGGCAGTAGCCACCGAGCTCACGATTCTTCGTCCGATTGATGACAAACTCTTCGAGTCGCTTGGTTTCGCCGCACTCCGGGCAGCGCTTCTCCACGGCGTGCGCGTGCAGCGTTCGCTTCGGCCGACGTCGCTCGATCCGCTCTCCCCGAGCCCGTCTGGCCTTCGACTCCGCGTTGCGTCGCGTCGTGCATGGCTTGCAGTAGCAGGTCTTTCCATCGCTCGCGCGGCGGTCCGTAAAGAAGTCAGCAACCGCCTTGAAGCGCTCGCACTCTGGGCACCACTTCATTCCAGGAATGCTTGGCAATATCAGCAATAACTCCTCCTTAGAATGCAAGGGGTGAATACTCACTCTCCGCCCTTCTGGACGAACGAGCGGACAAAGTCCTCGGCATTCTCTTCCAAGACGTCGTCAATCTCGTCCAACAGGGAATCGACGTCGTCGGTCAATTTCTCGTGGCGTTCCTGGACGTCGTCGGAGGTCGTCGCCTCGACCTCGTCGACCTCGTCCGACTTCCGCGTGGCGCGCTGCTGACCGCCGCCGCTGTCCTTCGCTGCCATCGTCGCCTCCGCTGGGATCCGTGCCTGGGCACGACCCTATCTCCGAGGTGGGACGTACCGCCGGGAAGCGCGAACACAGTCGCGGCGTGGTGATGGCATACGTCGCGGTCGCAGCCTGATCCTCGCGGACCGTGCCCCGACTGCGCGAGATCGATGTGTACAACGCGCTGCTCCGCTCGGCCGACGGAGCCGCCCTTCAGCGCACGGTGACGGTGAACACCAACCGGTCGAACGCAGGATCCGCGCCGCTGTCGTTGCACCGGTATTCGATCGTGCCGTCAGGGAGGTCCGTACGGAGCATGCCGGACGTGTACCCCTGGCTGTCCCAGGCCGCACCACCGGTCCCACGCCGATCCCACACGTTGTACAGCCGCAGGAGCCCGTCCTCGGTGGCGAGGACGGCAAGTTCCGCTGAACGTCGATCCGGACTCGTCCAGATGACGAACTGGGGGCGCTGGTCGCCGTCCAGGGAGAGCATCCCTTCGACCGCGATCCACACGCCTTGCGGCCACGGCGACGACTCGGAGACGAACTCGATGTGAACTACCGCACCCGGACTTACCTCCAGCACCTCGAAGAGGATGACGTCCTGGCCGGTCGACTCGGTGAGGTGCCGGTTGAACATCCGTTTCGATGGCAAGCGCATCCGCGGGCGCCGCTCATCGCGTCCAGCCATCTGGCACATCTCCCGTGTAGTGACGGTAGTCGTCCCAGTAATCATGCTCCCAGGGCCACAGCTCGCGCAGGTTCTCGATGTCGTGTCCGCCGCCATCACGACGCGGGGTGATGTGGTCGAGCTCCTTCGAAACCGGAACCTCCTCGTGCAGTGGCGCCTTGCCCTTCCGCATCCGTTCGATGTTGGCCGGACCGAACGTGTCGATCGCGCCGTCCTCCGCCGCCCGGTTCTTCCAGTGACGTCCACGGACGGTGGACCAGGCCGGTGCGTTGCCCGCGGCGGTGGGCGCGTCGATCGCGTCGCCGACCTGCCAGCGCTTGCCGCCGCTGCCCTTCCCGGCGCTGCCCTTCCCCGGACCACCAGCCTTGCCGGGGCCGCCCTTGCCCGGGCCTCCCCCGCCCTTCTTGCTGACCTTGTGGGCCCTGCGCGCGGTCTCGACAGGATCGCTCGCGACCTTGCCGCCGCCGCTGATGGCGTTCAGAGCGCGGCCGCCGTCATTGGCGTCGTCCAGACCGTCGACGACCCTCGACGCCGTCGCGACGTCGCTCGCCTTGTCGAGGACGCGGACCGCCTTGACTCCGTTGGCCAGGCTGCCGGCGACCGGGATGGCCGCGCCGCAGCTGAGGGCGACGTCCACCAAGTCCCGGTCACTGGAGAACAGCCCGCCGACGCAGTCGTACAGGTCGACGAGGTCGCCGACGACCGGGATGAAGCCGATGCCCGCACGGAGCAGGCCACCGATGTTGCCGCCCGCGTTGAGGGGGAACCCGAACTGGAGCAGGCAGCCCTTCTCGACGCGATCGGCTTGTTCCTCCGAGGTCGCGTACTTGCGCTCGACCTGGGTGCACATGTGCTCGAGCGCGCGGTCGGACAGCGGACCCGCGTCGTCGCCGCGAACGTGGCCGGTGGGGTCGGTGTAGTTGACCGGGTCACCGTTGACGTACGAGTACCGGTTCGAGGTGAGCGGGTCGAAGCCGATGGTCGTGTCCGCCGCCGGGCCTCCGGTGTGGACGGCGTCCGGGGTCAGGAACGACGCCTTCGCCGGGTCGTACGTACGGCTGCCGAGCTGGTAGTTGCCCGTGGCGTTGTCGCGGCGGCCGCCGTTGAACCAGCGGTCGTTCGGCGTCGCCCCGTTCGCGCCGCAGGTCCACGTCGCCGTCGCGCCGGCGGCACCGACGGTCGCCCCGAACGCGTCGTACGCCGTCTGGCAGACGACCGCCGCGGTGCTCGATAGGACGGCGCCGATCGAACCCTGGCCGTTGTCGACGAGGTACTGCGTCGTGGACCCGTCTTCGACGCCGACGGCCTGACCGGCGGCGTCGAGCGCGAAGTCGACGACCGAGGTGCCCTTCACCGTGCGGTCGGGGGCTGTGCCGAAGCCGACGTAGTGCAACGCCGTGGTGGTGCCACCGGAGACCTGCGACACCTGGCGGTCGAGCCCGTCGTACGCATAGGTCGACGTCTGGGCCGAGCAACCGGTCACGCCGGTGCGCGGCGTCACCTGCTTCAGCCGGTCGAGGCCGTCGTACTGGTACTGGGTGCACCGGTCGCCCGACACACCACCGAACGGCTCGTAGTCGTACGTGGTGGTCGTCCCGCCGGCCGTCTCCGACTTGATGGAGTTGTCGGCGCGGTAGGCGAAGGTCGACTTGTTCGGCCCGGTCGAGCCGACGAAGCCGTTACGGTCGCAGTCCTCGCCGTAACACGTGCGGTTGCCGTTGTGGTCCCAGTTCACGTACTTCGTGGCACCGGAGCCGTACGTGAACGACTCGAGGCGGCCGCCGGGCGTGTAGGTGTAGCTGGCGGTCACGTTGGCGACGCTGCTGCCGCCGTCCGTCCCGCTGAAGGCGCGCGACAGCACGTTGTACGACGCGTCGTACGTGTAGTCCCACCGGGCGAGATCGGTCGTCGCCGAGGCTGACTGCTTCACCACGCGCGACGTCAGCGTGTCGTCGTTCCGCCACGTGAACGTGCTCTGAGCGCCGTTCGGCGCCGTCTCGGAGAGCGGCCGCCCAGCGATGTCGTACTGGCGGCTGAACTTGCCCGACCCGAGGTCGCCCGTCTGTCCGGCGACCGCCGCGGCCTCCGACCAGAGCTCGACGGCGAACCCGCCGTCGTCGTATCGGGTCGCCGTCGTACCCGGGTCCCCCACCGCGTCGGCGGTCCGCGACAGGTCGTGCGCGACCTCCCGGCCGGCACCGTCGTACAGGTACGACGTACGACGACTGCGGGAGTCCACCGTGCGGGGCAGTCCGTCGAGGTAGTACGTCGCCGTGACGTCGGCCGTGCTGTTGTCCGACGCTGCCACCGAGGTGCGGTTGCCGGCGGCGTCGTACTTGGTCGTCACGACGGGCGTCCCGTTGCGGCCGGTCTGCGTCTTCAGCCGGTCGTTCTCGTAGTAGCCGAAACCGAGGGCGGACTCCGTCCCCGAGGTCGGCGTGAAGGCGTACGTCGTGGCGTCCACCGTGCCGGTGTCGACGGTGACCGCCGTCTTGCGGCCGCTCGCGTCGTACGTGTAGCGCTCGCGCCGCTGCGTTACGCCGTTCGAGCTCAGCGGCGTCAGCGTGGTGTCGAGCAGGTTGTCGTGCGTGTAGGTGCTGACTGTCGCGGTCCGCTGGCCAAGGGTGCCGTCGACGAACGGACTCGTCGGGGTGGCGGCCTCGTTCGCGCTCGGCGAGTAGATCGCCGTGACGTTCCCGGCACCGTCGTACTTGTACGTCGTGACGTCGGCGGTGTCGTAGCCGTACGTCGTCGGCGTCGGCCGCCCGTAGCGCGAGCTCGGCGTCTGGACGCTCTCCAGCCGGCCGTCGGAGTAGTACGTCTGCGTGGTCGTGCGTCCCGACGGGTCCGTGTAGGAGATCGGGTTCCCGTTGGCGTCGTAGCCGAACGCCTCGAGGTGCGTCGCCGGCGGAGTTCCTCCCGGGTTGCCGGCGGGCGCCGTGCGCGACGCGATCTGGCCGTCGCCGGAGTACGTCGTCGTCGTCAGGTCCAGTGGGACGGAGGCCGACGGGTCGAACCTCGGACCGCCCTCGGCGACGACAGCGCCGGAGCCGTCGTAGTACCGCCGGGTGATCGCGCGGCGGCCGTTGCCGTTCGTGTCGGCCGGGGCCGGGGCGTCGATCGTCGCGACGAGACCATCGGGCGTGTAGGTGAAGTCGACGTACCTCGCCGCGTCGCCGGTCGTCGCCTTGGTGGTCGGTACGACGCCGTCGCTGCCGACACCAGCCGTCGGGAGCCACTGGGTGACGAGGCGGCCGGCGGCGTCGTACTGGAACGCTGTCGTGCAGACACGAAGCCCGCTGCTCGCGGGGCAGTCGTCGGTCCCCGTGATCGCGCCGCCGCCCGGCAACGTCAGCGCCGGCTCGGACGCCACCGCGCTGTCGCTGCGCGGCGTCGACCGCCACGCGAGGCGACCGGCGTCGTCGTACTCCATCGACGTCGCGAACAGCGTCGTGGCATCGGTCGGCGCGTTGGGTGCGAACGCGCGCGGCTCGATGATCTTGTCGATGTTGCCGGCGTCGTCGTACTCGTAGTCGGTGCGAACACTGCCACCGCCGTCAGCGGCCGACGGACCGTCGGGCGCGTCGACGATCGACGTGACGCGGTGCGCGGCGTCGAAGGTCCACGTGGTGCTGCGGCTGGCGGTGACCGCCTCGCCCTCGGCTTCGCACTTGCCGTCGATCGGCCTCGAGCGCAGCGTGACGTTCCCTGCCGCGTCGTACTGCGTCACGACGTGGCTCCAGCTGGAGCCGGTCCCTCGCGGCGTCTCACGGCAGTAGGCCCGGTCGAGCGAGTCGTACCTCGTCGTGGCCTTGGGCCGGTCGGCCACCGGGGACGTGGCGTCGGTCTGGTTGCCGCTCACGTCGTACTCGAACGACGTCGTGTAGGTCTCAGCAGCACCGCCCGCGGACGGTGCGCGCCGCACGGTCGTCGAGAGCAGGTGGCCACCCGTGGAGTACGCGAGGTCGACGGCAAACGCACTGGACGTGGAGTCGCAGTCGGTCCAGCCGACCTCGACGCTCTCCGGGGCGCACTCGCGCGTCATGTTGCCGTCGAGGTCGTACCGGTACTGCGTGAACGCATCGACGACCCGCGGGTCGCGCGCCGTGAGCAGCCGGCCGACACCGTCGTACGTCCGGTGCCCGGTGAAGCCGCTGCCCGTCGTGTACGAGACCGGTCGGTCGACGCCGTCGTATCCGATGGTCCCGCCGGGGGCGCACACGCGCTTGTCCGCGGGCATCCCGATCATCGCGCTCGTCGACGTGGTGCAGCCCGGCGCCGCGAACGTGGTGTCGTCGCGAAGCTCGTAGGTCGCCAGGGGCCGGTGCACCGCGTCGTAGACGTGGCTCGTGACACCGCCGCCGGGTGCCTCCTCCGTGACGAGGCGGCTGTAGTCGTCGTAGAAGAACTCGACCTCGGTGGAGGCGGTGGACGCGACCCCCGCCGACCGCGGATCGGTCCGTGTCTTCAGGTTGTCGGCCGCGTCGAACGTGTTGGTCGTCGTGCCACGACCAGCGGGCGTGATGGTGAGCGGGTTGCCGTTGTCGTCGACCGTCCGGGTCGAGGTGGTGCCGAGCTGGTCACGGTGGCTGACCGCGTAGCGCCATGGTGCGCTGAGGTTGGTCGCGCCGGTGACCGGCAGCTTCTCCCAGAGGTCCTCGGTGTAGTCGGAGCTCGCGGGCGATCCGGCGCTGCCGGGGTAGTCCGACTGCGGCTTGCCCGACTTCGCCGTCGCGACGCGGTCCCACGTCCTGGCGACGTTGCCCGCGGCGTCGTAGCCGAACGCCACGAACTTGTCCTTGGGGTCCGTGACGGAGCGCAGCCAGCCCGCGGCCGGGGTCGTTCCGGAGAGGTCCCTCGTCGTTCCGGTGAAGTAGGAGTAGCGGTAGGTGCGGTTACCGGGCCGGATCTCCTGCGTCCGCTGTCCGTAGACGTCGTACTGGTACTTCGTCGTGACCTTCGTGGCGCCGTTGTGCGGCGCCTCGACGGAGCAGACGAGGCCGGTGTTCCGGCGCGGCGGGGACGAGGCGTCGTCGCAGAACGGGTCCTGGTCCTGTGTCGAGGTCGGTGCGTCGTGCGCGACGTTGGGTTGTTCCGTCGAGTCGTTGTCGACCGTGTAGGTCGTCAGGTACTTGCGCCAGTCGGTACTGGTGTCACCGTTCCCCCGGGGGGTGAGCGACTCGACGAGGTCGCTCAGGACGAAGATCGTCGACGAGTCGTAGCGCTCCTTGGCGTTGACCGCCGAGGCACCCGTGCAGACGGACTGCGCCGACGAGACCATCCCGGGCGACAGCTTCTCGTCCCAGCAGTACACGCCGTCGTGCCGGACGTACTGGGCTCGGTAGCCGCTCGAGTGCTCGATCCACTTCCCGGTGGCGACGCCGTAGTTGGTCCCTGCGCGGCGACGGGTGAGCCCGCCCTCCGGCGTGTAGGAGAACTCGGCGACCTCGTCGGGGCTGTACTCGGAGCCTTGAGTCGCGGCCGTCGCGGGGTTCAGCGCCTTGCGGGTACGGGTGCAGAGCACGTTCGGGCGAGTGTTCATCGTGAGGGACGTGCAGTAGCCCCACTGGAAGCTCGTGGAGCGCAGCGCGTCGATGCCCGTCGTGGCGTTCGGGGTGCCCTCGTCGATCTGCCAGACGCTGCCGACGCTGTCGATCGACGAGTACCGGACACGCGTCGTGGAGCGGGTCGTCCCGTCGGCCTTCTTGTCGGAACGGTCGACCGAGACGTGCTGCACCTGCTCGTCGTACGCATAGTCGTACGTGGTCGCCTTGAGCCGGCGGTCGGTGACCGACGCGACCTGCGGCGGTCCGGCTGAGATCCCGTAGCCCGGGCTCGCCGTGGTGTAGGTGAGCGCGGTCGCGTGGTCGAGGGCGTCGGTCACCTCGCAGAGACGGCCCGCGGTCCCGCAGTCGACGGCCGTCCCGCCGTCAGCACGCGCGACGGTCGAGTACCGGTAGTCGATCTTGCTGCCGTCGGGGTTGACGACCCTCGTCAGGTACGTCGATGCGTTCGCCGCGTGGAGGGTCTGGCAGTACTTCGTCTCCCGCTTCGCGGCATCGGTCAGGGTCATCACGGCCGTCGCCGAGGCACCGCAGTCATGCGTCTGTCCGGGGACTGGCACGATCGGGACTGCCGTGGACAGCGTCATCTTCCGCGCCGACATGCCAGGACGTGACTCGGTCACGGTGAGCCCGGTCACGGCGCTGTGGGAGTAGCCCAGCCCGTTGCCCGCGCCGTCGACCATGCTGACGAGCCGCCCGGTGGCGTCGAACTCGCTCCGGAACCGGTCGGGCCGGAGGGTCGCGTAGCCGACCACCGTGCCCGCGGCGATGGCGCTCGCGCTCGCGCACGGCGTCGTGGACGTCCCACCGTTGACCGCGATGTACCGCCACATGGACAGGTGGACCCCGGCAGGAGCCAGGTACGCCTGGTCCACGCAGATGTCGGTCGACCCGCTCGGAATGGCGATCGCGACCGGGGCAAGCATCCGGAGCTGGTCGGGGCCGCTCCACTCGAACGAGGTGGTGCTCTTCACGCGCAGCGTGTGCTTCACATGGCGCGGGCTGAACGAGTGCCTGGTGCCGTCGCGGTCGATCAGCGTGATGGAGCCGTGCACGACGGGCGACTCGTGTTCGGGGACGAGGACCCCCGACCCGACGACGCTGCTGGCGCCGGCCATGGCCGACACCTCGCCGAGGTTGAGGATCCAGCCCTTGCCGATCTCCCCGGGCAGCGTGGTGACGCCGACGTCCTGCGAGTTGTACGTACGGCGCGCCACGAGGGAGAGGTCGCCGCGGACGCGCATCGGGGTCGAGTCCAGCTGCTGGACGACCGCGTTGCCGTTCGCGATGTTGACCGCGATCCGGCCGCCGGGGCCGGTCGCGTGCTCGTGGTACGACCACCACGACTCCATCCCGAGCCCTCCGTCGCACACGGTGTACGTGAGGTCGCTCGGCACCGTGGTGAAGAAGTCCGCGCCGTCGGCGTACGTGGCGTGCACGTCAGCCGTCGAGCCGTGGAGGGTCGACTCGATGCAGCCACGCGTAGACAGCACGCGCAGCGGAGCGAGCAGCGTCTTGGTGCCGCCGGCTGGGATGGGGACGTCGCCGAAGGCGAACTCGTCGCTGAACGTCCCGGAGCGCCCGCACGTCACCGGCGCCACGCACGGAACGTCGTCGACGAGCCCGTTGAGGCCGGGGGTCGCGGTACCCGGCACCGGGAAGGACGTGCTGAAGTCGATGGCGTCGTCGGGGTCGCGGTTGGTCACCGTGAGCTCGACGGTGAGCGTGGAGCCGGCGGCGTACCCGAACGTCGGCTGGGCCTCGACGATCTTCCAGGTGACCTCCGGCGCTTCCCGCGGCTCGTCGAAGTACCCGACGACGTCGACGAGGACGTCGGTGGACAGGTTGACGGTGCGGACGCGTATCCGGCCGAGACTGCTCGGTTTGACGAAGACGAGGTTGTGCCGGGTCTGCGCGGCGATCGTGCGGACCGACGTCACGCCGGACGGCTGGGCCGCGTCCGCGTCGTAGACGATGATCGAGCCGGAGGCGGAGCTGTTGAGCGTGTGCACGACAAGCGCGACGACGCCGACGTCGCTCGACGGCACGCCCCCCTTGCCGAGCACCGTGAAGTCACGCGTCGTGTTGCTGGGGATCGCGCCGGTCGTGCCGCCGACGACGTTGAGGCCGCTTCGGGTGTCGCCGATCCGGGCGCCGTTCAGCGGGTGGTACGGCGCGAACCCCGTCGACGAGCCGAGCGGCGTGAAGTAGCCGACGACGTCGACGAGGAAGTCCAGCGTCCCCGCGGAGTTGTGCACGACGATCTCGCCGCTCGTACCCACCTTCGACACGACGAGCTGGCTCATCGCCGACGACGTCTCGATGCTGGTCGGCGTCGTCGGCCGGCTGGTGCCCTTCGCGTAGACCGTGAGCGCCGTCTTCTCCGTCGGCACGGTGACGATGCTGACGACCACCGACGACATCTCCGACGCCGCCGGCAGATCACCCTCGTTGGCGACCATCACATCGCGCGTTCCGCCCGCCCCGACACTGCCGCCGCCGTTGGTCCAGCGCGTGTCGAGGATGCGGCTCGGCTCGACCAGGCGAAGCACGCCACCGGACTCGATCGAGTCGTTCAGCGTGGAGAACCAGCCCTGGACGTCGATCTGCACGTCCATCGCCACGGAACTGCTGTTGTAGACGGTGATCTGACCGCTGGTGCCGACCTTGACGATGACCGTGTTGCTGATGGACTGGTTCGTCAGGAAGTTGACGGAGGACACCGCCGGGCGTGTCACGCCGGCCGGGTACAGCGTCAGCGAGCCGGAGCCCCCCGGGGTGACCGGGTGGACGTCGACCATGACGGCGGACACGTAGTTCTGCGGGATCCCGGCGCGCCCGGTGACGTCGAAGCTGAGAGATCCCAGGCTCGGGACCTTCTGCGCGCTGCTGAGCCCAGTGCCGGTGACGGTGTTGAGGGTCCGCGCCGGCGTGACCGGGGTGAAGCGCCCACCCGAGGTGGTGTAGATGTTGCCGCTCGAGTAGTCGGGGTCGAGCACGATCGGATAGCGGTGCCTGGTGGCCCAGCGGCGGTCGACGGAGCTGCGGACGACGTACCCGCCGTCCTCCTGCACCACCGTCTGCGACGCGCTCCTGGGGTCCTTGACGTGACCGTGGGCGCCCCGCCGCTCCTCGTACGCGTAGGCGGGGGTGACCGACAGCCGCTGCTGCTCGCCCGAGCCCAGGTCGTGGCCGTCGTGGGTTTCGGTGAGCCCGGTCAGGGCGCCGTCGGGATCGGAGACGAAGATCTCGACGGCGTGCAGCGCGCGCGCCGAGCGCAGCACGAGCCGCTGCGTGACCCCGGCCGGGCCGACGTCGAACCTGAGGTCCGTGTCGGGCGCGACCTCGTAGAAGACGACGCCGTTCCCGTCGATGACCGGGTTGCCGATCTTCAGGCGGCTCTTGGCCTGGAGAACGGCGCGTCCCTCCGGCATCGCGATCTCGACGAGCCGCTCACGCGCGTTGCCGAACCGCACCACGACCCGCCCGCCGTCGGCGATGACCGGCCACCGCGGGTCGTCGTTCGGACGGATCCCGACGCTGTCGTCGGCGGGCGCCGGCGGCTCGGCCGGTGGCGCGGGGAGCGCCGTGGGCACGCCCTTCGCCTGGGGCGGGACGTTGGGCGACGCCGTCGCGCGGGGCCCCTTCGGGGTCTTCGCCACGGGAGCGGCGACGACCTCTCCGACGGGCCGGGGCTCCGCCGCGGCCGGGGCCACCGGCGCGATCAGCGTGCCGGTGACGGTGGCGGCGACGAGCAAGGCAAAGCGGCGCAGCATGAGAAACGGGGCTCCCCACGTCCAGGAAAAGGCGGTAGGAGCAGCCAACCTGGCGGGCGTTATGTCCTCAATGGCACAGAAGGGCCATATTGCGGCTAGTCCGTAACTTGCCGGTATGTCCGGACTTACCGCCCGCCGGAGATCCTGTCGACGAGCTCGGCCGCGGTGTCGCAGACGTCGAGGAGCTCGCCGACGTGCGCCTTCGTGCCGCGCAACGGCTCCATGGTCGGCACGCGCTGCAACGAGTCGCGCCCCACGTCGAAGATCACCGAGTCCCACGACGCGGCGGCGACCTCGCCTGCGTACTTCTCCAGGCACCGCCCCCGGAAGTACGCCCTGGTGTCCTCGGGCGGCGCCGTCATCGCGCGCGTCACGACGTCCTCGGTGACGAGCAGCTCGACGGAGCCGCGCGCGGCGAGGCGGTTGTAGAGGCCCTTGTCGGGGCGTACGTCGTGGTACTGCAGGTCGACGAGCTGCAGCTTGTGGCTCGACCAGTCGAGCGACTCGCGCTCGCGGTAGCCGTCGAGGATCGCCAGCTTGGCGACCCAGTCGACCTCGCGGGAGCACGTACGCGGGTCGTCCTCGAGCCGCGTCAGCACGCTCTCCCAGCGCCCCAGCACGTCGCGGGTCTGCTCGTCGGCGTCGTCGCCGAGCGTCGACTCGACGAACTTCCGCGCCAGCTCGAGGTACTCCATCTGCAGCTGTACGGCCGTGAGCTTGCGTCCGTCCCGCAGCGTCACGAGGTGCTTCAACGACGCGTCGTGCGACACGGCCCGCAACGACGACACCGGCTGCTCGACGGACAGGTCGCGGTCTATGAACCCCGCCTCGATCATCGCGAGGACCAGCGAGGTGGTGCCCGCCTTGAGGTACGTCGCGACCTCGTTGAGGTTGGCGTCACCGATGATGACGTGCAGCCGCCGGTACTTCTCCGGGTCGGCGTGCGGCTCGTCGCGGGTGTTGATGATCGGCCGCTTCAACGTCGTCTCGAGGCCGACCTCGACCTCGAAGAAGTCCGCGCGCTGGCTGATCTGGAAGCCGTTCCCCCTGCCGTCCTGGCCCGTCCCCACGCGCCCCGCGCCGGCGAACACCTGCCGCGACACGAAGAACGGCGTCAGGTGCCGCACGATCTCCGCGAACGGCGTCGAGCGGGCCATGAGGTAGTTCTCGTGGCAGCCGTACGAGACGCCCTTGTTGTCGGTGTTGTTCTTGTAGAGCTGCACGGGCGCGGTGCCGGGGACGGCGAGCGCGCGGCGCGCGGCCTCGGCCATGACCCGCTCCCCCGCCTTGTCCCAGAGCACGCAGTCGCGCGGCGTCGTGACCTCGGGGGTGGAGTACTCGGGGTGCGCGTGGTCGACGTAGAGGCGGGCGCCGTTGGTGAGGATGACGTTGGCGAGGCCGAGCTCGTCGTCGGACGGCGGCTCGGACACCTCGTGCGCCAGGTCGAACCCGCGCGCGTCGCGCAGCGGGCTCTCCTCCTCGAAGTCCCAGCGGGTACGCCGGTCGCGCTGCGGGGCGTACGCGTTGACGACGAGCGACGACGACACCATCGCGTTGAAGCCAGGCTGCCCGGGGACCGAGATGCCGTACTCGGTCTCCGTGCCCATCACCCGTCGCACGGTCATGGGCACAAGCCTAGACGGCTGGCTACGTCGCGACAGCGATGGTGAAGCGGTAGTCGTGCTTCGGCAGGCCGTTGTGCGCGACGTACATGGCGACGTACGTCCCCGTCTCCGGCGCCTCGACGTCCTTCGGCGGCTCGTTGACGCCGGCGCTGTCGCACTCGATCTGGAACATCGGCACGGTCCCCCGCTCGGGGTCCATCGACCTGCCGTCCGGCGAGATGAGGAACCAGCAGCCGACGGCCGCGCCGATGTCCACGGGGACGGCGGCGTCGACCATCGACGTCGACGCGATGCTGATCTTCTGGCCGGCCTTGGCGCGGAACGCGTACGAGTCGCGCATGTCGCCGCCGAGGACGTACGGCTCGATGGTGCCCGTGTACTCACGCCCGGCGGCGACGGGCAGCGCGGCGCGGCGGTCCGCGCCGGCGTCCCTCTTCGTGCCGGCGTCGTCCTGCGGGCCCGGCGTGAACGGCCGCGCGTCGTTGGACGTCCCGCGGACCTCCTGGCGGGTGGCGTTCCACTCCGTCGCCGCGGCCGACTTCTTCGGGCAGGCGCCGCCGCGTACGCAGCTCACGATCGCCGGCGTGACGGTGCCGTCGAGCCAGCCGTACCCCCAGAAGACGTGCTCCGCGCCCGGGGGCAGCGGGAACACGCGGCCGTAGATGCTGCTGCTGACCGTGCACATGACGTACTCGTCGCAGAGCGTTCCGGCCTTCGGGAACTTGTCCTTCGGCGAGTAGGTCGCCGCGTCGCGCATCGCCTGGACGAACTTCGCGCGCGTCACGGTCCTGCTCATCTGCTTGGCGGTGTTGCGGCCCGTGTAGCCCTCCTGGCGGCGCAGGCGCAGCAGCGCCTCGGCGGCCGCTCCCGCCGCCGTCGGCGACGAGAAGCTGGTGCCGCAGTGCTCGTCGGTGCCCTTCACCGCCTTGTGCAGGGCGACCGGACGGCAGAACCACGATGCGAAGTCGAACGTGCTCCAGCTCGCCGGCGTCCAGTGCCCCGGGTAGCCGCCGCCGACGATCTGGATGGCCTCTGGCTGCCGGTCGCAGTCGAGGATCGCGGGCCACGGCACCTCGTTGCCGGCGGCGATGAAGAACAGCGAGGCGGGGTTGCGCTCGGCGGCGGAGCAGGGCTCGAAGTCCTGCGTCACCGGCTTCGCGAGGTGCAGCGGCAGCGGCGCCGGCGGGCCCCACGAGTGCGTCTGCACGTCGGCGACGACGGGCGCGGACGGGAGGTCGTTCGCCGCGCTGTTGCCCTCGTGGACGAGCAGCAGCGCGTCCGGCGACTCGGAGATGACGCTCGACGCGGTGCCGGTGCCGTGGCCGTTCTCGTCGAGGATGCAGACCTTCGGGTCGAGGCTGACGTCGGTCGGGCTCGTCGCGTCGCCGTCGCAGACCGCGCCGATGATGTTCGTCTTCGGGATCCAGTACCAGACGTGCGCCTCGACGCTCGCCCAGAGCTTCTTGTCCGCCTCGACGGCCTTGTCGTAGTCCTTGAACTTGCCCACCGACAGCGGCAGCGCGCGGATCGAGCAGTCCTTGAAGCCCACGACGTACGTGCAGGGGTGCGCCGTGTTCTTCGGGCGGTAGAACGCCTCGTGGTACGGGTTGATCCCGCTGTCCGCGACGGCGACCACGACGGTCGGGCGCGGGGCGGAGCCGGGCCGCGGTCGGGCAGGCGAGGCGACCGCGACGGTGGCGGCGGCAACGGTGACGGCGAGAGCGAGCGGGAGCACGCGTCGGGGCATCGACATGTAGGAGAAGAGCCGCGACCCTCGCGGGTGGTTCGGCGGCACGCGCGCGGCCGGCGGGGCGCCGTACCTCGTGATCTTGGTTGCGTTCGTGTCGCCCGGGCAGCACGAACGCAACCAAGATCACGAAAATCCGACCGGAGCGCGGGGGTGCGGCGGGGCCGCGGCGAGTGGGGGCAGACGTGCGCGGCGCCTGGTACGTGCGCCCCGGCGGCGACCGTGCGCCGCCGGGGTCCTGCTCGCTAGAGGTACTGGCCGGTGTTGGAGATCGTGTCGATGGACCGGCCGGCCTCGTTGCCCTTGGCGCCGGAGATGAGCGTGCGGATGTAGACGATCCGCTCGCCCTTCTTGCCCGAGATCCGCGCCCAGTCGTCGGGGTTGGTCGTGTTGGGCAGGTCCTCGTTCTCCTTGAACTCGTCGACGATCGCGCCCATGAGGTGCGAGAGGCGGATGCCCTTCGCGCCGATGTCGAGGAAGTCCTTGATGGCGTTCTTCTTGGCGCGGGCGACGATGTTCTCGATCATCGCGCCGGAGTTGAAGTCCTTGAAGTACAGGACCTCCTTGTCGCCGTTGGCGTACGTCACCTCGAGGAAGCGGTTGGAGTCGTCGTCGGAGTACATCCGCTCGACGGTCGCCTGGATCATCGCCTGGCACGCGCCCTCGCGGCTGCCGCCGTGCTCGCGCAGGTCGTCCTCGTGGATGGGGAGCGAGGGGGTGATGTACTTGCTGAAGATGTCCTTCGCGCCCTCCGCGTCGGGGCGTTCGATCTTGATCTTCACGTCGAGGCGGCCGGGTCGCAGGATGGCCGGGTCGATCATGTCCTCGCGGTTGCTGGCGCCGATGACGACGACGTTCTTCAACGACTCCACGCCGTCGATCTCCGACAGGAGCTGCGGGACGATGGTGTTCTCGACGTCGCTCGACACACCCGAGCCGCGGACGCGGAAGATCGAGTCCATCTCGTCGAAGAACACGATGACGGGCGTCCCCTCCTCCGCCTTCTCCCTGGCGCGCTGGAAGATGAGCCGGATCTGCCGCTCGGTCTCGCCGACGTACTTGTTGAGCAGCTCGGGGCCCTTGATGTTGAGGAAGAACGAGCGCCCCTCGCCCTTGCCGGTGACCTCGGCGACCTTCTTGGCCAGCGAGTTGGCGACGGCCTTGGCGATGAGCGTCTTGCCGCAGCCGGGCGGGCCGTAGAGCAGGACGCCCTTCGGCGGGCGCAGCTCGTGCTCCTTGAACAGCTCGGCGTGGAGGAACGGCAGCTCGACGGCGTCGCGGATCGACTCGATCTGCGCCATGAGGCCGCCGATCTGCGAGTAGTCGACGTCCGGGACCTCTTCGAGAACGAGCTCCTCGACCTCGCTCTTCGGGACGCGCTCGTACGCCCAGCCTGACCTCGGCTCGACGAGCAGCGAGTCGCCGGGCTTGATCGGGCCGTCCATGAGCGGCTCGGCGAGCATGACGACGCGCTCCTCGTCGGTGTGGCCGACGACCAGCGCGCGGTCACCGCCTTCGAGGACCTCCTTGAGGAGGACGACGTCGCCCTGGCGCTCGAACTTCAGGGCGCGCACGACGTTCAGCGCCTCGTTGAGCATGACCTCCTGCCCCTTGCGGAGCTCGGTCACCTCGACGGTGGGACTGACGGTGACGCGGATCTTGCGGCCGCCGTGGAACACGTCGACGGTGTCGTCGTCGTTGGCGGACAGGAAGATGCCGTAGCCGCTCGGCGGCTGCGCGAGGCGGTCGACCTCCTCCTTCAGCGCGAGGATCTGCTCCTGCGCCTCCTTGAGGGTCGCGACGAGGCGCTCGTTGCGGCCGGTCAGCTGGGCCATCATCGCCTGCGCCTCGGTGAGGCGTTCCTCGAGCGCCTTGGCCTGGCGCGGCGAGTCGGTCAGCTTGCGGCGCAGCAGCCCGACCTCCTCCTCGAGGAAGCCGACCTGAGTCTGGAGGTCGGCGACCTCCTTCTCGTACCGCGCGGCGCGCGTCTCGGCGTCGTCCTTGCGGGACCCGGACACCGCCTCACCTCCCCTTCTCAGGAGCAGTGTTCAGCCTATATCCGCAGCCCTGCCGCGCGAGGGTGAAACGGCGCGATGTAGCGTCGCGTCGTGGACGAGACGCTGCTGGTCAGGGTGGACCAGGACCTCTGCACGGGCGACGGGCTCTGCGTGCAGCTGGCGCCGGCGGTGTTCGAGTTCGACGTCGACGGGCTGGCGTACGTGAAGTCACCGGATGGCGAGCTGCTCACGGCGCCGGGTGCGTCGGTGCCCGTTCCGTCCCGGTGTGTGAAGGACGTCATCGAGTCCGCGGAGGGCTGCCCGGGCGACTGCATCTTCGTGGAGAAGCCCGACGGCACCCAGGTCGCGGGCCCGCCCGGCGACTAGCGACCCGCGCGGTCCGGCCCGGGGTCGCCCCTTCAGCTTTCGTGATCTTGGCTGCGTTCGTGCAAGCCGAGCAGCACGAACGCAGCCAAGATCACCAAGAACGGACCGCGTCGCAGACCTGCTAGCGAACGTGCGGCGCGCACCGCTCGCACGGACGCAGGCCGATGTCGAGAGCCTCGGCGACCGTCAGCGGCGCGGGTTCGTTGTCCGGGATGTCACGGACGAGGTTCGCCTCGTGCACGGCGTCGAACATGTAGCAGTCGCGCTCGTGGAACACCTCGCTCGTCGGCAGGACCCACACCCTCCGATCGGGAGGTGCGACCGGCGTCGGACGGCACAGTGAGCACTGCTCGCGCATCAGGTCGTGCACGCAGCGTTCCTCGGCCATGGTGTTCTCCCCCGGTTGGCTGACCCGAGCCTACCCGCCGAACGTGATGGCGAACGCCAGCATCTCGACCGGCGCCGTGACCCCCGGGGCGCTCTGGATGTACTGGACCTCCTGCTCCCCCGACGGCGGCAGCGCGCCGGCGCCGAAGTGCCACCACTCGGCCGCCCAGCCGCCGCCCTTCCCCGTTCCGTGCGACCACCCGCGCCCGTTCACCGGACACGGCACGCTCGAACCCTCGTGGGTGAGGCAGATGCTCGAGGTCGTCGACAGAGCGTCCGGCGCGTCGATCCACGCGCCGACGGTCGTCCTGGAGCCCTGGCGGACGCGGAACGACAGGTACTTCTCCCCAGCGTGGTCGGCCGGCGTCGTCCGTACGTCCACGACGCGCCCCCAGGAAGGCACGGCGCGCCGCGGCGTCAGCGTGAGGCCGCGCGGGAGGCCGTCGACGCGGACGCGGACCTCGCTGGCGCCGTCGGTGACGAGATGGATCCGGTACCGCCCGGGCCCGAAGCGCTTCGCGTACGCGTCGAAGCCCATAACGTGGCGCTTGCCCTGCGGCGTGTCGGTGGCGGGGATCGTGTAGAAGCCGGTCGCCTCGTGCGGCTCGCCGATCGGCTCGATCCAGACGCCGGCGTACGTCCCCCGCGTCGTCACGCGCGGCGCGGTGAACGTCGACTCGAAGACGCCCATATGGGCGACGAACGTGCTCTTGATCGTGACGTCCACGGACGCCGACGAGGAGCCACGCACGACGAGCATCCCCTGGGGCGGGGCGGCCTCGGCGGCCATCGGTGCGAGGCCGAGCACCAGCAGCAGTCCCCCGAGGAGCGCGCGTAGCCGCACGTCGTACCCCTCTCGTCCCGGCATGCGTTCGACGGGCGCGGCGTCCGCGCCTGCCTAGGAGAGAGCCCGGGCGCGACCGCGGGGTTCGGGACCGGGCTAGAGCGTCCGCGTGAACTGGATCGGCGCGGACCACACCGACGTGTTCGCCCCGGCGTCCACGGACAAGGCGAGCACGCACGGCACGCCGGAGTACATGTCGAACGTGTTGGTCCTCGCGTCGAAGTAGTACCGGGTGGACGTCGTCGCACTCTCCACCGTGAGCATCGTGCAGACGTAGTAGTCCCCATCCGGCGCCGTCGAGTAGGAAGCGGGGGCTGGTCCGATGCTCGCGACCGGTCCGCTCGCGCTGGAGATCGCGAACTTTCCTGACGCGTCCGCGTGCGTGGGATCACCCCCGCCGATCCAGCACGTGATCGCGACCTTGATCCCGGCGGCGAGGGACGGCGCGTCGGAGACCGCGACGGGGCCGGCGGTGACCGTGCCCGCGGGCGAGCTGGTCGACGGCCAGTCCATGGCGCAGGTCCGCCCGGTGACCGTCGTCGTCGCCGCGGACGCGGGCAGGGCGGTGGCCGCCACGAGCGCGGCGGTGAGCAGGACGAGACGCATGGTTCCCCCATGGCCGAAATGTCGGGTTCGCGGACCCTACTGCTTCGGCTCGGCGGCGTCGACGGTGTCCATGCCCTTCGACGGGCGGCGTCGTACGGGAGGGGGCGCGACGCCGTCGGCGAGCCGCCGCGCGAACGCGAGGAACGCCGTGTGCCCGATCATCCGGTGGTCGGGACGTACGGCGAGCCCCTCGACGTGCCACGTCCGCACCAGCGACTCCATGGACCACGGCTCGGTGAACGTCCCGTGCGTGCGCAGCGCCTCGACGGTCTTCGAGAGCTGCGTGGTCGTGGCGACGTAGCAGCAGACGACGCCCCCGGGCACGAGCATCCGCGAGACCGTGTCGAGCACGTCCCACGGCGCCAGCATGTCCAGTACGACGCGGTCCACGTCGGTGTCGGCGGCGTCGGCGAGGTCGCCGACGGTGAGCCGCCACTGTGCGGGCTCCTCGCCGCCGAAGAACGCCGCGACGTTCTTGCGCGCCACGTCGGCGAACTCGGGACGGAGCTCGTACGAGCTGACGGCGCCGGACGACCCGACCGCGCGCAGCAGCGAGCAGGTCAGCGCGCCGGACCCCGCGCCCGCCTCGACGACCCGTGCGCCTGGGAACACGTCGGCGTAGCCCACGATGAGCGCGGAGTCCTTCGGGTAGATGACCTGCGCGCCGCGCGGCATGGAGAGCACGTAGTCGGACAGCAGGGGGCGCAGCGCGAGATAGGTGGTGCCGTTCGTCGACTTCACGACGACACCCTCGGGCCCGCCGATGAGGTCGTCGTGGGCGACGATGCCGCGGTGCGTGTGGAACTCGCCGCCGGGCTTCAGCGTGATCGTGTAGAGCCGGCGCTTCGGGTCGGTGAGCTGGACGCGTTCGCCGGGCTGGAGGGGACGCGTCACGAGGGCCGGGTGCCGATCGCCAGCGCGATGACCGACTTCGACCGGCAGAACGCGCACGTGTCCGACGGCGTCGCCGACCCGCACTCGACGCAGGAGTTGAGCTCGGCGCCGTCCCCGGGGAAGTGCGCGCGGCCCTTCTCCAGGAAGCCGAACAGGAAGTTGTGCTTGGTGCCGGGCGACTGCGACTCCAGCGTGTCGAGCAGGCCCTTGTACTTCATCTGGGTGTTGCCCTCGACGAGCGGGCACTCCTCGACGACGTACTCGATGCCCTTGAGGACGCAGTACGCCGCCGTCTCCCGCTCCGCGACGCGGTACAGCGGCTTGACCTTCTTCACCAGGCTCGGGTGGGTCGCCTCCAGGACCGGCGACTGCCGCGCGAGGAAGTCGGTCTCCCAGCGCAGGACGTTGCCGAGGAGGACGGCGACCTCGTCGTCGAGGTTGTGGCCGGTGGCGACGACGTCGTAGCCGTGCTCGCGGGCGGCGGCGTTGAACAGGTGCCGCTTGGACAACCCGCAGATCGCGCAGGCGGGGCGCTTCTTGGTCGCGGCGGCCTGCGGGATCGTGAAGCCCGCCCGCTCCTCGACGTCCACGACGACCAGCTTGGCGCCGCGCGCGTCGGCGAACTCCTGGCAGACCTGCTGGGAACGCGTGCTGTAGCCGCCGATGCCGAGCCCGAGGTACAGCCCGTCGGCGGTGTAGCCGAGGTCGAGCAGCAGGTCCCACAGCGCCAGCGAGTCCTTGCCGCCGGACACCGCCACGAGGATCCGGTCGGTGTGCCCGAACATCGCGTCGTGCCGGATGGCGCGCGAGACGAGGTTGCGGACGTACGACTCGGTGAAGCAGTCGCCGCAGAACGCCGCGTTGGCGCGCGGCACCTCCACGACCGCCCGACCGCGGCACCGGGTGCACTTCATGGCGCTCAGCGTAATCGCCGCGAAACTTGTCACACCGCCGGGGTACGTTCGGGTTCATGCTCTCGTCGTCCCGCTTCCGCTCGCTGTGGCGCGTGCGGACCTACGTCCGGCCGTACTACGGACAGATGGTCTTCATGGTGCTCTCGGCGTTCGTCGGCATCGGCGCGGGCATCCTCATCCCCGTCGTCACCAAGTCCGTCATCGACGGGCCCGTGGCCAACGGCGACTCCTCCGGCCTGGTCCGCCTCGGCCTGCTGGCGCTGGCGCTGGGCGTCGTGGAGGCGTTCCTGGCGTTCGTACGGCGGTGGACCCAGTCGACGTCGGTGCTCAAGATCGAGACCGCGATCCGCGACGACCTCTACGCCCACCTCCAGCGCCTCCCCGTGGCGTTCCACGACCAGTGGCAGACCGGCCAGCTGCTCTCCCGCGCGACGACCGACCTCGGTGTGATCCGGCGGTTCATCGGCTTCGGGCTGGTGTTCCTCGTCGTCAACATCGCGACGTTCCTCACCGTCGTCGGCCTGCTCATCGGTCTGTACGCGCCCCTCGGCTTCGTCGTCGCGGGGTCGCTGCTGCCGATCGTCTGGCTCTCGACGCGGTTCGAGCGGGAGTACGCCGTCGTCGCGCGCCGCGTCCAGGACCTCCAGGGCGACCTCGCCACGCTCGTCGAGGAGTCCGCGACCGGCATCCGCGTCGTCAAGGCGTTCGGGCGGCGGCGGCTGATGTCCGCGCAGTTCGAGGAGGGCGCCGACCGGCTCTACGACGGCGCCACCGAGATCGTCAGGCTGCGCGCCAAGTACTGGACGCTGTTCGAGCTCATCCCCAGCGCGACGCTCGGCGCGGTGCTGCTGTTCGGCTCGCTGGCCGTCGGCCGCGGCGACCTGACCATCGGCGGGCTGGTGGCGTTCATGTCGCTGCTGCTCTACCTCGTCTGGCCCGTCGAGGCGCTCGGCTGGATCCTCGCGACCGCGCAGGAGGCGGCGACCGCGGCCGACCGGCTGTACGAGGTGTTCGACACGGAGCCCGCGGTGGTCGACCGGCCCGGCGCGGCGGCCCTGTCCGATCCGGAGGGGCGGCTGCGGCTGGAGGGCGTGTCGTTCACCTATCCGGGCCAGTCATCGCCTGTGCTCCGCGACGTGTGGCTCGACGTCGCGCCCGGCGAGACCGTGGCTCTGGTGGGCATCACCGGCTCCGGCAAGACGACGCTCACGGCGCTCGTCCCCCGCCTCTACGACGTGACCGACGGCCGCGTCACGATCGACGGCATCGACGTCCGCGACGTCACCCTGCGGTCGTTGCGGCAGGTGGTGGCGACGGCGTTCGAGGAGCCGATCCTGTTCTCGGCGTCCGTCCGCGAGAACCTCCTCCTCGGCACCCCCGACGCCACGGAGTCGCAGATCGCGGAAGCGCTGTCGCTGGCGCAGGCGGAGTTCGCGTACGACCTCCCGTTCGGCCTCGACACGCGCGTCGGCGAGCAGGGCCTGTCGCTCTCGGGCGGCCAGCGGCAGCGGCTCGCGCTGGCCCGCGCCGTCATCGGCAGGCCGCGCGTGCTCGTGCTCGACGACCCGCTGTCGGCGCTGGACGTCCACACGGAGGCGCTGGTCGAGGAGGCGCTCGCGCGGGTGCTGCGCGGCACGACCGCGCTCGTCGTCGTGCACCGGCCTTCGACGCTCGCGCTGGCCGACCGCGTCGCCCTGCTGGAGAACGGCACCATCACCGCCGTCGGCACGCACCACGACCTGCTCGAGCAGTACCCGTCGTACCGCGCCATCCTCTCCGCCGAGTCCGAATCGCTAGCCGAGGCGCCGCCGGGCGGCGTTCTCGGTCGCTCGCGTGCGGAGCACGGGTCGCTCCCTGCGGCCTTGCCCGACGACGCCTCGCCGTCGCGTATCAGCGCGGGCCGGCCCGATGCTGGGACGGCATCGTGACCGCCGCGGCTCCCCCCGTCGAGGAGTGGCGCGGTGTCGGGACCGAGCGCGACGACGACGTCGCGTCCGACGTCTCGCTGCTGCTGCGTGACCGTTCGCGGCGGCTGCTGCGCTCGCTGCTGCGCCCGCACAAGCGCCGGATGTGGCTGCTCGCGCTCGTCATCCTCGTCGAGAACGCCGCCGCCATGGCCGGCCCGTACCTCGTCAAGGTCGGCATCGACGACGGCCTGCCCCCGGTGGTGGCGGGAGGCTCGGCGACGCGGCTGTTCGTCATCGTGGGGCTGTTCCTGGCGACGACCGCGGTGCAGGCGTGGATGCACCGGCAGTTCCTCGTCCTCACCGGGCGCACCGGCCAGGAGGTCCTGCGGGAGCTGCGGCGGCGGGTGTTCGACCACTTCCAGCGGCTGTCGCTGTCGTTCCACGAGTCGTACACCTCGGGTCGCGTCATCTCCCGCCTGACGTCCGACGTCGACGCCATCAACGAGCTGCTCGACACCGGTCTCAACGGCCTCGTCCGCGCCGTCCTCTCCGTCGTCAGCATCGGCGTCATCCTGCTGCTGCTCGACCTGCCGCTCGGCGTCGTGACGCTGCTCTGCTTCCCCGCGCTGTGGTGGCTGACGCGGTGGTTCCGCAAGCACTCGGCGGCGGCGTACCGGCGCACCCGCGAGGCCGTCGCGCTCGTCATCGTGCACTTCGTCGAGTCGCTGGGCGGCATCCGCGCGGTGCACGCGTTCCGCCGCGAGCCGCGCAACCAGGCGATCTTCGAGGACGTCGACGACCAGTACCGCCTCGCCAACCTGCGGTCGTTCCAGCTCGTCGCGATCTACGGCCCCACCATCAAGCTGCTCGGCAACGTCACCATCGCCGTCGTCCTCCTGTACGGCGGGTCGCGCGCCATGGACGGGCACGTGAAGGTCGGCGTGCTGGCGGCGTTCCTGCTGTACCTGCGGCGGTTCTTCGAGCCGATGCAGGAGCTGAGCCAGTTCTACAACTCGTTCCAGTCCGCGGCCGCCGCCCTGGAGAAGCTCGCGGGCGTCCTGGAGGAGCAGCCGTCCGTGCCCGAGCCCGCGGTGCCGGCATCGCTCCCGCCCGCGCGGGGGGCGGTGACGTTCAGCGGGGTGCGGTTCGGCTACCGCGGCGACACGGACGTCCTGCCGGCGCTCGACCTCGCCATCCCCGCGGGCCAGACCGTCGCTTTGGTCGGCGCCACGGGGGCAGGCAAGACGACCATGGCGCGGCTGCTGGCCCGCTTCTACGACCCGCTCGAGGGCGAGGTGCTGCTCGACGGAGTCCCGCTGCACGCGCTCACCGAGGAACGCCTCCGCCGCGCCGTCGTCATGGTGACGCAGGAGTCGTTCCTGTTCTCGGGGACCGTCGCCGACAACATCCTGTTCGGACGTCCGGAGGCGACCCGCGCCGAGGTCGAGGCCGCCGCCTCGGCGATCGGCGCGCACGAGTTCATCACCCGGCTGCCCGACGGCTACGACACCGACGTGCGCAAGCGCGGCGGGCGGCTGTCCGCGGGGCAACGCCAGCTGGTGGCGTTCGCGCGGGCGTTCCTCGCGGACCCCGCGGTGCTGATCCTCGACGAGGCGACGTCGTCGCTGGACGTGCCCTCGGAACGACTGGTGCAGCGCGCGTTGCGCACCATCCTCGTCGACCGTACGGCGCTGATCATCGCCCACCGGCTCTCCACCGTGGAGATCGCCGACCGGGTCCTCGTGCTCGACGCGGGGCGGATCGTGGAGGACGGCTCGCCCCGCGAGCTCATCGCGAGCACAGGGGCGTACGCCGACCTCCACCAGGCCTGGCTCGACTCCCTCGTCTGACCCGCCCCGCCCCGGCTCCCCTCGCCTCCCCCCAGAAGGTGATCACCTGTGTCCCCTCAGCGGCTTTCGGCCGGGCACGGCCTTTCGGCCGCACGAGAGGGGACACAGGTGATCACCAAGGGGGGGTGACGTCAGCCCCCCGAGATGACCGGCCTGACCTCGACTGTGTCGGTGTCCTCCACGGTGTCCTCCCGGGTCAGGAGCTCGCGGCCCCTGATCACCAGCACCGCGTCGGGGTGGAGGCCGACCTCGACCAGCAGGTCCCTCACGCGCTTGGGGCCGTCCACGGAGATCTCGCGGTCGGGGTTGCGGAGCTTGACGATCACGTGGCGTCCCTTCCGTCGAGCGCCCGCGCCACGTCGTGCGCGGAGAGAACGCCCTGCACCTCGCCGTCCGCCCCCGCCACCAGGTACTCCGTCGCCGGCGTCGCGCGCATCCGTTCCAGGAGCTGCTCGCCCGTCAGCACCGGCGGCAGCACGAGGCCTGGCTCGATGCCACGGGTCACGTCCCCGACCGTCACCCAGGGCCGCCGCTGCTCCGGTACGGCCGCGAGCGCGTGGCCGGAGATGACGCCGGACGGCGCGCCGTACGCGTCCACGACCACCAGCCGCTGCCCCGCCTCGACGGCACGCCGCAACGCCTCGGCCAGCGGCAGTGACGCGACCACCGGCAGCGCGGGGCGTACGAGCGCGCGGACGTCGATGCGCTCCAGCCGCTCCAGCACCTGCGCGCGACGGCCGAGGGCGGTGGCATTCGTCCAGAGGAACGCCGCGATGAGCAGCTCGAAGAACCCCATCTGGTCTCCGCCGCCGATCCGCAGCAGGCCGACCGCCGCCGCGAGCAGCGCGACCGACTGGCCGCCGCGTACGCCGGCGCGGGTGCCGGTGTGCCGGTTGCGGGTGACGTGCCAGACGCCGGCGCGCAGGATCCGGCCGCCGTCGAGCGGCAGGCCGGGGAGCAGGTTGAGGACGCCGAGGACGGCGTTGCTGACGGCGAGGTAGGCGGCGAGGCGGTACACGTAGCCGCCGTCGGGCGCGGCGGACGCCATCACTGCCGCACAGCCGGCCAGGAACACCGACACGAGCGGCCCCGCGACCGCGACGAGGTATTCACCGGCGGGCGTCGGCGGCTCGCGTTCCATCTCGGCCATCCCGCCGAACAGGAACAGCGTCACCCGCTTGATCGGGATGCCCAGCCACAGGGAGATCGCCGAGTGGCCGAGCTCGTGCGCGAGCACCGACGCCGCGAGCAGCACGGCGGCGAGCGCGGCCATGGCGTAGTCCGGGGCCATCGGGGTGGAGGGGTACGAGAAGTACGGCGCCACGGCGAACGTGATGAGCACCCCCGCCGCGACCCAGCTCGGCGCGAGGAACACCGGGATGCCGAACGGGCGGCCGAGCGGCACGCCGGGGCGGCGTTCCGCGCGGCGCGTCTCGGACATGCCCCGATGCTACGTGCGGAGGGCGCTCGCGTAACGCACGAACGCCCCGGCGACCACCGGACCGTTACCCAGGGCGGCGGCGACGCGCTTCACGTGCGTGGCCGCCACGCGCCCGCCGAACGACAGCCGCCACGCGGCGTACGCCTCCGCCGCGGGGAACGGCACCGCCACCGTCTCCTCGCTGGCGTGCTGCACCCGCAGCCCGGCCTCCGTGAGGAGCGCGCGCAGGTCGAGCATCCGTACGGCGCCCCCGCGCGCGACGCCGCGGACCGCGCGTTCGGCGTCGTCGTCGGCGAACGCGCCCCACGCGCACAGCGCCACCCGCCCGCCGGGGACGAGCACGCGTGCCCACTCGGCGAGCGCGGCCGGCACGTCGGCGACCCGATGGGAGGCGCCGCAGACGACCTTCGCCGCGCTCTCCCCGGCGAGCGGCAGGCGGGTGGGCGCGCCGCGTACCCAGCGGACGGCGGAGGGGCGGCGGTCGCGGGCGTACGTCAGCAGGCCCTCGTCGGCGTCGACGCCGTAGACCCGGCCCGTCTCCCCCGCCGCCGCGCCGAGCGGGTGGGTGAGCAGCCCGGCGCCGCAGCAGACGTCCACGACGGTCTCGCCCGTACGCACCCCGGCGAGCGCCAGCAGCGTCGCGGCGACGGGGAGGAGCGACGGGCTGACCAGCGCGGCGCGCGCGGCGGCTTCGGCCCGCATGTCCCTCCTCGCGTCGCGGCGCGCGGGTGCGCGCAGGTGACAGGATGCCGCCCCGGCGACGGCAGCGGGAGGTGACCGGCTCGTGCGGTGGTGTTCGTGGACCGGCGAGGAGGGCGGGACGGGGCGGCTCGGCGCGCTCCGTGAGCGCGACGGCGAGGAGTGGCTGCTCGACGTCGCGAGCTGGGCGGCGAGCCGCGAGGCGACCGCGCCGGCCGACCTCGTGGACCTGCTGGAGGCGAGCGAGGCGACCCAGCAGCGGGTCACCGAGCTGGTCGAGACCGCGAACGACGACTCCCCCGGCTGGCTCCGCCCGGCGTCCGTACGGATGCTGGCGCCGTTGCGCGCCCCGAACTCGCTGCGCGACTTCCTCGCGTTCCGCGACCACGTCGAGCGCGGCGCGGCCCGGCGCGGCACGACCGTCCCCGAGCCGTGGGACCGGCTGCCCGTCTACTACAAGGGCAACCGCCGCTCCATCTCCGGCGACGGCGACGAGGTGGCGTGGCCGTCGTACACCGAGCGCCTCGACTACGAGTGCGAGATCGCGGCGGTCGTCGGCCGCGGCGGGCGCGATCTGTCCGAGGACGACGCGCGGGCGGCGATCTTCGGCTACGTCGTCATGAACGACTGGTCCGCCCGCGACATCCAGCGCGACGAGATGGCCTGCTGGCTGGGGCCGGCGAAGGCGAAGGACTTCAACACGTCGTTCGGCCCGGTGCTCGTCACCGCGGACGAGTGGGATCCCGAGGACGACCACGAGATGACCGTCACGGTGGACGCCGAGGTCTGGTCGCGCGGGACGACGGCAGGGCGGCGGTGGACGTTCGCGCAGATGCTCGCGCACGTCAGCCGCGACGAGGACGTCTACCCGACGGACGTGCTCGGGTCGGGCACGTTCGGCGGTGGGTGCGGCCTCGACATCGACCGCTGGCTCGCCCCGGGCCAGACGGTCACGCTCGCCGTCGAGGGCCTCGGCACCCTCACGAACCGCGTCGTCCGCTGACGGCGGCGGTCAGTACCGCTCGTACCGCCGCCGCGACGCGCTCCTGTCGGCGTGCTCGACGGTGCGGTAGTCGGTGAGCCGCCCGCCCCACCGCGCCATCGGCGTGTCCGCCACCACGGCCAGCGCGACAAGCGCGAGAACGAGCGCGAGCGGAACGTAGACGCCCGGTCGCGGCCCCCAAGGCGGCACGACGGACGCGTAGAGGACGCCGAAGGCCACGGCCAGCGCGCCGACGACGACCGTCGTCCGTGTCCACGACGGCGCGTATGCCGCGCTGACCACCGGCCGCGCCGCCACCAGCGCGAACACCACCGCCGCCGCGAACGCCCCGCCCCACCACGACGACGGCACGACGACCGCCAGCACGCCGAAGGCCACCGCCGCGGTCACACCGGCCAGCCATCCCGCGTGCCGCGTCACCCGTCGACCAGGCCCATCCCGCGCGCCCACGAGGTCGTGTACGCCGGGTCCTCCGCCTCCTTCGCCTCGTTGCTCACGGACAGCGGCGCCGTGCACTCGACCATGACGGCCAGCTCCTCGGCCGTCTCCTTCGCCGCCGCCCGCTCCGCCGCGCCGGGCTGCGGCCCGTGCGGCGCGCCCTGCGGGTGCAGCGACAGCCACCCCTCGCCGATCCCCTTGCGCGAGAAGAAGTCGCCGCGGCTGTAGAAGATCACCTCGTCGTTGTCGACGTTGGCGTGGAAGAACGGCACCCGCAGCGACTCCGGGTCGGTCTCGAACGGCCGCGGGACGAACGTCGCCACGTCGAAGCGCCCGCACCGGAACGTCGTGTGCACCGACGGCGGCAGGTGGTACCGCGCCGACACCACCGGCCGGATGTCGGAGGTGTGCAGCCGGAACGGCGCCAGGTCGCCCGCCCACCCGACCGCCGTGAACGGGTTGTGCGGGTAGGTGAACGTCGTCCACGCGTGCAGCCGCTTCACACGTACGCGCCAGCTCCCGTCGCCGTCACCCGTCCAGTCCGCGGGCGGCTCGTCCCACGGCGTCGGCGTGACCAGCACCTTCGGGTCCACGACGGCGTGCCGTCCCATGAGCCCGAAGTCCGGCATCGTCACCGCGGCCGCCGACTCGATGACGAGGAGGAACGACTCCCCGCCGGACGGCACCCAGCGGTGCACCGTGCCCTTGGGGATGACGAGGTAGTCGCCGGCGTCGTACGGCAGCGGGCCGTAGTCGGTCTGCAGCACGCCCGAGCCGTGGTGCACGAACGCGATCTCGTCGCCGTCGGCGTTGCGCGAGGCGTACGGCACCGCCTCGGCCCGCCGGTCGACCCGGATGCGCAGGTCGTCGTTGTAGAGGACCTCGGTCTCCTCGCCGGAGAGGCGGTTGAGGTCGTACGCGCTCGGGCGCAGAGGCCCGTCCACGTCGACCCACGCTGTCGCGGGGATCGTGCGGTAGAGGTGCGACACCGGCCCCGCGAACGCCGCGCGGCCGTGCTCCTCCTCCGTCAGGTCCGCCGGGATGCCGACGTGGGTCGCCTTCGCGACGCGGCCCTTGCTCTCCATCACCATGCCGCGAATCGTACGGCGGCCCAGGGACAGGAAAGCCAGACCCTTCCGCCGATCTGTGGACAACAGCCGCCGATCGACACGGCCGTCCACAGATCGCGCGGCGGTCACTGTTTTTGTCACACCCCCTCTTTATGGTGATCCCATGACCGCGATCGACGAGCGTCCGGCGCTCGCCACCCTCAGCCCGTCACGGGGCAGCGACTTCAAGTCGTGCCCTCTGAAGTACCGGCTGCGCGTGGTGGACCGGCTGCCCGAGGCCCCCACGCGCGACGCCACGCGCGGGACGGTCGTGCACGCGGTCCTGGAGCAGCTGTTCGACCTGCCGGCGTCCGAGCGCACGATCGAGCGGGCGGGCGACCTCCTCGCACCCGCGTGGGAACGCATCGCGGCCGCCGAGCCCGACGTCGCCGCGCTGTTCGAGGCGGACGACCCCGACCTGGTCGCCTGGCTCGAGTCGGCGCGGGTGCTCCTCGGCAACTACTTCGCCCTCGAGGACCCGGCCCGCCTCGAGCCCGCGGAACGGGAGCTCTACGTCACCCACGAACTGCCCGAGCTGGGCGTACGCCTGCACGGCTACGTCGACCGCCTCGACCGATCGCCCACCGGGCGCGTCCGGGTCGTCGACTACAAGACGGGCAAGGCGCCCGGGGTGGCGTACGAGGCGAGCGCGCTGTTCCAGCTCAAGTTCTACGCGCTGCTGCTGTGGCGCTCCGAGGGGGTCATCCCCGAGGCGCTGCGGCTGATCTACCTGGGCGACGTCGTCACGGTCGACTACCGGCCCGACGAGGACGAGCTGCGCCGGTTCGAGCGCACGCTGGTCGCGCTGTGGCAGGCGATCAAGCGGGCCAACGACACCGGCGACTGGCGGCCGCGGCGGTCCGCGCTCTGCGGCTGGTGCAGCTTCCAGGCGTACTGCCCCGAGTTCGGCGGCACGATCCCCGACCTGCCACCGCCGCGGGCGGAGCCGGTCGCCGAGCCGGTGGCTCAGACAGGTCCGGAGAACGTCCCCGCGTAAGGCGTGACCTTCGTCACGACTTGTCGCGAGGGCTGCCCGGTGCACCCGGGTTCGCCCTGCTATGCCCGGCCGTCGCCGTGACGGACGGGAGGTATCGAAGGCGACGCCGTTCGACGCGCCGCCTACGCTCGGCGCCATGAGACGAGGAGGCACGACGATCGACGCGACCGCGACCCCAGGGACGACCACGACGAGCGCCGCCGCGCGCGCCGTCGGCGCGTCGAAGGTGTACGGCCACGGCGACACCCAGGTCACGGCGCTGCACGACGTGACGGTCGACTTCGAGCGCGGCCGCTTCACCGCGATCATGGGCCCGTCCGGCTCCGGCAAGTCGACGCTCATGCACTGCCTCGCCGGCCTCGACGACCTCAGCGCCGGCAAGGTCTACGTCGGCGACGTCGACCTCACGACCCTCGACGAACGCCGCCTCACGACGCTGCGCCGCGACAAGATCGGCTTCGTCTTCCAGGCGTTCAACCTCATCCCCACGCTGTCCGCGCTGGAGAACATCACGCTCCCCGCCGCCCTCGCGGGCCGCGAGCCGGACCGCGCCTGGCTCGACACGGTCATCGCGACCGTCGGCCTCGGCGACCGGCTCACCCACCGCCCCAGCGAGCTGTCGGGCGGCCAGCAGCAGCGCGTCGCCGTCGCGCGGGCGCTGGCCGGGCGGCCCGATATCGTGTTCGCCGACGAGCCCACCGGCAACCTCGACTCCCGCTCCGGCGCGGAGATCCTCAGCTTCGCGCGCCAGGCCGTCGACGACCTCGGCCAGACGATCGTCATGGTCACGCACGACCCGGGCGCGGCGGCGTACGCCGACCGCGTCGTCTTCCTCGCCGACGGCCGCATCGTCGACGAGCTGGCCGACCCCACGGCCGAGCGCGTCCTCGACCGGATGAAGAGCCTCGAGGGCTGATCCCGATGTTCCGGATCGCGCTCAAGGGCCTGCTGGCCCGCAAGCTACGGCTGTTCACGACGTCGCTCGCCGTCCTGCTCGGCGTCGCGTTCATGGCCGGCACGCTCGTGCTCACCGACACCATCGGCCGTACGTTCGACTCGATCTTCGCCGAGGCCACCGCCGGCACCGACGCCGTCGTCCGCGGCAAGTCCGCGATCAGTCTCGACTTCGGCACGCAGCGCGCCCGGGTCCCCGCGACCATCGTCGACACGGTGCGCGGCGTCGACGGCGTGGCCGACGCCGAGGGGCTGGTCGAGGGGTACGCCCAGATCGTCGGCCGCGACGGCAAGGCCGTGGGCGACCCGGGTCAGGGCGCGCCGACGTTCGGCCGCAACTGGCTGACCGTCCCCGCGCTCAACCCGTTCCGCCTCGTGGAGGGCGACCCCCCTGCCGCCGACGACGAGGTCGTGCTCGACCGGTTCACCGCGGGCGAGGCGGGCGTCGGCATCGGTGACACCGCGACCGTGCTCGTGGAGAAGGGCCCGCAGCGGGTCAGGGTGGTCGGCATCGCGACGTTCGGCGACGCCGACGGCAGCGGCGGCCCGACGCACGTCATGTGGACCGGCGCCGCCGCGCAGCGTCTCGTCGGCGAGCCCGGTTCGTACGACTCCGTCGCCGCGGTCGCCGACCCCGGCGTCAGCCAGGAGGCGCTGCGCGACAGGCTCGCCGCCGCGGTGCCCGGCGACACCGAGGTCATCACCGGCGAGGAGCTCACCGAGGAGAACCAGTCGATCGTCCGCAAGGCGCTCGGCTTCTTCAGCACGTTCCTGCTGACGTTCGCGATCGTCGCGCTGCTCGTCGGGTCGTTCATGATCCACAACACGTTCACGATCATCGTGGCGCAGCGCGGCCGCGAGATGGCGCTCATGCGCGCCGTCGGCGCCAGCCGCCGCCAGGTGCTCACCGGCGTGCTCATGGAGGCCGTCGCGGTCGGGCTGCTGGCGTCGGTGCTCGGCATGTTCGCGGGCATCGGCATCGCCGCCGGGCTCAAGGGCGTGCTGGCGGGGTTCGGCATCGACATTCCCGCGGGCGGCATCGTGTTCACCGCCAAGACGGCGGTCATGTCGCTCATCGCCGGTCTCGGCGTCAGCGTGGCGTCGGCGTACTTCCCCGCGCGCCGCGCGTCCAAGGTGCCGCCGGTCGCGGCCATGCGCGACCTCGCGTTCGAGCACACCGGCGGCTCCCGGCGGCGCACGATCGTCGGCGCGACGATCACCGCGATCGGGGCGCTGCTGCTCTTCAACGGCCTGTTCGGCGACGCAGGCAACGCCCTCGCCAACGTCGGCGCCGGCGCGGTCGTCATCTTCTTCGGCGTCGCCGTGCTCGGGCCGGTGTTCGCCAGGCCGGTCAGCAGGCTCATCGGCGCGCCGCTCCCCCGCCTGCGCGGCGTCACGGGCCGCCTCGCCCGCGAGAACGCCATGCGCAACCCCAAGCGCACGGCCTCCACCGCCGCCGCGCTCATGATCGGCGTCGGGCTCGTCGGGTTCATCACGATCTTCGCCGCGTCGGCCAAGACCTCGATCAACGAGAGCATCGACAAGGCGTTCACCGGCGACTTCGTCGTCGACAGCGGGACGTTCGGGTTCGGCGGCCTCAGCCCCGAGCTGGCCGCCTCGCTCAAGAAGCTGCCCGAGGTACGCGCCGCGGCCGGGTTCCGCATGGGCCAGGCGAAGATCGACGGCGGCACGCGCTACCTCGGCGCCGTCGACCCGGAGGAGTTCGGGCAGATCATCGACCTCGACATCGCCGAGGGCAGCTTCGAGGACCTGCGCGGCGACACATTTGCCGTCGACACCGCCACCGCGCGCGACCAGAAGTGGAAGGTCGGCACCGAGGTCCCCGCGCAGTTCGCGCACACCGGCGACAAGACGTTGCGGCTCGCCGCGATCTACCGGCGGGTCGACGCGGGCGGGCAGTACCTCCTGCCGCTGGAGACGTACGCCGCCAACTTCGGCCAGCAGTTCGACGCGCGCGTGTTCGTCAGCAGGGCCGAGGGCGTCACCCCCGAGGCCGCAAGGAAGGCCGTCGAGGCGGTCACCGCCGCGTACCCCAACGCCACGCTGCAGGACCAGACGGAGTTCAAGGAGGCGCAGTCCGCGCAGATCAACCAGATGCTCGGGCTGATCTACGTGATGCTCGCGCTCGCCATCGTCATAGCGTTCCTCGGGATCATGAACACCCTCGCCTTGTCGATATTCGAGCGCACCCGCGAGCTCGGCCTGCTCCGCGCCGTCGGGATGACCCGCCGCCAGCTGCGGTCGGCGGTGCGGTGGGAGGCCGTCATCATCGCGCTGTTCGGGACGCTGCTCGGGCTGGTCGTCGGGCTGTTCTTCGGCTGGTCGCTGGTGCAGGCGCTCAAGGACAGCGGCATCCACAAGCTGACGGTGCCGACCGGGCAGCTGCTGTTCATCGTGCTCATCGGCGCGCTCGCCGGCGTGGCGGCGGCGGCGCTGCCGGGCAGGCGCGCGGCGCGGCTCGACGTGCTCAAGGCGATCACGACGGAGTGACCTCGCGGCGGGGCTGCGGCACACTGGGGCACGAACGACCCCGCGTCATGCCCAAGGAGCCCGCGATGCCGTCGATCCTGCCGTCGAACCGCCCCGAGCTGCAGTACCTCTCGATGCCGACGTTCGCGAACGTCGAGGAGGAACGGCTGCACCGCAAGCAGCGGCTGGCCGCGGGGTTCCGCCTGTTCTCGAAGTTCGGCTTCGAAGAGGGCATCGCCGGCCACATCACGGCGCGCGACCCCGAGTTCCCCGACCACTTCTGGGTCAACCCGTTCGCGATGCCGTTCTCGCAGATCCGGGTCAGCGACCTGATCCTCGTCAACCACGAGGGCGAGGTCGTCGACGGCAAGCACCCGGTCAACGCCGCCGCGTTCGCCATCCACTCGCAGGTGCACGCCGCCCGCCCCGACTGTGTCGCGGCCGCGCACTCGCACTCGATCCACGGCAAGGCGTTCAGCGCGCTCGGCATGGAGCTGGAGCCGATCACGCAGGACGTGACGGCGTTCTACGGCCACCACGCGCTGTTCGACGACTACACCGGCGTCGTCCTCGACGTCGAGGAGGGCAAGCGCATCGCGCACGCCCTCGGTGACAACAAGGCCGTCATCCTCCGCAACCACGGCCTGCTCACCGTCGGGACGACGGTCGACGCGGCGGTGTGGTGGTTCGTGACGATGGAGCGCTCCTGCCAGGCGCAGCTGCTCGCCATGGCCGCCGGGCCGCGGGTGCTCATCGACGCCGACCAGGCGGGCAAGACGCACAAGCAGGTCGGCAGCGAGATCGCCGGGTGGATCTCGTTCCAGCCGCTGTACGCCCGCATCGTCCGCGAGCAGCCCGACCTCCTCGACTGATGGCGAGGACCTGGCCCCGCGACCGCCGTCCGGCGGCGATCCTGCTCGCGGGTGCCATCGCCATGACCATCCAGGCGCTCGTCATCCCGCGCCTCGACCTGCGCACGGACGCGGAGAAGGCGCCCAAGCCGTACCGCCTCCTCAGGCTCGACCCGGAGGCCCGCGCCGAGCTGCGGGAGTGCCTGGACGCCGGCCGCGACTACGACGCGTGCTTCGCCCAGATCGGGTACGAGCCGATGGTCGACGTCATCTACCGGTCCGGCAGCCGACCCTAGCCAGGCAGGTCAGGGCCCCTCCGGCGTCGTATACGGGCCTATGCGCAAGCTGCTCGCGGTCGCCGCCGCCCTCGCCCTGTCCGCCGCTCCGTCGTCCTCGGGCTCCCCTGGCCCCGGGTACCTGGACAAGACGAGCAACGTCGAGTTCGTCGCGAACATCCCGCTCGACGCCGACACGGCCGGCGCGCGGCTGCTCGGGAAGAAGTTCTACGTCCTGACCGCGAAGGGCCTGACGATCTACGACGTCAGCAACCCCACCCTGCCGCTGCCGATGGGCTTCACGCCGCTCCCGCACACGCCCAACCAGGAGCGCGAGGACGTCGACACCAACGGCAAGATCCTCGTCGCGGGGCAGTCGTACACCGGGATCCTCTACGTCGTCGACGTCTCCAACCCCAACGTCCCCACGCTGATCTCCACGCTGCGCGGCGCCGCCGGCCACACCAACACCTGCGTGCTGTCCTGCAAGTGGGTCTACAGCTCCGACGGCGAGATCGTCGACCTGCGCGACCCCAAGAACCCCAAGCTGGCCGGCAGCTGGCGCGGCGTGGGTGGCGTCACCGGCTCGCACGACTGGACCGAGGTCAGCCCCGGCCTGCTCGTGGGCGCGACCAGCCCGGTCGTCTACCTCGACGCCCGCAAGAACCCCGCCAAGCCGAAGCTCATCGCCTCCGGCCGCCTCCCCGACAGCCGCTACGTCCACGGCAACGTCTGGCCGCGCGGCGGCAAGGACCGCTTCCTCCTGGTCGGCAGCGAGAGCGGCATGATGTGCGGCGACCCCAAGGACGGGTCGTTCATGGTGTACGACACCAAGAACCACGCGAAGACGAAGAGCTTCAAGTACCTCGGCGACTACTCGCTCACGCCCGGCCTGTTCACCGAGGGCCGCGCCGAGGTCAACCAGCACTGCGGGCACTGGTTCCAGCCGCACCCGTCGTTCAAGGACGGCGGCCTGGTGGCGGTGGCCTGGTACGGCTTCGGCACCCGCTTCGTCGAGGTGACCAAGACCGGCAAGATCGTCGAGAAGGGCTGGTTCCTCGGCGGCGGCGCGGCCTCGTCGGCGTACTGGATCAGCCCCGACGTCGTCTACTCCCTCGACTACGTCCGCGGCATCGACATCATCAAGTTCGACCGCAAGGCGAAGCCGACCAGCAGCGGCAACGGCCAGTGGAACCCCGTGAGCCCGTTCGCGGCGTTCCTCGACCGCGAGCCGGCGCGCAACGGCAAGCCGTACGTCTGCCCGCTCCCCCTGTAGACCACGCGGGAACCGCGCGGCCCTGCCGCGCGTGTTAGCCGTATGAACGCAGCCCTGGCCGCCCCCGGGCGGCCGCGCGCCGAGGCCGCCGCCGCGGGCGTCGCGGAGCTGTACGCCGCGACGTACGCCCGCCTCGTCGGCGCGCTCACGGTCGCCACCGGCAGCCGAGCGGACGCCGAGGAGGTCGTCCAGGAGGCGTTCGCCCGCCTGCTGCCGCGGTGGAGCACCGTCGAGACGTACGACAACCCCGAGGCCTGGGTCCGTACCGTCGCGTTCCGCCTCTCCGCCTCCCGCTGGCGCCGCGCCAAGGTCGCCGCGCGGGCGATGGCACGGATCGGCGTGGCCCCGGACGTCGAGCCGCCCGACGGCAGCCGCCTCGACGCCGAACGGGTGCTCGAAGGGCTGCCGCGCGCGTACCGCGAGGTCCTCGTCCTGCACCACGCGCTCGGCCTGCCGCTGGAGCAGGTCGCGGCCGAGCTGCGCATCCCCGTCGGCACCGTCAAGAGCCGCCTGTCCCGCGCCCGCGCCGCGGCCGCCGCGCGCGGAGGAGACCGCCATGAGTGACTTCGACGACCTCGCCACCGCGGTGGACGACGCCGCGCGCGCGACCGTGGCCCCGCCGTTCCCCGCGATCGAACGCCGCGCCCGCGCCCGCCGCCACCGGCAGCTCGCGGGCGCCACGCTCGCGCTGGCCGCCCTGCTCACGGCGGGCGCGCTGGCCGCGCCCGGCGGCGGTCCGCGCTCGATGGAGCCCGCGGGGCCGACGCCGACCGGCACGCGTCCAACGGAGGAGCCCCTCCGCTGTGCGAACGGACAGCTGTTCGACCCGGCGCGGCCCTGCGGGGCCATCATCGTCCCGCCTGGCGACGATGGCGCCGAGGACGCCGGCACCACGCGCTGCTGGGACCCGGCCGAGCCCGGCACCGCCGGTTCGCGCACGATCGGCACAGGCAAGGCGGGCAGGACGACATGGTGGGTCGTCGCGTGGACCGGCAAGGAGGGCACGAACTGCGTCGGGTGGGTCAGCGACCCTCCCGTCGAGGTGTCCTGGCAGATGGATGCCGACAACGACTCCGGCCCCACCGGCGCGCTGAAGCCGGTGCTCTCGCGCGAGGGCATCCCCGTCAAGGGCGCCGCGGACTGGGAGTGGATGCTCTACTGGGGCGCCGTCCCGCCGGAGGTCGTCCGCATCGAGCTGGTCGACAAGGGCCGCATCGTCGGCACGCTGAAGCTCGTGGACGGCGGCGACCGCAAGTACGTCGCGGGCACCGTCCAGGCACCGGACGAGCGGCACGGCGTGCCGGTGGCGTACGACGCCCAGGGCCGCCGCGTCGACATACCCGACGGCTTCTAGACCATCGCCGCCAGCGTCGCGACGCTGACATCGGTGAGCGACGCGGCCTCGGCGTGCGCGATGCCGGGGGGCATCGGGACGACGTTCGGGACGGCGAGCACGCGGCACCCGGCAGCGACGCCGGACGTCGCGCCCGCCGCGCTGTCCTCGACCACGACGCAGTCGGCGGGGTGGGCGCCGAGGCGGGCGGCGGCGGTGGCGTACGGCTCCGGGTCCGGCTTGGCGCGCGTCACCTCGTCGCCGCCGACGGTGACGTCGAAGCGGTGCGCCCCGAACGACTCCAGCGCCGCGTCCACGAGCGCGCGGTACGACGACGACACGAGCGCGGTCGCGATGCCAGCCGCGCGGACGGCGTCGACCAGCTCGGCCGCGCCGGGCAGCACGGGCAGGTCGGCGCGGAACAGCTCGCACATGCGGGCGACGAGGCGGCGTTCGACCTCCTCGGGCGGCACCGTCGAGCCCGCGACGCCGACGAGGATGCGGCACGCCTCGTCCACGCGGCGGCCGACGCACTGCGCCTTGACGTCGAGGTTCCACGGCCCGCCGAGCCAGGCCATGATCTCGGCCTCGGCGACCGACCAGACCGGCTCGGAGTCGACGAGCAGCCCGTCCATGTCGAACAGCACCGCACGGAGACGTCCTGTGGGCGCACCCGAGGCGGTGGGCGGGACAGGCGGGACCGGGGAGACCGTCACCCGGCGCGTCCAGGCGTGGGCTGGCAAGGCCGCAGGGAGCGCCGCGTGCCTCGCACGCAAGCGACCGAGAACGCCGCCAGCGCGCGGCTGGTCGTGCCGATCACCGAGCCGCGAAGTACTTGGCCTCGGGGTGGTGGACGATGATCGCCGACGTCGACTGCTCGGGGTGCAGCTGGAACTCCTCCGACAGCTGGACGCCGATCCGCTCGGGCTGGAGCAGGTCCATGAGCTTGGTCTGGTCCTCGAGGTTGGGGCAGGCCGGGTAGCCGAAGGAGTACCGCGACCCGCGGTACGCCTGCCGGAAGACCTCGGACAGCTCCGGCGAGTCCTCGCCGGCGATGCCCATCTCCTCACGGACGCGCGCGTGCCACATCTCGGCGAGGGCCTCGGTGAGCTGGACGGACAGGCCGTGCAGCTCGAGGTACTCGCGGTAGGCGTTGCGCGCGAACAGCTCGCCGGTCACCTCGGACACGTGCTCGCCCATGGTGACGACGTGGAACGCCACCACGTCGACCTCGCCCGACTCCTCAGGACGGAAGAAGTCGGAGATGCACAGGCGCCGGTCGCGCCGCTGCCGGGGGAACGTGAAGCGGCACCGCTCGGCGCCGTCCTCGCTCAGGATGATGAGGTCGTCGCCCTTGCTGACGCACGGGAAGTACCCGTACGTCACCGCGGCGTTCATGATGCCTTCGGACTGGATGCGGGCCAGCCAGTCGCGCAGCCGCGGGCGGCCCTCGGTCTCGACCAGCTCCTCGTACGACGGGCCCTTGCCGCCACGCGAGCCGCGCAGCCCCCACTGCCCCATGAAGGTCGCCCGCTCGTCGAGGTACGACGCGTAGTCCTGCAGCGCGATGCCCTTGACGACGCGGGAGCCGTAGAACGGCACGGCGGGCACGGGCACGTCGGTGGCGACGTCGGACTTGGCGGGGAGCGTGGACTCGTCCACCTCGACGAGCCGCCGGCGAGGCGCGGGCCGCTCGGACGGCGCCTCCTTCGGCGCGTGCGGCGTCGCCGACGCCGGCACCGACCCCGGCGAGCGCTTGGCCGCCATGACGGCGTCCATGAGCCGCAGCCCCTCGAACGCGTCGCGGGCGTACGACACGTCGCCGTCGTAGACCTCGCGGAGGTCGCGCTCGACGTACGCGCGGGTCAGCGCCGCCCCACCCAGGAGGACCGGCGTGGAGACGCCGCGCTGCGTCATCTCCTGGAGGTTCTCCTTCATGATCACGGTCGACTTCACGAGCAGGCCGCTCATGCCGATGGCGTCGGCGGAGTGCTCGGACGCGGCGTCGAGGATCGCGGAGATCGGCTGCTTGATGCCGAGGTTGACGACGGAGTAGCCGTTGTTGCTCAGGATGATGTCGACGAGGTTCTTGCCGATGTCGTGGACGTCGCCCTTGACGGTCGCGAGAACGATCGTGCCCTTGCCGCCGGAGTCTGCCTTCTCCATGTGCGGCTCGAGGTAGGCCACGGCGGCCTTCATGACCTCGGCCGACTGCAGGACGAACGGCAGCTGCATCTCGCCGCTCGCGAACAGGTCGCCGACGATCTTCATGCCGGCGAGCAGCGTGTCGTTGATGATCTCCAGCGGCGGCCGCGTCTGCATGGCCTCGTCGAGGTCGCCCTCGAGCCCCTTGCGCTCGCCGTCGACGATGCGGCGCTCCAGCCGCTCGGACAGCGGCAGCGCGAGCAGCTCCTCGGCGCGCGACGCGCGGCCGGCGGCCGGGTCGACGCCCTCGAACAGGTCGAGGAACGCCTGCACCGGGTCGTACCCCTCGCGCCTGCGGTCGTAGACGAGGTCGAGCGCGACGGAACGCTGCTCGTCGGGGATCCGCGACATCGGCAGGATCTTCGACGCGTGCACGATCGCCGAGTCGAGGCCGGCCTTGACGCACTCGGCGAGGAACACGGAGTTGAGCACGATGCGCGCGGCGGGGTTGAGGCCGAACGACACGTTGGAGACGCCGAGCGTCGTGTGCACGTCGGGGTAGCGCGCCTTGAGCTGGCGGATCGCCTCGATGGTCTCGATGCCGTCGCGGCGAGTCTCCTCCTGGCCGGTGGCGATGGGGAACGTCAGGCAGTCGACGAGGATGTCGGACGTCCGCAGGCCCCAGTTGGTCGTGAGGTCCTCGATGAGGCGGTACGCGATGCGGGTCTTCCACTCCGCGGTACGCGCCTGCCCCTCCTCGTCGATGGTCAGCGCGATGACGGCGGCGCCGTGCTCGCGGACCATCGGCATGACCTTGGCCATGCGGGAGTCGGGGCCGTCGCCGTCCTCGTAGTTGACGGAGTTGATGACCGCGCGGCCGCCGAGGTGCTCGAGGCCCGCCTGGAGGACGTTGGCCTCGGTCGAGTCGAGCACGATCGGCAGCGTCGAGGCGGTGGCGAAGCGCGACGCCAGCTCGCTCATGTCGCGGGCGCCGTCGCGGCCGACGTAGTCGACGCAGAGGTCGATCATGTGCGCGCCGTCGCGGACCTGCGAGCGCAGGATCTCGACGCAGTCGTCCCAGCGCTCCTCCAGCATCGCGTCGCGGAACGCGCGCGAGCCGTTGGCGTTGGTGCGCTCGCCGATGACCATGAACGACGTGTCCTGGCGGAACGGCACGTGCTGGTACAGCGACGCCGCCCCCGACTCGTGCCGGGGCTTGCGCGGGGCGAGCTCGCGGCCGCGGACCCGCTCGACGACCTGGCGCAGGTGCTCGGGCGTGGTGCCGCAGCAGCCGCCGACGAGCGCGAGGCCGTACTCCTTCGTGAACTGGTCGAGCGCGTCGGCCAGCTCCTCGGGCGTGAGCGGGTACTCGGCGCCGTGCTTGCCGAGGGTCGGCAGGCCGGCGTTGGGCATGCAGGAGACGCCGATGGTCGAGTGCTTGGCGAGGTAGCGCAGGTGCTCGCCCATCTCGGCCGGGCCGGTGGCGCAGTTGAGGCCGATGAGGTCGACGCCGAGCGGCTCGATGGCGGTGAGCGCCGCGCCGATCTCGGAGCCCAGCAGCATGGTGCCGGTGGTCTCGACGGTGACCTGCGCGAAGACGCCGACGGACCGCCCCGATGCCGCCACCGCGCGGCGGGCGCCGACGATCGCGGCCTTGGCCTGGAGGAGGTCCTGCGCGGTCTCGATGAGCAGCGCGTCGGCGCCGCCCTCGACGAGGCCCGCGGCGTTGGCCTGGTACGCGTCGCGCAGCACGGCGTACGGCACGTGGCCGAGCGTCGGCAGCTTCGTACCAGGACCCATGGAGCCGATGACCCAGCGCGGCCGGTCGGGCGTGGAGTAGCCGTCGGCGACCTCGCGGGCCAGCCGCGCGCCGGAGACGGACAGCTCGTGGATGCGCTCGGGGATGCCGTACTCGCCGAGGTTGCCGAGGTTGGCGCCGAACGTGTTGGTCTCGACGGCGTCCACACCCGCGTCGAAGTACGCGGCGTGCACGTCCTTGACGACGTCGGGGCGCGTGACGTTGAGGATCTCGTTGCAGCCCTCGTGCCCCTCGAAGTCGTCGAGCGACGGGTCGGCCGCCTGCAGCATCGTGCCCATCGCGCCGTCGCAGACGACGACGCGCTGACGGAGCTCACTCAGGATGTCGGCCACCGGTCAAGGGTAACCGGCCCCACCGACAACTTCCGACAACGGTACGCTCCGGCGCATGAGCAGCTACAGCCGGGTGCTGGTCGGCACGGACGGGTCGGAGACGTCGTACAAGGCGGTGGACCGCGCCGCCGAGATCGCCCGCGAGAGCGGCGCGCAGCTCCTGATCGTGACGGCGTACCGCCCGCTGTCGCCGCGCGAGCAGCAGGAGGCCGCGCAGCAGCTCGGCGCGGAGGCGTACAAGATCACCGGCTCGCACCCCGCCGAGGACGTGCTGCGCGAGGCGTGCGTCCGCATCGGCGAGGGCGTCGACGTGGAGACGCTCGCGGTGCAGGGCGACCCTGTCGACGTCATCGTCAAGACCGCGCAGGACCGCAAGGCCGACCTGCTCGTCGTCGGCAACCGCGGCCTCAACAGCATCACGGGCCGCCTGCTCGGCTCCGTACCCTCCGTCGTGACGCACCGCGCGCAGTGCGACGTCCTGATCGTGGCCACGACCTGAGCGCACTCGGCAGCGGAACGCCCGTCGCGGGCGGCCGCGACCTCTCCCTCCCCGGCTCCGGCGTACGCCTCGCCGCCACCCGCTGGGCCGGCACCGGCGCCCCGGTCCTGCTGCTGCACGGCCTGGCGTCGCAGCGCCGCTTCTGGAACCTCGTCGTCCCCGACCTCGCGGGCCGTCCCGTCTGCGCGCTGGACCAGCGCGGCCACGGCGACTCCGACAAGCCCGACGAGGGGTACGACCTCTCCACGGTCGCCGCCGACGCCGCCACGGCGATGGACGCGCTCGGCTGGTCGCGCGCGGTCATCGTGGGCCACTCGTGGGGCGCGGCGGTCGCGACGACCTTCGCCGCGGAGCATCCCGAACGCGTGCTCGCCGTCGTCGCGATCGACGGCGGGCTCGGCGAGCTGGGCGAGGACGAGCCGCGCGAGGAGGTACGCCGCAGGCTGGAGCCGCCGCGAGTCGCGGTCCGCCCCGAGGAGCTGCCCGGCCTGCTGCGCGAGAACAGCGAGCTGAAGCCGTGGTGGTCGCAGGCCGTCGAGGACGCCAAGCTGCCGCTCTTCGAGGTCTGCGACGACGGGCTGGCGCGGGCGCGGCTGACGTTCGAGCGGCACATGATGGTCGTCGACGGGCTGCTCGACTACTCCGCGCGCGACGCGCTGCCCAAGATCACGGCGCCGTACTGGGCGGTCGTCGCGCTGCGCGAGGACGACTGGTCGCAGGCCAAGGAGGCGGCGCGCCGCAGGGCCCTGGCGCTGCTCGCGCGACCTCGGGCGTTCTCCCTCCACGGCGCCGTCCACGACGTACCCTTGCAGTGGCCTGCCGTGATCGCGGGGGTCGTCCGCGCCGCGGCCGACGAGGCCGCGACTGGCGCCGGAGAAGGGCGGGGATGAGCGGCATCGTGCCGGAGCGTTCGCTGCGTTCGCCCGTGGTGATCGCGGCGTTCGAGGGCTGGAACGACGCGGGCGACGCCGCCACCGCCGCGGTCGAGCACCTCGAGCTGGTCTGGGAGGCGCGGCCGCTCGTCACGATCGACCCCGAGGACTACTACGACTTCCAGGTCAACCGGCCGACCGTGACGTTGATCGACGGCGTGACGCGCCGGATCCAGTGGCCGTCGACGCGCATGTCGCTCTGCCGGCTCGACGGCCCGCGCGACGTCATCCTGCTGCGCGGCCTCGAGCCCAACATGCGCTGGAAGGCGTTCTGCGGCGAGATCCTCGACGTGGCGATGGACCTCGACGCGGACCTGCTGCTGGCGCTGGGGGCGTTGCTCGCGGACGCGCCGCACACCCGCCCGATCCCCGTCACCGGCACGGCGTCGGACCCGGCCGTCGCGACGCGGCTCGGCCTCGACTCGTCGCGGTACGAGGGCCCCACCGGCATCGTCGGCGTGCTGCACGACCAGTGCGTGCAGCGCGGGCTGCCGTCGGTGTCGTTCTGGGCGGCGGTCCCCCACTACGTCGCGCAGCCGCCGTCGCCCAAGGCGACGCTGGCGCTGCTGCGCAGGGTCGAGGACGTGCTCGACGTGCAGGTGCCGCTCGGCGACCTGGAGGAGCAGGCGCGCGCGTGGGAGCGCCAGGTCAACGAGCTGGCCGCCGAGGACGGCGAGGTCGCGGAGTACGTGCGCTCGCTCGAGGAGCGCGAGGCGGAGACGGACCTGCCGGAGGCGAGCGGCGAGGCGATCGCGCGGGAGTTCGAACGCTTCCTGCGCCGCTCCGGCGACGACCCGACGGGCTGACGGGCCGACCGCCCGTGGCCCGGGGCGGGTGCCGTTCTGGTGCAGATCACCACGCGTGAGACCGGCGTACGAGCGGCACAGACAAGGCGGACGACCGCCGGCGAACCACCCAGCCCGGTCACGTCCGCAACCGGGAGCCTTCTCCATCCTGGCTCGCGCTGGGCCTGGATCGTGCTGGGCAGGAGCCCCTTCGGCGCTGCACCACGGCGGTCCACCCGGACGAGCGGCGCCCGCGCACCCGCGTCGGCCCAACCCTGCAGCCCAGCAGCCGGCCTCACGCGTAGTGATCTTCAAAGAACGACTGAGGCCGGCGCCGACCACGCCGTCAGGATGGACAAGGCTCCCGGTTGCGGTCCGTGCGGGGAAAGACGCGGATCGCACCCCGATGGTGCGGACGGCGTGACCGGGAACACCCCCGGTCACGCCCCGTCACCAGATGGTCGTTCCAGGCGTACTAGTAGATGCAGCGCGAGCCGCGGAACGTCAGGCAGTACCCGAGTCCCTCGACGCCGCCTTCGGTCGGCAGGTCGGGGGCCTCGGCGCCGACGACGGCACCGAGGTCCTCGATGGACAGCTCGGTCAGGGACTCACGGTTGAGGGACAGCGTGCGCTTCTTCACGACGGCTCCTTGCGGATCGAGGGGATGGGGCCGTGGATGGACTTCGGTGCCGCGGCACTACACCCCTGCGTGCGGGTCGCAGATGCCGCACACCGTGATGCCGGTGTAGCAGGTCACGTGCGTGCCGGCACCGACGACCGAGCGCAGCTCGTCGGCGGCCAGCTCGGACAAGGTCTCCGCGCGCAGGACCAGGGTCCGCTTCATGGGGATCTCCGTTCGGGTGGAGCGGGGCTACGCCCCGGCGCAGGTCTGGATGCAGCTCGTCCGCAGCGTGAGGCAGTCCCTGACGGGCAGCGTCGGCGTCGGCTGGCAGTAGTCGATCGTCTCGTGCGTGCAGTCGTTGGTGGCGACGCAGCCGGCGTGGGTGCCGCCGACGACGCCGTACAGCTCGTCGGTGGTCAGCTCGGCCAGGGTCTCGCGCCGGAGGCGGAGGCTGCGCTTCATGCGTGGGCTCCCGGGGTGTTAACGAGTCTGGATGCAGGGGCTGGTGTCGAGCGTGAGGCAGGGCAGCAACGGCGTCGTGGGGCAGCGCGCGTCGAGCGACGGACCGTGCGTACAGCCGTCGGTGACGGCACAGCCGGCGTGCGTGCCGCCGACGACGGCGCCGAGCTCGCCGGACGTGAGCTCGGAGAGCGTCTCGCGCCGAAGGGTGAGGGTGCGCTTCATGGTTGCTCCTCGGGAACGGTCAGATGCAGGGGTCCATGGCCATGCTGAGGCAGACCCGCACCGGCGTGGTCGGGCAGGCCTGGTCGAGGGAGCCGCCGTGGGTGCAGCCGTCGGTGGCGGCACAGCCGGCGTGCGTACCGCCGACGACGACGCCGAGCTGGTCGACGGTGAGCTCGGCGAGCGACTCGCGCTCGAGATGGAGGTGACGCTTCATGACGTGCTCCTCTGGGGTAGGGGTCAGCAGCCGGAACGGTGCTCGGTGGGGATCGGCGGGCGTTCGATCGCGAGGTCGCAGAGGCCGCAGACCGTGAGCCCGGTGTTGCAGTTGAACGTCGTGTCGCCGGCACCCGCGACGAACGTCAGGTCCTCCGGCGCCAGCTCGGTGAGGGTCTCGCCGCGCAGCGCCAGCCGGCGCATCAGCGGGTCCCGCACGGCGAGTCGATCGTCGCGACGTCCGGGATGTCCGAGACGGCGGTCGTGACGGTGCAGACGGTGCAGAACGTCACCGACATCCCCGTGCACGTGAACTCGGTGACCGTGCCGCCGCCGGCGACCGCGGCGAGCTCGTCCGTGCCGAGCTGGGTGAGGGTCTCCTTCTTGAGGACGAGCGCGCGCTTCATGGGGGCTCCCAAGGCGTAGGGGACGCGATCGGAGGACTATGCCCGCCGGGCTAGCGGGCCAACCGTCCCTGGCTGAACCAGTACGCCGCCCCCACGCCGGCTCCTGCCGCGAGCGGCAGCACCCACTCGGCGACGCCGCCGATCTCGTACCCGAACAGCCACGCCACCTCCGCGGCGGTGAGCGCCGCGATCGTGTCCAGGGCGATGCGGCCCGCGCGGCTCGCGCCGCGCGCGGCGAGCCAGAGCAGCGGCAACGTCAGCGGCGCGGCGTAGATCCCCGCCCCGCCCATCGACGTCAGCAGCGCGAGCGCCACGACACCGAGCACGACTCGCAGCGCGGCGTACAGGTCGAACGTGATCGTCATCGCAGCACCACTCCCAGGAGCGAGTCGGACAGGCCGGCCACGAGGGCCGGCGCGGTCGCGTCGCGGCCCCCGGTGCGCAACGTCTCCGCGACCCAGCGGTCGATCGCGGCGACGGCGGCGGGGGTGTTGAGGTCGTCGGCGAGGTGGCGGCGTACGGCATCGACCAGGCCGCCCGCGTCGGGCCCGTTCGGCGCGGCAACCGCTGCCCGCCAGCGGTCGAGGCGTTCGCCGGCGGCGGTGATGTCGGAGTGGAACCACTCCCAGTCGCTGCCGTAGTGGTGGTTCAACAGCGCGAGGCGGATCGCCATCGGGTCGTGGTCGAGGCGCAGGTGCCGGACGAAGACGAGGTTGCCCTTCGACTTCGACATCTTCTCGCCGTTCAGCGCGACCATCGCGTTGTGGGCCCAGTGGCGTACGAACGGCCACACGCCGAGCGCGCACGACGCCTCCGCCGCCGACATCTCGTGGTGCGGGAACACGAGGTCAGTCCCGCCGCCGTGCAGGTCGATCGTGTCGCCGAGCGTCGCGCGGGCGATGGCGGAGCACTCGACGTGCCAGCCAGGCCGCCCCCTCCCCCACGGCGCGTGCCAGGCGGGCTCGCCGGGGCGTTCCTTCAGCCAGAGCACGGGGTCGAGGGGGTCCTTCTTGCCCGCCCGCTGCGGGTCGCCGCCACGTTCGGCGGACAGCTCGACCATGCGGTCGTACGACAGGTTGCCGACGCTGCCGAAGTGGCTCGCGGCGCCGATGGAGAAGTACGTGTCGCCGTCGACGTCGTACGTCGCGCCGTTCTCCCGCAGCAGGCCGATCATCTCGACGATCATCGGCATCGCCTCGACGGCGCCGACGAGGTGCGTGGGGGGCGCCACGTTGAGGGCGCTCATGTCGGCGCGGAACTGCTCGATCTCCCTGCTGCCCAGCGCCTGCCAGTCGTCGTGGGTCTCGGCGGCGCGTTCGAACAGCGGCTCGTCGACGTCGGTGACGTTCTGCGTGTACGTGACGTCGTGGCCGCTGTCGCGGAGGACCCGGGTGACGAGGTCGTACGTCAGGTAGGCGAACGCGTGCCCGAGGTGCGCGGCGTCGTACGGCGTGATGCCGCAGACGTACATCGTCGCGGTCGGGCCCGGCGCGAGCGGGCGGACCTCGCCGGTGGAGGTGTCGCGGAGCCGCAGCGGGAGCCCTTGGCCGCTCAGGGTGGCCGGCGCGGGCGTCTGCCAGGACTCCATGTCTCACACCCTAGGACGTGGCGCTCGGGCCGCGCGCGTCGCGAGCGGCGTCCCGCGTGCGTGTCACAAGGCGGACGAGGAGGCCGGCAGCAGCGCTGCCGGCGACGAGGACAACGCCGTGACGCGTGCGCCGGACGTCGCGCAGCAGCGCGGGGTCCGGGCGCCACGACTTTCAGAACGGCGGCCAGGGGACGGCGGGCCAGTCGGGGCTGGGGTGCGGGAAACGGTTGGTGGAGAGCAGGCGCTCGACGCGGCGTACGGTTGCCGCCACCTCGTGCTCGGCGAGCAGGCCGCGCAACGTCTCCCCGAGGCCGTTGCCGAGGTCGGCGAGCAGCGCGACGAGCACCGCGCGCTCCTCGGGCACGAGGCGTCGCCCGCGCCAGCCCCAGAGGACGGTGCGCAGCTTCGGCTCGTCGGAGAAGCAGACGCCGTGGTCGACGCCGTACACGTGGCCGCTCGGCACGGGGAGCAGGTGCCCCCCCTTGCGGTCGGCGTTGTTGACGACCGCGTCGAACAGCGCCATCCGCCGCAGCGCGGGATGGTCCTGGCGGACGAGGTCGGCGAGCCCGATGCTCTCGTCCACGTCGATCCAGAGCTGCACCATGCCCTCGCCGAGCGGGCCTTCGCGCAGCACCGTGGGCGGCACGACGTCCCATCCGGTGGCCTCGGAGACCTCGTACGCCGCCACCTCGCGGTACGCCAGCGTCCCGTCGGGGAAGTCCCAGAGCGGTCGTTCGCCGCGGATCGGCTTGTAGACGCAGTGGGCTGTCAGGTCGCCCTTCGTGATCGCGGCGTAGAGGGTCGCGTTGGAGGCGTCGACCAGCCGGCCCTCGATCTCGAGGTCGCCGTCGCGGAGCAGGGCGAGGACGTCGTTCATACGACCACGTCGGCGCGCTCGTGCGGGCGGTGGGCGGCGCGGTAGGCGTCGTACGCCGGCTTGTAGCGCAGCGCGTAGCGCTCCCTGACGGCGGTCCCGAAGCGTGGCGTGTCGCGGGCGAGGACGCGGCGTTCCTGCTCGGCGGGGTCGACGTCGACGTAGACGCGTACGTCCCACAGGTCGTCGAGCTCGGGGCGGAACAGGAAGACGCCGTCGGCGATGACGGTGTCGTACGCCTCGATCGCCGCGCGGAGGCGCGGCAGGTCGAACGCGTCGGCGTAGTAGCCGCCGGGGTCGAGCCGGCCGCGCGCGTAGCGGACCTCGGGCGGGTTGAGGAAGTCGTCGGCTTGCAGGCGGGGCAGGCCCGTCAGCGCGGCGAGCTCGTTCGCGAGCGTGGTCTTGCCGGCGGCGTCGGGGCCGTCGATGCCGACCCGGCCACGCAGCAACGGCGCGAGGTCAGTGGCCGTGACCATTGAGCCGCGGGCAGACGTGGCCCTCGGGGTCGAGCGGCTGGCCGCAGAGCGGGCAGGGCGGGCGGCCCGCGGCGACGACGCGCAGCGCGCGCTTGACGAACGCCCGCGCCAGGGCGGGGCTGATGCGCACCCGGAGGACGTCGCCGTTCTCCTCGTCCTCGTCGTCGTCTGGGTCGCCCTCGCCGTCGGTCATCTCGTGCGCCTCGACGAGCACCTTGCCGCCCTCCTCGTCGCTCTCCCAGGCGATCGCGAGGGTGCCCGCGCGGAACTCCTCGAGGATCGGCTGGTCCAGCGGCGCGACGTCCTCGAGCTCCGGCGGCGGCTCGACGGGGGCGTCGCCACCGCGGCGGCGTACCTCGTCGAGGAGGTCGCCGAGCTTCTCCGCGAGCACCTGGACCTGCGTCTTCTCCAGCGCGACCGACGTCACGCGCTCGCCGTCGGTGGCCTGCAGGAAGAACGTGCGCTGGCCCGGCTGGCCCACCGTGCCCGCGACGAAGCGCTCCGGCGGGTCGAAGAGGAACACCTGTCGCGGCATGGGTGTGACCCTAGGACATGTCTCGCGAGTCCCGGCCGTCGCGAGCGGCGTCCAGGGCGGCGGATCGCCAGGCGGAGGGGTCGCCGATAGCAGCGCTATCGGCGGCGCCGACAACGCCGCGAGCCGGTGCGCTGGGCGTCGCGCAGCAGGCCGGGGGCTCGGGAGACATGTCCTGCTAACCGGCGCCGCCGCCGACGGGCGCGTCGGAGGACTTGCGCGTGCGCGCCTTGCGCTTGGGGGGCTTGAGGTCGTCGGTGCCGCCGCCGGTGTCGTTGAGGCGCACGACGAACGGCCGCAGCTCGGTGTAGCGGATGACCGTGAGCGAGCAGGGGTCGGCGGTGATGCGCTGGAACTGGTCGAGGTGCAGGCCGAGCGCGTCCGCGACGATCGCCTTGATGACGTCGCCGTGGGAGACGGCGACGTAGGTCGCGTCGGGGCCGAGGGTGTCGTTCCAGTGCCTGATGGCCTGCACCGCACGGGCCTGCGTGTCGCGCAGCGCCTCGCCGTTGGGGAACGTCACCGCGCTCGGGTGCGCCTGCACGACCTTCCACAGCGGGTCCTTGGCGAGCTTCTTCAGCTCCTGGCCGGTCCAGTCGCCGTAGCGGCACTCGCCGAGGCGTTCGTCGGTCTGGACGTCGTAGCCGAGGGGCGCGGCGGTCTCGACGCAGCGTTCGAGCGGCGAGGAGACGACGGCGGCGAGCGGTACGTCCTTCAGCCTGTCGGCAAGCGCCTGCGCCTGCGCGACGCCGCGCTCGTCGAGGTGGACGCCGGGGGTCCAGCCGGCGAGGACGGGCCCGGTCATCGCGGTGAGCCCGTGGCGTACCAGCAGCAACGTCGTCACCCCCCGACCCTACGGCGCGGCGGAAGCCAGCCGTAGGCGCGTACTTGGCATGTCAGGCGACGCCGGCCGTGCTCAGCGACATCCCGAGCTGGGCGGCGGCGAGGGCGCGGCCGACGTCGGCCACCATGCGCGCCGGGCGTTCGACCTGTTCCGCGGTGAATCGCAGCGTCTGGCAGCCGGCCTCCCGCAGCAGCAGGTCCTTGGCTCGGTCGTGCAGGAACGCGCGGCGCGACAGCCTGTGCACGTCACCGTCGAACTCCAGCGCCAGTACGGGCCGCCGGTGCGTGACGTAGACGCAGTCGCTCGGCCCCGCGCCGGCCGCCACTTCCACGTCGCAGAGGGCGGGAGCGAGGCCGGCGCGCCTCAGGACGTGTACGCCGCGCGCGTGCAACGGCGAGTCGAGGCCCGCGGCGAGCTGTGCCCCGACGCGGCGTGCCCGGGCAGAGCCCTTGCTCCCTCGATGGCAGCGCGCAACGACCCGGCCGAGCAGCCGGGAGCTACCGAAACACCGGTCCTGGAGGATGCCGTGGTAGGCGGCGTCGGTGAAGTACGGCGCGACGTCGACCAGCGTGTCCGGAAGCGCCGTGACCAGCAGGCCCTCGTGGCGGACGAAACGTCGGATGCCCCAGTCGTTCACCTTGCGGACTCGCACACCGGGCGGTCGCGGGCACCACAGGTCGCGCGACACGACGACCTCGACGCACTCGGGAAGATCGGGAACGGCGCCGAGCAGCGCGGCGGCGGCAAGCCCGCCGACGGCGACCGGACGCTCGCGGCCATCGTCGCGGACGCCCGTACGGACGACCGCGCACCAGACCCGGCGTAGATCGGTGTCGGGGGCACCGCGAACGCCGACCACGGCCGGCGCGACTGTCACCCACGACCCCGACGCGACCCTGGCCCGGACCTGGGCACCGGTCAGCCCGACGCGCGCGAGCTGCGCCACGTGCGCGACGCCGTGCTGCGCCGCGAGTACCGCGCTCGCCCTGTCGATGGCCCGTTCCATCCGTTCAGGATGGCGGCCCGGACACCCTCCGGAACGGTCGCTGCCCAATCTGTGGACAACTCCCCGCCGAGCCTGGGATGCCGCAGCGTCCCGTCCGTGCGCAGGGGCATCCCAAGTTCGATTCCAGCGCTAGATGGTGCCGGGCCGTACGTCGGTCATCACCAAGATCACGATCACCGCTGCCGCCGCGAGCCGGTACCACATGAACGCCCCCAGGGTGTGCCGCCGCAGGAACGACAGCACCCCGAACACCGCGAGCGCGCCGCTCACCGCGGACGCGAGGATGCCGACCGCGAACTGCGCCTCCTGCCCCGCGAAGCCGCCGCCCTCCAGCGACAGGGCCGAGTACACGCCGGCGCCCAGGATGATCGGCAGCGACATGAGGAACGAGAACCGCGCGGCCGCATCACGCGACACGCCCAGCGCCCGCGCCGCCGTGATCGTCACGCCCGACCGCGAGACTCCCGGCATCAGCGCCGCGGCCTGCGCGACCGACATCGCGATCACCTGCGAGCGGCGCAGGTCCTCGTAGCCGGTCGCCTGCGGCGCGCGACGGTCGACGAACCACAGCAGCACGCCGAAGACCGCCAGGAACAGCGCGATCTGCCACGGCTGCCCGAAGTGGTCGGTGATGAACCCCCCGAACGCCGCCCCCACCAGCGCCCCCGGGATCGCGGACAGCACCAGGAACCAGGCGAGGCGCTCCGAAGGCGACCGGACAGAACGCCGCGCCACCGACCCGAGCCACGCCCGGATCAACGTCATGAGGTCGCGTCGCAGGTACAACGCAGCCCCGACGAACGTCCCCATGTGCAGCGCCACGTCGAAGAACTTGTTGCCCTCCTTGGCGCAGTACACCTCGTCCCAGCCCGCCCCCCACGGCACCGCGATGAGGTGCCCCGACGACGAGATCGGCAGGAACTCGCTGATCCCCTGGGTGATCCCGAGCACGGCGGCCTGGAGGACCGACAGGTTCAGCGCGACGTCAGGGGGACACGGGCTCAAGACGCGACGCCCGACAGCTCCAGCGCCTCGACCGCCGTACGCAGCGCCGCCACCCGCTCGTCCAGCGACCCCGCCGTCATCGCGAGCGAGAGCGTCGTCACCCCGGCCTCGGCGAACGCCGCCATCCGCTCCGCGACGCGTTCCTTCGGCCCGAGCAGGGACGTCGCGTCGATGAACTCGAACGGCACCGCCGCCATCGCCCCCGCATAGTCGCGCGCGAGGTACTTGTCCTGGATCTCGTCGGCCGCCGCCTCGTAGCCCATGCGGCGGGCGAGCGCGTTGTAGAAGTTCTGCTCGCGCGAGCCCATGCCGCCGACGTAGAGGGCTGCGTACGGCCGGATCGGATCGGCGCAGGCCGCGACGTCGTCACCGAGAGACAGCGGCACGGTCGGCACCACGTCGAAGCCGTCCAGCGACCCGCCGCGACCCTTCGCCAGCGCGGCGAGGTGCTCCCCCGCGTGTTCCGGCGAGAAGAACACCGCGAGCCACCCGTCGGCGATCTCGCCCGTGAGCTCGAGGTTCTTGGGGCCGACGGCGGCGAGGTAGATCGGGATGCGCTCGCGGACCGGGTGGACGATGAGCTTCAACGCCTTCCCTGGCCCGTCGGGCAGCGGCAGCGGGTAGTGCGGGCCGGGTGCCGTGAGGCGCTCGCGGGTCAGCGCCTGGCGGACGACGGCGACGTACTCGCGGGTACGGGCGAGCGGCTTGTCGTAGCGGACGCCGTGCCAGCCCTCCGACACCTGCGGCCCCGACACGCCGATGCCGAGCCGGAAGCGCCCGCCCGACAGCGCGTCGAGCGAGGCGGCGGTCATCGCGGTCATGGCGGGCGTACGCCCTGGGATCTGCATGATCCCGGACCCCACGTCGATGCGGGACGTCTGCGCGGCCACCCAGGTGAGGACGGTGACGACGTCGGAGCCGTACGCCTCCGCCGCCCACGCCACCGAGTAGCCGAGCCGGTCGGCCTCCTGCGCGAGCGCGACGCCGTCGGCGGCGTCCTGGGGGTTGGTCCAGTAGCCGAGGTTGACGCCGAGCCTCACAGGTAGCCCCCGGCCATCCCCGGCTGGGCCTGCGCGGCGCCGACCGGTGACCCCTCCTCGCGGAACGTCCGCCCCCCGAAGCGCGACTTGATCTCGTCGTCGAACTTGTCGGCGGTCGCGGCGACGTTGGCGATGGTGCGGGCCAGCGCCTCGTCGAGCTCGTCGGCGCCGATCATGTGGTCGAACCACACGGTCTTGTTGGCGACGTCGAGTGAGAACCGGCCCAGCGCGATGCCGAAGTTCAGCGCGAGGAGGTGGCGCGGCAGGTCGCCGTCGACGGGGACGTCGACGTTGGTCAGGGAGAAGACGCGGACCATGACGGCGTCGCTGACGTTGCGGATCCCGACGAACACCCGCACCGAGCCCATGTCGACGGCGTAGACGTCCTCGGGCAGCGCCTCGACCTTCTCGAACATCGACGCGAGCACCTGCTCCACCCGCGCCTTCGCGGCCGCGACGTCGAGCTGCGCGCCGGACGGCCGCCGCCCCGGCGAGCGGCGCCAGAAGTCCTCGACGCTCCCCGTCGTGGCGACCCAGTGGATCATCCCGCCGGGGCCGGCCGCCGCGTCGAGCACGAGCAGGTCTGTGACCCAGGCGAGGATCCCGCGTACGGCCTCCGCGTCGGCGCCCTCAGGCAGGCAGAGGACCCCCTCGACGGCGTCGGGGCCGTACTGCACGGTCACGAGCCCGACCCGGTCGGCCTCCCCGGCGACGACCTCCCAGGTCTCGGCGGAGGGCGTACGCAGCACGCGCCGCAGGCTCAGCGGCCCCGGCTCGGCCTCGTCGGCGGGGGCGGGCGGCTGGCCTGGGATGTCGGTCGGCGAGGTCACCGGAGCAGCCTACGTCGGAACGCCGCGCGGACCCGTTACCGTCGCAGGCATGAAGCACCGGCACCTCGGGCGCAGCGGCCTCGTCGTCTCGCGGCTCGCCCTCGGCACGATGACGTGGGGCGGCGACACGCCGGAGGACGACGCGGAGCTGCAGCTGCGGGCGTTCCGCGAGTCGGGGGGCACGCTGATCGACACCGCGGACGTGTACGTCAAGGGCGAGAGCGAGCGCATCCTCGGCCGCCTCCTCGCGAAGGACGGCGCGCGCGAGGAGGTGCTGATCGCGACGAAGGCGTTCGGCAGGACCGGGCCTGGCCCGATGGGTCGCGGTACGTCGCGCGGCCACCTGCTCGCGGCCCTCGACGCGTCGTTGCAGCGCCTCCAGACCGACTACGTCGACCTGTGGCAGGTGCACGCGTGGGACACCGCGACGCCGCTGGAGGAGACGGTGGCGACGCTCGACGTCGCCGTACGGTCGGGGCGCGTCCGCTACGCCGGCATATCGAACTTCAGCGGCTGGCAGCTCGCCAAGGCCGCCGCGATCTCGGAGACGCGGATCGTGTCGGCGCAGATGGAGTACTCGCTGCTCCAGCGCGGCATCGAGCGCGAGGTCGTCCCCGCGGCGCTGGACGCCGGGATCGGCCTGCTGCCGTGGTCTCCGCTGGGCCGGGGCGTGCTCACGGGCAAGTACCGGCGCGGCAGCGTCCCCGCCGGGTCGCGGGGGGCGAGCGAGAACTTCAGCTCGTTCGTGGAGCCGTACCTCGAGGACGACCGTACGCACATCGTCGACGCCGTCCTGACCGCCGCGGACGGGCTCGGGGTGTCGCCGGTGGCGGTCGCGCTGGCGTGGGTCCGCGACAGGCCCGGCGTCGTGGCGCCGATCGTGGGGGCGCGGGACGCGAAGCAGCTGACGCAGTCGTTGCAGGCGGAGTCCGTCGTGCTGCCGGAGACGATCCGTACGGCGCTCGACGACGTGTCGATGCCGGCCGCGTCGTACCCGGAGCGGCTGCCGTTCAACAACCAGCACGACGAGGTGGAGGACTAGGGGCGCGCGCGGAGCGCCGTCGCCCCAATGTCGTGATCTTGGCGACGTTCGTGCTGCCCGAGCGACAGAAACGCAGCCAAGATCACGAGTTCGGCGCGCGCGCAGGCGCGCCGCCTCCCGGACATGACCGCGCCCCATTCCGTGAGGGGAGCGGAACGGGGCGCGGCCGTAGGGGTGAGCGTGGCTTAGTGGGGTGGCGCCCCTGGCGTCGCGCAGGCCACGCCAGGGGCGCCGACGATCGAGCGCGCGCGACCGGTGTAGGGACCGGTGGTGGGCTCTGTCATCGGTACTCCTCGTCCGGACGCCGCGCGGGGTGGCGCGCTGGGCAGAGCGTCCGTACGCACGTCACACGGCGAGGGGGCGAGGTGATTACAGGCCGTGGTGAATTCGCCGCGGGAGCAGGCAGAAGTCGTCCGTGAGGCCGGTGTCGCGGACGCAGACGAACCCGTCGCCCTCCGCGGTGTCGCGGCCCACGACGGCGACGCCGCCGGCCCTGCCGCCGCCCACGCGGGCCAGCTCCTTCGGCTTCACGGGGGGCTTGGCGGGCGCGGCGGGCGGCGCGACCCCGGCCGCGCGCGCCACCGGCGCCGGGCGCACAGGACGAGGAGCGGGCACGGTACGGACGACCCGGCGCGCGGCGGGCACCCGCCGGCGCTCCTGCACGCTCACCCCGGACGTCTCGGGCGCGGGCTCGACCGCCGGCGGCGTGAACGGCGCCACGAGGAACAGCGCCATCGGCGCCGCCGCGATCGCGACCGTGGCGGTGACCGCGGACGGGCGCGACCGGCGTAGCATCCCGCCGACGAGCGCGACGAACGCCGCCACGCCGTCGACGAGCGCGAGCAGGCGGCGGCGGGCGCGGTGGCGGCGTACGGCGAGCTTGACGGCTTCGCGCCGGTCGGCAGGCACCTCGGTGGGCGTGGCGAGCGCGGCGCGGTCGGCGGGAGAGAGCTGGCGTACGGCGCCGAGCACGCGTCCGAGGCGGTCGCGGTGGGCGACGAGGTCGGCCACGTCGCCGACCGGCGAGTCGTGGTCGTCGGTGACGGCCGTCACCTTCGCGGCGGCCCGCGCGTTGTCCACGAGGAGGTTGAGCGCGACAGGAACGGCCCAGCGCATCAGGTCCATGGCGTCGTCGAAGACGATGCCGCGGGCGAGGACGCGCGCGGCCACCTCCTGGACGACGTCGTCCACGACGTCGCGCGTGGCGCCTCGGCTCGTCAGCAGCTTGGCGAGCCGGTGGCTGACCTCCGGCCACACCACGGAGAGGTCGTCAGCGGTAATCACGTCGTCCCGCGGCCGTGTGTCGGCCGCCCCCGCTCCCACCGGCAGGAGAGTCAATGCCACGCCCCTTCGTCCGCGCCATGCTCGTCGCCTCGGTCGCCGCCGGCCTTGCGTTGGCGGGCGCCTCCCAGGCTGTCGCCGACGACCCGCTGCACTACATCCTCGACGTCGCGGACCCGCCCGAGTGCGTCGAGGTCGAGCTGACCCCGCCCCCCGGCCTGCCGTACGACCACTCGCCGAACGTGTCGGTGTGTCCCCCCGTGCCGTCCTGACGGACTGCCCGGCCGCGCCTTACTTCGCCCGCGTTCATCCTATTCCTGCGTGGTTCGTCCCGGTTGTCGCGACACGGTGAGCAGGAGGCCTCGCGTGTGTGGCGAAGTCCGGCGCATGCGTATGCCCACGCTCTCACGCGTCCTTCTCGTCCCCCTCCTCCTCGGCCTCGCCGGGCTCGCCGCGCCGACGAGCGCCGCCGCCCCGGCCGACGGCCGCGGCGACGCGACGGTCATCGCCGTCATCGACTCCGGCTTCTCGCCGTACCACTTCGACTACACGGCCAAGCACATGCCGCAGGCGAAGTCGAGGGACCGCTCCGACGACCTGCCGCTGACGAAGTCGCCCGACACGTGGCTGCCCGGCTTCCCGAAGAAGAGCGCGTTCACGTCGTTCTCGCCGCTGAAGGTCACGCTGCCGAAGGACGAGCTCGACAACCCGAACGAGCTCTACACCGCCGACACGAAGAAGTGGGACGCGGTCAAGCCGAGCGACGACAAGGCGCTGAACTACTACTGGATGCCGGGGACCAAGGTCATCGGCGCGATGACGTTCGGCCCGACGCCGACGGGCCGCTACAACCCCGTTCCCGCGAGCGCCGGCCGGATCTACGGCAACACGTCCGCGCACGGCACCGGCACGACCAGCGTCAGCGTCGGCAACATGCACGGCACCTGCCCCGAGTGCCTCCTGGTGTTCATCCAGTACAGCGACTCAGGGTCGGCCGAGCGGGCCATCGACTGGGCCATGAAGCAGCCGTGGATCGACGCGATCTCCAACTCGTACGGCTTCAGCACCACCTACGCGGGCCGTGACCGCGTCTACAACAACTCCAACACCGCGCTCCAGCGCGAGGCGAGCTCGCGCGGGCAGACGATCTTCTTCTCCGCCGGCAACGGCATGGAGAACGCGTTCACCGTCCCGAACTCCACGCTCGGCTCCTCCCAGGAAGGCCCGGACTGGATCGTCACGGTGACCGCGACCGACCCGAACGGCGGCACGTACTCCGGCACCGGCAAGCCCGCCGACGTCGCGGGCATCGGGTCCGGCTACCCCAGCGCGTACGGCGCCACGCGGGTCGGCGCGAAGGGCGCGAGCGGCTTCAGCGGCACCTCCAACGCGACGCCGACGGTCGCCGGGACGTACTCCCGCGCCTTGTACCTCGCCCGGCGCGCCATGGCCGGCAGCAGCAAGACGCAGAAGGGCGGGCTCATCGCCAAGGGCTCGTTCCGCTGCGGCAGCGCGCGCAAGGCGTGCGAGCTCGCGGGCGGGCTGACCGCGACCGAGCTGCGCTTCCGCCTGCTGCAGAGCGCCACCTCGACCGGCAAGGGCTTCACCGACGGCCCGACCGGCCTCGTCCCGCCGGCGCCGCAGGCCTCCGACACGAAGTACGCCGCCGAGGGCCACGGCACGTACGTCGCCCGCCTCCGCGGCGACAGCGTGTGGCAGGCGGAGTTCGCGAAGCTGTGGAAGCCTCTGACGGGCACCGCCGTACCGCCGAAGCGCCCCGACGGCGAGAAGGACTGGTTCGTCGTCGACTCCTGGTGCCGCCAGCACATCTGGGGCGAGTGGACGGGCGGCTACTACAAGTCCGGCGCCGCCCTGCCAGGCCCCGACCCGACGGCACCCACCCGCACCGCCCTGCAGAACGCGTGCCAGGGCATGATGCCCCCGCCGTAGAGCAGCCAGACCCAGACCCAGACCCAGGGACGGGGCGGCGTCGCGCGCGAGCGGGGCCGCCCCGTTTTCTCGTGATCTTGGCGACGTTCGTGTCGCCCGGGCAGCAGAAACGTTGCCAAGATCACGCAAAACGGGCGCCGCGCGAGCGTCGTCGCGAACCCGCGGCAGGAACCCCGCGCGCGGTTGCCGAATGCCGTTCTCCATGGGACGACTTCGGTTTTCGCGCGCCCTTCTCGGCGCGGCACTCGTGTTCGGCGTGGTTGTGCCGGTGAGCTTCGCGCAGGCGGCACCCGTCCGCGCGCCCGGCGCCGGCGACGCGACGGTCATCGCGGTGCTCGACTCGGGGATGAGCCCGTACCACTGGGACTTCCTCGGGTCGAAGATGCCGCAGCACGTCAACCGCGACCGCAGCGACGACCTCCCGCTGAACGTCGCCCCCGACAAGTGGCTGCCCGGCTTCCCGAAGCCGTCCGCGTTCAAGAGCTACCAGCCGCTGAAGCTGACGCTCGACAAGAAGGACGACCTGCGCTCGATGTCCGAGCTGCACGCCAAGGACAAGAAGAAGTGGGACGCCTACAAGCCCAGCGGCCCTGAGGGCGTCAACTACTACTGGATCCCCGACACCAAGGTCATCGGCGCGCTGTCGTTCGAGCCCGAGCAGGCGTCGGCGAAGGCCGGCACGACCATCGGCAACGCCGGCGTCAGCGACCCGGTCGGCGTCGCGTACCCGTACGTCCCGTTCTACGGCAGCGGCGGCGGCGAGCACGGCATGGGCTCGGCGTCGGTCTCGACCGGCAACATCTACGGCACCTGCCCCGAGTGCCTCCTGGTGTTCCTCCAGTTCACCGACGACGCCAGCGGCCACCGCGCGATCGAGTGGGCGCTGAAGCAGCCCTGGATCGACGCGATCACCAACTCCTACGGCTTCCACACCGCGGGCTCGGCGTTCACCCGCGACAACGTCTACGGCGGCTCCGACACCGCCCTGCAGAAGCAGGCCAGCGACCGCGGGCAGACGATCTTCTGGTCGGCCGGCAACGGCTACGAGAACGCGTTCGTCACGCCCAACCAGACCATCCTGTCGTCGCAGAAAGGCCCGGACTGGATCGTCACGGTGACCGCCGCGACGCCCTCCGGCGCCAGCAACTACAGCGGCGCCGGCAAGCCCGCCGACCTCGCGGGCGTGGGCTCCGGCTATCCGAGCTCGTACGGCTCCGCGCGCACGACCGGCGGCAGCGCGTTCAGCGGCACGTCGAACGCCACCCCGACCATCGCGGGCACGTACGGCCGAGCCCTCTACGTCTCCCGCCGCGCCATGAAGGGCGACTCGCGGGTGCAGGCCGGTGGCGTCATCGCGCGCGGCGCGTTCCGCTGCGGCACCAAGCGGCGTACGTGCGAGCTGGCCGACGGCCGCCTCACCGCCGTCGAGCTGCGCAACCGCATCCTGCTCAGCGCCAAGCACCGCACCAAGGCGCACACCGCGGGCGGGTACGCGCCGCAGCAGTTCCAGGCCGACGAGCGGTACATGGTCGAGGGGCACGGCACGTACCTCGGCCGCGTCCAGCAGGACGACGACGTGTGGCTCGCGGAGTTCGACCAGATCCGCAAGCCGCTGTTCGGCCTCGGGACCGCGCCGACGCGGCCCGACGACGAGCGCGCGTGGTTCATCGTCGACTCGTGGTGCCGCCAGAAGATCTGGGGCGCCTGGAAGGGCGGCTACTACGTCGCGGGCAAGACCAAGCTGCCCGCCGACGACGCCGACCACCCGACCCGCGCGGCGTACCGCAACTCCTGCGAGGGCATGCAGCGTCCCCCGGGCGTGCCGCCGCTGTAGCGCGGGGGCGTCGCGCCGCCCGTGATCGTCGCGAGCGGCGTCTGGGGACGGTGCATCGCAAGGCGGGCCCTCCGACAACGCGGCGAGGTGCCGTCCCGGGCGTCGCGCAGCAGGTCGACGGGCGACGCGACGCGCCCTGGCTCAGCAGGTCCGCAGGAAGCGGTCCAGCACCCGCGCGCCGAACTCCAGCGCGTCGGTCGGAACGCGTTCGTCGACGCCATGGAACATGCCCGCGAAGTCGAGGTCGGGCCGCAGCCGCAGCGGTGAGAAGCCGAAGCCGCGGATGCCCAGCCTGCTGAACGCCTTGTTGTCGGTGCCGCCCGAGAGCATGTACGGCACGATGCGCGCGCCCGGGTCCTCGGCCCTCAGCGCGGCGCCCATCGCGTCGACCAGGTCGCCCTCGAACTCCGTCTCGAGCTCGATGTCGGTGTGGACGTACTCGACCTGGATGTCCGGCCCGAGGATCTCCTTCAGCTCGCCGTCGAACTCGTCGGCGAAGCCCGGCAGCGTGCGCCCGTCGACCTCGGCGTACGCCTCCGAGGGGATGACGTTCACCTTGTAGCCGGCCTGGAGCATCGTCGGGTTGGCGGTGTTGCGGATCGTCGCGCCGAGCATCCGCGCCAGCGGGCCGAGCTTGGCGATCGTCGCGTCGAGGTCGTCGGCGTCGAGGGTGATGCCGAGGATCTCGCTGACCTCGTCGAGGAAGCGCCGTACGGTCGGCGTCACGTGCACGGGGAAGCTCGTCGTGCCGAGCCGCGCGACGGCCTCGCAGAGCGTCGTGACGGCGTTGTCGTCGTTGATCATCGAGCCGTGGCCCGCGCGGCCCTTGGCCGTGAGGCGCATCCAGCGCATGCCCTTCTGCGCGGTCTCGACGAGGTAGAGCCGCAGGTCGTCGTCGATCTGGTACGAGAAGCCGCCGACCTCGCTGATCGCCTCCGTCGCGCCCTCGAACAGGCCGGGGTGCGTATCGACGATCCACTTGGAGCCGTACAGGCCACCGGCCTCCTCGTCGGCGAGGAAGCAGAAGATCAGGTCGCGCGGCGGGACGACGCCGTTGGTCCGGAAGTCGACCGCAGTCTTGAGGGTCATGGCGACCATGTCCTTCATGTCGACGGCGCCGCGCCCCCACACGCAGCCGTCGTCCACCTCGCCGGAGAACGGGTGGACCTTCCAGTCCTCCGCGGCCGCGGGTACGACGTCGAGGTGGCCGTGCACGAGCAGCGCGCCCCGGCTGCTGTCGGCACCCTCGAGGCGCGTGACGACCGTCGTACGGCCTGGGGCGGACTCGACGAGCGTGCACTCGTAGCCGGCGTCGGAGAGCACGGTGGCGACGTACTCGGCGGCGGGGCGTTCCTGCTTGCCGGGGTTCGAGGTGTCGATGCGGATGAGGTCCCTGCACAGCTCCACGACGTCCATCGCCCTATCTTGCCTCCATGACCTCCTTCGACGAAGGAACGGCCGTCACGCGGACCGGTGAGGACACGTTCGGCGCGGTGCTGTCGAAGGACTGGTGGGTCTTCGCCGGCGCGAACGGCGGCTACCTCGCCTCGGTCCTGCTGCGCGCGCTGACCGCGCGGGTCGACGACCCGGCACGGATGGCGCGGTCGCTCACCGTCCACTACCTGCGTCCTCCCGCGGAAGGCTCGGCGGTCGTCCGTACGCGGCTCGTACGGCAGGGACGCTCGCTGGCGACGCTGACCGCGACACTGCTGCAGGACGACGCCGAGGTGGCGCTGGCGACGGCGGCGTTCTCGGTGGCGCGGCCGTCGATGGAGTTCCACGACGCCGTCATGCCGGCCGTGCCCGGCCCGGCCGAGGCGGCGCCGACGTCGTGGCCCGCCGACATGCAGCCGCCGATCATGAAGCGGTTCGAGTACCGGCCCGTGACGAAGGAGACGGCGTTCACCGGCGAGGAGCGCGCCGAGGTCGGCACCTGGCTGCGGCTGCGGGAGCCGCGCCCGCTCGACCCCGTGCTGCTCGCGACGCTGGCCGACGCCGCCGCGCCGGCGGTGTTCCCGAAGGCGACCGGGCCGGTCGCCGCCACGACCATCGACCTCACCGTGCACTTCCGTACGCCCGCAGCCGACGACCCCGGCGACGGCTGGTGCCTGACGATGTTCCGCTCCACCGTCGGCGCCGACGGCTTCGTCGAGGAGGACGGCGAGGTCTGGTCGGAGTCCGGGCGGCTCATTGCGCAGTCGCGGCAGCTGGCCCTCGTCGTGCCGTTCGCGTGAGCAACCGGGGCGCCGGTCGGGTATCTTGTCCCGGCACCACGTCCGAGTGGCGGAATTGGCAGACGCGCTAGGTTGAGGGCCTAGTGCCCGCAAGGGCATGGGAGTTCAAGTCTCCCCTCGGACACCACGTGAGCCCATGGCATCGAGTTCGCCGTTCCCATGACCACACGCTTGTCCGGCTGAGGCGTCGCTCGCGTACGTGAGCGATGTCGAGCCCGTTCGCGACAGCGTTGACGGCTACGACGCCACGCCGAGCCGGGCGAGGGCGCGGCGGACCAGCACGTCCGCGAGGCCCGCCTGGTCGTCGTGGAACCAGTAGCCGGGCGCGGCGTTCACCTCGAGCACGACGACCTCGCCGAGCGGGGTGAGGATGACATCGATGCCGAGGATGGACGGCGCGAGCGCGGTGCCGACGCGTTCCGCGACGGCCGCGAGGGCCGCCCACTCGGCCGAGCCCGGCGGCACCGTCGACCAGTCCCGGGTCGCCGGTGACACCTGCACGCGCCCGCCCTCAGGGACGACGGTGTCGGGGTGTGCCCCCTGTCCGGCGAGCAGAGCCGACAGCCGCCGCGTCCCCTCCGCCGTCGCGTTCGCCGACTCCAGCCCGGCGAGGTCCCGCAGCGGGCGCCTTCCGTCGCCGACGACGACGGCGGGGTGCCCCTCGCTGATCCGGAGCAGCGTCCCGTCGATGACGAACGCGCGCAGGTACCGCCCCGTGACGTGCCGCTCGACGAACAGGTCACGCGCGGGGCACACGTCGGCCAGGAGGTCGAGGCAGTCGGCGAGTTCCGCCGGGCCCGACACCAGCGGTGCCAGACCGACGGAGTTCGAGCCGTACCGCCACTTCAGCGCGACCGGGTACCCGAGCTCACCGGCGGCGGCGCCGAGCAGGGCGGGCAGCGGCGGCTGCCTGCCCTCGGCGACGGGGACGTTCAGACGTCCGAGGAACTCCCGTGTCTTCCACTTGTCGGACGCCAGCATCACGGCGAGCGTCGAGTCGCTGCTCCAGACGCCGTTGTAGACGTGCAGCACGGCGCCGTCGGCGCACAGCGCGATCAGCGGCCCGTCGTCGAGCCACGACACCTCGGCGTGGACGCCGCGCCCTGTCAGGCCGGTGACCATCGGCGCGAACGACGCCCAGACCTCGTGCTCGACGACCCAGTGCCGCCCGATGTCTGCGAACTGGTGGTCCGGCGGCTCGGCCGCGCCGTCGAGGACGTCGGCGAGAAGCACCCCGAATGCCTCTGCGGCGGGGCTCGGCCACGCGGCGTACACGAAGGTGCCGCCCGGACCGAGCCCGGCCAACCGCGACCACGGCCGATCGAACGGCGGTGCGTACCGGTCGAGCAGCGCGCGCGCACGCTCGGCGTCGCCCGGAGTGGCGTGCGGCGCGCCGACGACGACGCACGGGTGGGGCGCGTACGAGGTCGGGGCGCCGTGAGTCGTGACCCGTCCCGCTCCGGCTACCGCGCGCACCCCATCATGCCGGTGTCCTTGGTGTCCTCGCAGGTCGGTCGCGACCCGCCGTCCTCGCCGTCGGCCACCGTCGACATCGGCAGCGGCCAGACGCGCTCGTCCTCCACCAGGAAGTCGCGGAGCCGCTCGGACGGGATCTGGTACAGGTAGCCGTCCGCGCCGACGAACTGGACGTGGACCTCAGGCATCGGGTCCGGGCCGGGACCGGGTCGCGGCCGGATGCCGCCGAGGGTCGGCGGGTCCCAGTTCGGGTCGGGCTTCGCCACGCCGTCGGCGCGGGTGATGCGCCACGGGTCAGCGACGGTGAGCGAGACGAGGGTCGGGTCGTCGCGGTCGCGCACCTCCGACGCGACGATCGTGTCGATCGGCACGACGAGGATGCGGTCATCGACGAGAACGTTGATCTCGTACCGGGTACTGGCGAGCGCGCGTCCCTCGACGCGGGTCGTCGGCGCCGGGCGGCGGAGCGCGCGCAGTACGGGCTCGGTGACGGTGTCGTCAGGCATGGTCCTCCCTCGTGGTCATGGTCAGCGCAGCCTAGCCTCGATCTTTCGCTGGACGGCGTGCCGTCTGGGAGCGCGGCCGAAGCGGTGCGGAACGCAGCGCTGTCGGTCGCGTCCACTCGCGGCGCGGCCGCTCGACCCACTTCTCCTCGCGGCGGTCGGGTTCGAAAACGCTGCCCTGCTTCCGTACGAGCACCTGCACCGGCACCACCCGGCGGAACGGCGGCACGTCGGCGGTCACGTCGAGCTGCTCGGCGCCGTCCTCCAGGTGCAGCACCCGGGTCAGCGCCATGGCGTGCCTGCTCACCGTGGTGCCCTCGATCCGGACGGTGCCGCGGTACAGGCCCACCTCGTCGGCCCGGAACGACCCGCGGTACGTGCCGGTGCGCTCACCCGTGTCGTCCCTGTCGTCCAGCACGAACCCGACGGTGCGCCCCGACGGCGCCGTGAGCTGGCACCGTACGCGCAGCGCGGTCAGCGGCAGGCCGTACGACGCGCCGGCCACGACGTCGATCACGTCGCCGTCCTCGCCCGACGCCCGCGCGGTGGCGACGACGTCGAGGCCCTTGTGCTCGATCCCGCCGACGACGCGGACGGTGTAGCCGGAGCCGCCGCTGGGCCGCACGACGAGGACGGTCCACCAGCCGGCCTTCGGCCCGTCGACGAGCGAGAACTCGTGCGGCGAGTCGCTCTGGACGTGCGTGTGGCCGGGCTCGCCGATCTCGACCGGTGTGCCGGACGGGTCGACGAGGTACAGCCACGGGCTCTCCCCCTCCGGGTGGAGGAGCGTGAACGACGCGCGGTCGGCGCGCTCCTCGACGAACACCCGGACGGCCAGGACGCGGTCCTCGCGCTCGATCCGGACCTCGCCGTCGACGATCTCGATCCCGAACGCCTTGGCGACCGCCTTGAACGGCGGCCGCTCGCCTTCGCGCGCGGCGACCGCCCAGCGCTTGTCCGCGGGTGCGTTACGGGCGTCGGGCAGCGTCGCCGGGATGCTCGCGATGATCCCGCCGCGCACCTCGGCGTTGATCTCGACCAGCGCCGTCTCGATCGCGTTCGGCTGGTTGGTGCCGACCGCGTAGCTGCGCCCGCCGGTGCCGGTGGCGATCGCGTCGAGCGTCGGCATGTCCACCTCGTTCGGCGAGCCGACCCCGAGCGCGTAGACGCGCAGGCCGTTCTCGCGCAGCGGCGGGATCGCCTCCTGCGCCTGCGACAGCCACGGCGTGTTGTGGATGCCGTCGGTGAGCAGGACCGCGACCTGCGTGGCGGCCCTGGTCGGAGGCGACGAGACCTCGGCCAACGCCGCGAGCAGCGCGTCGCGGATGCCGGTCGAGCCGCGCGGCGTGAGGGCGTCGATGTCCTGGGTGAGCTGCTGGCGCTGGTTGGCGGTGAGGGTGTCGACCTCGGTGAGCGGCAGCAGCAACGCCTGCTCGTGGTCGTACCACACCACCGTCAGGCGATCGCCGGCCGCGGCGCAGAACTCGACCCAGTAGTGGGCGCCGTGCTTGGCGTCCGGCAGCTTGGTGCCGTCGGCCATCGAGCCGGAACGGTCCAGCACGATCGCGAACCGCGGGTCCGGGTCCAGCACGAAGAAGTTCACCGGCGCCGATCCGGTGGCCGGCCCCGCCGCGGCGGGGTCCGGGAGCGTGAAGCTCGTGAACCCCGGCTCGGTGACGATCGTCTCCCAGCAGGAGTCGTGGTTGGACGTCTCCTGATGGGTGTCCAGGTCCGGGTCGTGGTTGGTGTCCGTGCAGAACTCCGTGACCGGGTTGGCCGCGGGCGTCCACGTGCCGTCGGGCGCCAGCTCGCCGGCCGCGCTGCGGCTCTTCTCCATGATGCAGAAGTTCGCGCCCGCCGCCGTCGCGCACTCGGCGGGGCGCTGGAGGAACACCGTGTCCTCGTCCGCGTCGGTCGGCAGGACGCTGAAGTCCGTGTCGACCGTGATCGACGTCGACGTGTTCGCGACGACCGTGTGGCGCTCGATCTGCCCGCCGATGACGAGCAGCGCGCTCGCCTGCTCGGTGACGAGCTGGTCGGTCGTGAGGCTCGACGGGGAGATCGGGATCGTCTTCTTGTCCGGCGCGGGGCTCGACGTGTCGATCGGGTGGAACGTCTGCGCCCTGGCGTACTCCTCGCCGAGGCCCCACAGGTTGTGCCCCAGCTCGTGCATGAACGTGAGGACCTGCTTCTTGACGTACGGCATGAGGTGGAACTTGCCGGTCGCCGTGCCGAACCGCCCCTGGCTGAACGACGGGTCGCCCGACGCGTAGAGCAGCACGTCCGCCGACGCGCTGCCGTTGTTGTCGTCGGCGAAGTAGACGTCGCCGATCTGGAGCTGGCCCTGCGTCGCGTCGTAGAGCTGCTCGCTGAACTTCGAGAACGCGCGCTTCCACTGCGCCCACTCCGAGGGCGACAGATGAAAGCGCGCGACGACCACCATCTTGAGCCGATCGCCGGCGACGACGCCGATACCCATGGCCGAACCCCCGTTCCGCGTAGTGGAGCGACACCCTACGCGCGTCCGCGCGGACTGCCCACCGTCGGCGCAGGTCCGCCGGAGGCAGTCGCGCGGCGGGCGCAGGGGCACGCCCGGTCGATCGCGAAGTCCTGCCCCGCACCACCAGCCCCCATCGGCCCGCGCGCCACCCGCGCGGCGGCGTTCCGTGTCGCCAGGAACGCCTGGTCATCCTCGGCGACGGAGTGGGGGTGATTCCATTGACGAAGCGCATCGCCGGACTCGCGTTCGCCGCGGCCGCTGCCGCGTCGATCGTGCTGACCGCGTCCCCCGCCAGCGCGGGCCCCTGCGCGGGCGGTTACCTCACACCAGAGATCGTCTGCACCGTCAAGGACCTCCTCGAGTCGTAGCCCCGCTACGACGACCGCCCGCGTCTCGCGCGCGCGCCGGCTTCGGCCCCGGCGCCTCGCGTTCGGCAGCGCGGGCTCCTGAACGAACGGCGTCCGGAGCGCCGCGCCCCGCCTCGTGCGGTGGCCCAGGCCCGCGGCAGGGGCGCGCGCTCCGGACGTCCGGGTCGCCGGCGGCGACGCCGTCCGCGTGGAGGCCGAGCACCGCGACGGCGGCCCGCACGCGCTCGTCGTCGTGGCGCCGTACCGGCGCGAGGGCCTGGTGAAGAAGACCGTGACGTACGGCTCGATGGCCGTGAGCGAGGGCGTCCGCCGGGTCTGGCCGCGCTAGAGCTCGGTGCAGAAGTACGGCACCGGCGCGCTGACGGCGCGGCCGGCGTCGCCCGCGCTGGACCAGCCGGTGGTGACCGTCCGGATCAGCCAGAGCCCGTTGCGGCAGCCATACGCCTCCGCGCTCAGCGACGCGACGCCGCCGGCCTCGACGGTCTCGCACATGACGGCGGCGAAGCCGGTCTGCCCCAGCGACTCCAGGCAGACCTCGATGCCGAGCAGCGCGCGCGGCGAGTCGCACGTGTACGAGCCCGCGGCGGTGGCGCCGAAGTTGTGCTGCCACGTCGGCCGCTGGGCGGTGGCGACGCAGCCAGGTGCCGCCTCCGCCGTCGTGGGGAGCAGTGCGGCCGCGCTCATCGCGACGGCGAGCAGGCGGCGGGTCACGGCCCGCACGACCCGACGCCGGGGGCGACCGTCGGCGCGCTGGCGGCGTACGCGTAGGCGCCCTCGGCGTTGCTGCCGAACGCGACCGTACGGACCAGCGCGAGCCCGTCCTGGATGCACGCCGCGGTGTCCGCGGAGACGACGGTGGCGATGCTGCGCGTCCCGGTCGCGCAGGTCTCGGTGTGCCAGCCGACGGCGCCGGCCGGGTGCAGCGACTCGAGGCAGACGGTCACGGTCATCCCGGACGACGGCAGCGTGCACACGAAACGACCGGACCCGAAGGCGTGGGCGCCCGCCGTCGTCGGGATGTCCGCCTCGGCGGCGCAGGTGCCGGCGGCGGTGGCGGGGCTTGCGGTGGCGGCGGTCAGCGCGACGGCGGCCGCGAGGAGGTAGGGGCGCACGGGGCTCCTTGCGAGGGGTGGTCGGGGGCGCGGGCACCGTACCGGCGCAGGCCCCTGGTGGCAACGGTTTGCGTCGTTGACGGCTTTCGCCCTGGTCTCGCCGAGCACCGCTCAGTACGTTCTCCGGCCTCTCCCCGGCACAGGAGGTACGTCGTGCGACGACTCGCTCTACTCGCCATCGTCACCGCGGCCGCGCTCGCGGCCCCCGCCGCCGCTGTCCCGCCGAACGCCGCCGACCGCGGCTGCAGCGTCGTGATCCTTGCCGACGTCTCCCCCGAGGCGCCGCCGAGCTCGAGGACCGGCCTGATGTGGGGCGGGCCGATCCGGCAGAACGGCACCCTGACCTGCACGGTCAAGGTGGACGTCGCGACGCACAACGGCGCGTACGTCAACGGCGTCTCGCGGAGCGTGACGGGCACAAACGGCGTGACGGCGCTGAGCCCGGGAGCGAGCGCCTTCCTCGCACCGCCCGGCCAGGCTGCCTACCTCTGCTCCCAGTTCACCGACTCCCTCGGCGTGACGTACTACTGGGACGGCGACCTCGACCGCTGGACCACCAGCTCGGCGGTCCGCTGCGAGGCCACCGGCCCGATCGGCGCCGACACCGGCACCCTCGCGCGCACCGTCGTCGACCCGGTGCTCTGCCCGGTCCTCGCGGCGCTGAGCCCGTACCTCTACCCCACCGACCCGGTCTACCCGGACCCGCAGGGCGACCTCTACGTGCTCGGCGGCAAGGTGTACGACTGCCCGCCATACGACTCGGCGCAGCCCGACTCGGTGCTGGTGGGCTACGTCGACCTGCCCGCGGCGCGCTGACCCCACCCCGCCAGGGTGCCGCCGCCGCTGACGTCGCGGATGCGGCGTTCGACCGCCGTACGTTCGCCGTGCGGCACGACGATGAGCAGCTCGTCGCCGTGCCGCAGGCGCGTCCACCGGTCGGGCACGAACGACTCGCCGTCCCGTACGACCAGCGTGACGGCGGTCTTCGGCGGCAGCCGCAGCTCCCAGACCTCGGCGCCGTTGAGCATCGACGCCGGGCCGATGGCGAGGTGCAGCATGTCGGCGTCCAGCGCGCCGAGCGGCGCCGCCTCCAGCCGCAGGTCGCGCGGCCGCGGCGCCTCGGTGACGCGCAGCCATCTGCCGGCCAGGCCGAGCGTCGGAGCCTGCACCAGCGTGAACAGCACGACCAGCACGAACACGATGTCGAACAGCTCGACCGCCCCGGACGTCCCCTCCTCCAGCGGCACGGTGGTGAGGACGATGGGTACGGCGCCGCGCAGCCCCGCCCACGACAGGAACGCCTGCTCGCGCCACGGCGTACGGAACGGCGCCATCGCCACGAGCACCGACAGCGGCCGCGCGAGCAGCGTGAGCACCAGCCCGACGGCGAGCGCGGGCAGCACGGCGGACGCGAGGCGGTCGGGTGAGGCGAGCAGCCCGAGCATGACGAACAGCCCGATCTGCGCGAGCCACGCCAGCCCCTCGGCGAAGCCGAGGGTGGCCGCGCGGTGCCGCAGCGCGCTGTTGCCGAGGACGACGGCGGCGACGTAGACGGCAACGAACCCGCTGCCGCCCAGCAGGTCCGTGCCGGCGTACGCGATCGCCGCGAACGCCAGCACGGCCAGCGGGTAGAGCCCCGACGCGGGCAGCGCGACGCGGCCGAGGTACGCCCGGCCCGCGTAGCCGAGGGCGAGGCCTCCGGCGAGCCCTGCGCACACTTCGTACAGGATCTCGGCGGCGACGAGCCCGCCGCCGCCGTGCCAGCCGCTCGCGAGGCCGACGACGAGGATGACGGCGAGGGGGTCGTTGGTGCCCGACTCGGCCTCGAGGACGCGGACCAGCCGCTCCTTGACCGGCATCCCGCGCAGCGTCGCGAACACCGCCGCCGCGTCGGTCGGCGCGAGCACCGCGCCGAGGAGCAGCGCGAGCGTCCAGTCCCACCCGAGGACGAAGCGCGCGAACGTCGCCACGACCGCCACCGACACGGCGATCCCCAGCGAGGACAGCGAGCCGGCCTTCGGCAACGCGCGCCGGAGGTCCTCCCACGTCGTCGTGAGACCGCCGTCGACGAGGATGATCACGAGCGCGAGGAAGCCGAGGTCGTGCGCGAGCCCCGCGTCCTCGAACTCCACCCCGACGCCCGCCTCGCCGAGCAGCACGCCGAGCGCGAGGTACACGAGCAGCGTCGGCAGCCCGAGCCTGCTGGACAGGCGTACGGCGGTCACCGCGGCGACGACGACAGCCGCGCCGACGAGCAGCGCCACCGTCATCCCGTCGCCGCCCATCGCCCGATCCTATGGAGGGCTCAGGGGGTAGGCCGGTTTGCGTCGTTGACGGCTTTCCCGCTGTCCAGGACGGCGGATGTCTCTGTACGGTCTGCGCCCCTACCCCAGGAGGACCCCGTGCGCCGTCTCGCCGTCGCTTCCCTCACCGCCGGTCTCGCCCTGACGTTCGTGCCCGCCGCGAGCGCGTACCCGCCGAACGCCGTCGACCGCGGCTGCACCGCGGCCACGTTCAGCGACCGTCTACCGGAGTCGCCGCCCGACGCGCAGACGGGTGCCCTCTGGGGCGGTCCGATCCGGCAGAACGGCACGCTGACCTGCACGATCAAGGTCACCGGGAGCACCCACGACGCGAGCGTGGTCCACGGCGCGAGCCTCGACGCCACCGGGACAGGCGGGGTCACGATGCTGCGCGGTGTCGCGTCGCTCATCGTGCCGCGCGGCGAGCCCGTGTACCTGTGCTCCCAGTTCCACGACGGGATCTCGACGTTCTACTGGGACGGCAACGCCGACGCGTGGACCACCAACAGGTCCGTGTCGTGCGAGCGCATGAGCCGGATCATGCCCAGCGTCAACACCACCGCCAAGCAGGCGGTGATCGACCCGATCGTGTGCCCGGTGTTCGCCACGCTGCACCCGTTCTTCTACCCGTCGGACCCGGTCTACGCGAACGCCGAGGGCGACCTCTTCCTGCTCGGCGGCCGGGTGTGGGACTGCCCGCCGTACACGCCGGACTCGTCGGGGCCGTACGTCGAGGGCTACTACTACGTCGACGCCGCGCCGGTCCTCTAGGCGCCCGGGGTCAGCAGACCGGTCTCGTACGCCAGCACGACGAGCTGCACGCGGTCGCGCGCGCCGAGCTTCGTCATCGCGCGGCCGACGTGCGTCTTGGCGGTGGCCGGGCTCATGTACAGCTCGCGGCCGATCTCGTCGTTGGTGAGGCCGCGGCCGACCAGCGCGAGCACCTCGCGTTCGCGGTCGGTCAGCGGCGCCAGCGTGTCCGCCGGCATGCGCGACGCGGGCCGCGCGGCGAACTCGTCGATGAGCCGTCGCGTCACCGCCGGCGCGAGCAGCGCGTCGCCCGCGGCGACGACGCGGATGGCGTTGAACAGCTCCTCCGGCGCCACGTCCTTGAGCAGGAAGCCGCTCGCGCCCGCGCGCAGCGCCGCGTAGACGTGGTCGTCCACGTCGAACGTCGTCAGCATCACGACCTTCACCCCCGAGGTCGCGGGGTCGGCGGCGATGCGCGACGTCGCCTCGATGCCGTCGACCACCGGCATACGGACGTCCATGAGCAGCACGTCGGGCAGCGCGCGGAGGGCGAGGTCGACGGCCTCGGCGCCGTTCGCGGCCTCGCCGACGACCTCGAGGTCCTCCGCGTACGACACCATCGTCGCGAACCCCGTCCGCACCAGCGGCTGGTCGTCGGCGATCGCGACGCGGATCACCGCTCGCCCCGCAGCGTCGTCCGCACCACGAACCCGCCGTCCGGCACCGGCTCCGCCGTCACGTCGCCACCGTAGAGCGTGGCGCGCTCGCGCATGCCGATCAGTCCGAGGCCGGCGCCGTCGGTGGCGGGCCGCGACGCGCTGGGCGTGTTGGTCACCTCGACGCCCAGGGTGTCGGCGTCGTACGTCAGCACCACCGTCGCGGCGGCTCCCGGCGCGTGACGCGCGACGTTGGTGAGCGCCTCCTGGACGATGCGGTACGCCGCCAGCTCCAGCCCCGTCGGCAGCGGGCGCCGCTCGCCCTCGATCCGTACGGACACCGGCACGCCGCTCGCGACCGTGCGCGCCACGAGCTCGTCCAGGGCGGCGAGCCCAGGGGCCGGCGTCCGCCCCGCTCCGCCGTCGGCGTCGTCGCGCAGCACCCCGAGCAGCCTGCGCATCTCGTCGAGGGCGTCGCGGGAGGTGCGTTCGATGACGGCGAGCGCCTCGCGCGCCCGCGCCGGCTCGGAGTCGATGACGAGGCGTCCCGTGCCCGCCTGCACCGCGACGACGCTCATGCTGTGCGCGACGACGTCGTGCAGCTCGCGTGCGATGCGCAGCCGCTCCTCGGCGACGGCGCGGCGCGCGACCTCGGCCTGGGTGCGTTCGAGCTGGTCGGCGCGGTCGCGGTGCAGCGCGAGGACGTCACGTCGGCGGCGCGCGGAGTCGCCCAGCAGGTACGCCGCCGACAGCACGACGAGGTTGCCGACGAGCGTCTGCGAGTCGCCCTGGCTGCCGGCGAGCATCGTCGCCGCGACGCCGCTCAACACGACGCCATGGACGACGAGTGAGCGCGGCGGTCGCCAGAGCAGGCCGATCGTGTACGCCCACACGAGGCCGGTCACGCCGAGTCCGACCATGGGGTACCCGACGACGAGGTACGTCAGCCCGGTCGCGACACCCAGGCCCACGGCCGGGACGGGCGTGCGGCGGCGCAGCGCGAGCGCCGCGCTGTGCGGCAGCGCGAGCGCGTACGCGAGCCACGGCAGCCCGGGGAACCCCGCGAGCAGCAGCACGGTGAGCAGCGTCAGCGCGAATGCCAGCAGCGCGTCCGTCACCGCGTCGCGCCTGCTCATGGCGGCGACCGTACTGCCGCTCCCCGCACCGCGGCATCCACCTGGCGGCGTACACGGTGTCCACCCGCTGACGTAGCCGAGTCGAGCGCCGCGGCCGACGACCGGCGCGGGTGCGCGCTCCTAGCGTCGTCCGCGAAGGAAGGAGCAACGATGACCGCCATCACGGTGGACCGGCTGACCAAGCGCTTCGGCGCGGTGGTCGCCGTGGACGAGCTGAGCTTCACGCTCGCCGAGGGCACGATCACCGGCTTCCTCGGCCGCAACGGCGCCGGCAAGACGACGACCCTGCGCTGCCTGCTCGGGCTGGCCGCGCCGACGTCGGGGACGGCGACGTTCGGCGGTCGCCGGCTCGTGGACATGGCCGACCCGGCACGGTCGGTGGGGGCCGTGCTGGACGCGCGGTTCCACCCTGGACGCCGTGCCCGCGAGCACCTGCGGACGCTCGCGCTGGCTGCCGGCATCGGCGACCGGCGCGTGGACGAGGTGCTCGGGCTCGTGGGGCTCGCCGACGCCGCGGGCCGTCGCGTCGGCGGGTACTCGCTCGGCATGCGGCAGCGACTCGCGCTCGCCGCCGCGCTGCTCGGCGACCCCGCCGTCCTCGTCCTCGACGAGCCCGCCAACGGCCTCGACCCCGACGGCGTGGCGTGGCTGCGTACGACGCTGCGGTCGTTCCGCGACGAGGGCCGCACCGTCCTCGTGTCGAGCCACCAGCTCGCCGAGGTCGCGCAGACCGTGGACGACGTCGTCATCGTCGAACGCGGCCGCCTCGTCACCCACACCCGCGTCGCCGACCTGCCGAGCGCCGACGCGCTGCACGTCCGTACGCCCGACGTCGCCGCGCTCGCCGAGGCACTGACCCGGCACGGGCTCTCGTTCACGACCGTGGACAGCGGCGTCGAGGTGCGCGGCGCGACGCCCGAGCAGGTCGGCCGCGCCATCGCCGAGTCCGGCGCCGTCGTGTACGAGCTGCGCGCGGCGGAGCGTTCGCTCGAAGAGGTCTTCTTCGCCCTCACGTCCCAGGAAGGGAGCCCGCGGTGAACGCCGTCCGCGCGGAGCTGCGCAAGATCCGTTCGACCCGCACGCTGATGGCCGCGCCGGCCGTGGCGGTGGCGTTCGCGGTGCTGGCGTTCGGGCCGGTGCTCGCGCTCGACAGCGGTGGCCGCGCCCGCGAGCTCGACCCTTCGCTGCTCGTCGACGTGGCGCGCGGGCCCGGCTTCCAGGTCGCGATCGCGATGCTGCTCATGGGCGCGCTGGCGACGGCCGGGGAGTTCCGCCACGGCACCATCGCGGCGACGTTGCTCGTGACACCCAAGCGGCGCGACCTGCTGCGCGCCAAGGCTTGCGCGGTCGCGATCGTCGCGCTGGTCACGACGTTCGTCGTGGAGGTCGTGGCGCTGTCGATCGGGACGGCGTACGTCCGCGCCCACGACCTCCCGTCGACCGCGTCGGTCGCCGACGTCGCGCTGACGGCGGGCGGCGTCGCCGTCGCCGCCGTCCTCTACGGTCTCGCCGGCGTCGGCCTCGGGCTGGCACTGCGCGACCAGACGGCGGCGGTCGCGCTGGCACTCGCGTGGGTGGGCATCGCGGAAGGCGTCGTACCGGTGGTGCTGCGGAGGCCGTGGCTGTTCCGCTGGCTGCCCGGCGGCGCGGTCGACTCGCTGCTCGGTGTCGCGGACCCGCCCGGCGACCTGCTGCCCGCGTGGGCGGGTGCGCTGATGCTGTGCGCGGTGGCGGGCGCGTTGCTGGCGGCGGCCGCGGCGACGTTCACGAGCCGCGACGTGGCGTGAGGTGATGGGGGCTAACCCGGATCATCACATCTGCGCAATGTCGCGGATTTCGCGACGACCGGGCGCCGCGCGCTCGTACGGTTCCCCTCCTGGCGGGCGGCCGTTCGCCAGGAGACAACGGGGAGAAGGACATGACACGAGGACGAACCTGGCTGCGCGCGGTGGTCGCCGCGGTGGCCTGCGCCGGCTCGATCGTCGCGGCCCAGGCGCCGGCCAGGCTGACGGGACGACCGGGCCGCTGTGCCTGCTGATCTCGAACGCGCACCAGTTCCGCGACGCGCCCGGCGTGACGTACGAGCGGACGGTCCACGCCTGGTACCAGTTCCGGGTGCACGGCATCGGCTACGACAACAACAACCCCAGCCGCCTCTGGTACTTCGGGCACAGCGGCGAGTCGTGGTGGGACGACGGCTGGGTGCTCGCGGAGCACGTCGCCTGCTGACGTCGTACGGCGCCGGGCGGTGCGTTCTCCCGCCCGGCGCCGGGTAGGGCGTTCGGCGTGAGCGCCTTCGACGACCTGGTGAGCCGGCTCGACTATCCGATGTTCGTCGTGACGACGTACGACGGGGAGCGCCGCGCCGGCTGCCTCGTCGGGTTCGCGACGCAGTGCTCCATCGACCCGGCACGCTTCCTCGTCTGCCTCTCCGACAAGAACCACACGCACCGCGTGGCGGCGAGCGCCGAGACGCTGGTCGTCCACGTGCTGCGCCAGGAGCAGTACGACGTCGCGGCGCTGTTCGGCGGGGAGACGGGCGACGAGGTCGACAAGCTGGCGCGCTGCGCGTGGTCGGAGGGGCCTGGCGGCGTACCGGTGCTCGACGACTGTGCCGGGTGGTTCGCGGGCCGCGTCCTCGAACGCCACGTCGTCGGCGACCACACGGCGCTGCTGCTCGAGCCGTTCGAAGGGGCGGCCCCGGGCGACGACACCGCGCTGCTGCGGTTCGAGCACGTCCGCGACCTCGAGCCAGGCCACGAGGCGTAGTCAGCACCAGCCGAGCTCGTCCAGCCGGTCGTCGTCGATGCCGAAGTGGTGCGCGATCTCGTGCACGACCGTCGTGTAGACCTCGTCCATGACGTCCTCCTCGTCGTCGCAGATCGCGCAGATCGGGTTGCGGTAGACGAAGATCCGGTCCGGCATGAAGCCGCCGTACGTGTCGCCGCGCTCGGTCAGCGGCAACCCCTCGTACAGCCCGAGCAGCCCCTCCTCCTCGGGGTCGTCCTCGACCAGCACGACGACGTTGTCCATGAGCTTCGTGAGGTCCGGCGGGATGTCGTCGAGCGCCTCGGAGACCAGCTCCTCGAAGCGGGCGCGCGGGACGTCGATCACGCGGCGAGCCTAGAGGGTGACGTTCGGCAGGCGGGGTCGACCCGTCCACGTCTGCCTTCGCGGCGGCCGAGGCACCCGAGGCACCCGAGGTCGTCTGACGCCGCTTCGGCCGTCGTGGTCTTGGCAATGTTCAGGGCACCGGCAGACCCGAACATTGCCAAGATCACGTTCGGCGACCCGCGGGTGCGGCGGCTTCCCCTACAGTCGCGCGGTGCCGTACTCCCCTGACGAGTTCTACGCCCGCGCGCTGGCCCACGCCGACGAGGAGGGGCGGCTGCCGACGCCTCCGCAGTCCGAGTGGGACATCTTCCCGTTCGAGCTCGACTCGCTGCGGACGCGGCCGCTGCAGCCGCCCGTCGTTCCCGAGCCGCCGCGCGGCGGCGAGGGCGGGGCGACGTGCCGGCGGTGCGAGGACCCCGAGAAGAACGTCGTGTGGAGCGACGAGCGCTGGGTCTTGTCGGCGTTCGGGGAGCCGCTCGGGCTGCCGTTCGGCGCGGCCCTGATGCCGCGGGCGCACCTCGACCTCGGCGACCTCGACGAACGCCACGCGGCCGAGCTGGGCGTGCTGACGGTGCGCATCGACCGCGCCGTGGACGCGCTCGGCGGCATCGGCCGGATGCACGTCTACAAGTGGGGCGACGGCGGGGCGCACCTGCACCTGATGTTCCTCGCCAGGCCCGAGGGCCTGCTCCAGCTTCGCGGGTCCAACCTCGCGCTCTGGGAGGAGATGCTCCCCCGCGTCCCCGGGACGTGGCGGCCGCCGACCTCCGTACGGTCGCGCATGCGCTCGCCGAGGCCGGCGGCCGCGCCCACGTCTAGTTGATCGGCCCCGGGTAGTGGTCGCTCGCGCACTGCGGGATCTGGAAGCTGAAGCCCACGCAGGCGTCGGGCGTCGAGGGCGTGACGTACGCGGCGCCGCCGGGCGCGTAGGTCTTGCCGCCGTCGGTGCTGTAGCGGAACCCCACGCCCACGCGGCCGTTCGGGTCGGTGTAGACGGCGGGGTCGACCCGGACGCCTTCGACCGCGGACGCCGGCGTCGTCGTGAGGGCGGCGGCGCCGAGCAGCAGGCCGCAGAGAACTCGCTTCATGCCGTACTCCTTGCGAGGGGGAACGCGCCGGAGGACCCGGCGTCGGAGCGGGCGTTCGACGCCGCGCGTCCGATTCCTCCCGGTTACACCTTCCTGGCCGCCGCCGCCGCGACGTGCGCGACGAGGTCGTCCGGGGTGAACGGCTTGGAGATGAAGCTCACGCAGCCGGCGTTGACGGCGTCCTGCGCGGCGCTGGAGTGGGCGGAGAAGAGGATGACGTTGAGGGCGCTGAGCCGGCCGCTGTCGCGCAGCCGGTCGAGTACCTCCCAGCCGGACAGGTCGGGCAGCCGCAGGTCGAGCAGCACGACGTCGGGCGTCACGTCGGCGAGGTACTCCAGCGCGTCCTTGCCGCTGCCGCGCTCCTCGACCTCGTAGCCGGCGAGGGTCAGCGCGAGACGGCAGATGAGCGCGATGTCGGGCTCGTCGTCGACGACCAGGACGGTGGTCACCGCGCGGCCCGCAGCGTCACCGTGAACCGCGCTCCCCCAGCCTCGTCGTGGTCGTACGTGAGCTCGCCCCCGAGCGCCCTGGCCAGCCGGTGCGAGATGGCGAGGCCGAGTCCGGAGCCCGGCGTGCCGGTCACCGCGCCGGCCCTGCTGAACGGCTCGAACAACTCGCGTACGAAGTCGCCGGGCACGCCGTTGCCGTCGTCGGTGACGGCGACGCGGACGGAGCCATCCCCGTTCGACGCGCTGACCCGGACGGAGGGGCCCCCGTAGCGGTACGCGTTGGAGAGCAGGTTGACGAGGATCTCCTCGAGCCTGTCCGGGTCGGCCACGGCGAGCACACCGGGGGCGACGTCGACGGCGACGTTCGCGGACACCGGGGGCGGCGCCGTCTCGAGCGCGCGCGCGACGACCTGCGCGACCTCGGTCGGGGCGAGCTGGACGGGCACGCGGCCGGCTTCGAGCCGGGACAGGTCGAGCAGGCTGCTGACGAGGGTCCGCGCCCGCTGCCCCTGACGGCCGAGGGCGTCGAACGCGCGCTGCAGCTCCGTGTCGCTGAGCCGGTCGCGCTGGGTGGCGAGGAGGGAGGCCATGGCTGACACCGTAGTCAACGGCGTCCGCAGCTCGTGCGCGGCGTTCGCGACGAACTCCTGGCGCATCTGCTCCAGGCGGCGCGCCTCGGTCACGTCCTGGCAGGTGCCGAGCAGCGCGACGACCGCGCCGCTGTCGTCCTGGATGGCGCTGCCGCGCGCGGCGATCCACCGGACGCTGCCGTCCGGCTGCGGCACCCGGTACTCCATCGCGAAGTCACCGCCCTCGGCGATGACGTGCGGCGGGACGAGGTTCGCGGCGACGTCGTCGGGGTGCACCATGCCCCGCATCACCTCGCGGGTCAGCGGCATCGACTGCGGCTCCAGGCCGTACAGCCGGTACATCTCGTCCGACGCGTCGACGTGGCCCGTGGCCAGGTCGACGCGCCAGCTCCCGAGGTGCGCGATCCGCTGCGCCTCGTCGAGCGCCTCGCGGGCGGCGACCTCGCGGACGTGCGCGTGGGTACGTTCGAGGGTGACGTGGACGAGCGCGCCGATGGTGCGCAGCAGGTCCAGCTCCTCGCGGCCGAAGTACGGCGTGTACGCGTTCGTGGTGAGTTCGAGGCGCCCGCCGGGGACCTCGAGGCTGAGCTGGTCGGGCGCGTGCTGCGTGACGCCGGGGATGACGGCGACGCCCTCGCCTGCCGGGTCTTCGCGGGTCTCGCCCACGCGGCCGAGCAGCGCGCCGTCGGTCCGGTAGATCGCGGCGCCCTGCGCGCCGACGAGCCGTACGACCCGCGGCAGCAGCTCCTCGACGACCTCCTGCGGCGACGTGGCCTGCGCCAGCTCCACCAGGGCGCCCTGGACCGCTTCGAGGTCGCGGGCCCGCCACGAGCGCAGCAGCGACCGCGGCGGCGCGAACCCGCACACGAACAGCAGCGCGCTCACGATCGCGATGCACTCGGTGACGATCGTCGTCGCCGTCACCTCGTCGCCGTCCGGCGCCACCAGGGCGACGATCAGCACGAACGCCAGCGCCGCCGCACCCGCGCCCAGCAGCCGCATCCGCCGCCGCGCCACCGTCGGCTGGCCGTGACCGGCACGCCACAGCCGCACGCTGACGGCGCCGACCAGCACGGTCCACTGCGCGAGCAACGCGAAGATGTACACGCTCAGCACCGCGGGCTGCGGCTCGTCCGGGCCCGGCAGGTGCGGGAGGAACGCCGTGAACACCAGCATGCCCACCGTCGCCGCGGTGGCCGTGCGCTCCAGCCAGGCGGGAGGGCGTTCGAACGACGCCATGAACCGGTAGAGGAAGTACGGGAACAGCACCAGCAGCGCCACGAGCGCCTTGACCGCGATGTCCCCGGCGATGCCCTCCGGCTCGTCCGGCATGACCTCGCCGGCGATGAGGACCATGCCGAGCAGGCCGAACGTCGCGGCCAGCCACGCGCGCGTCGCGCCGCGGCGGGCGATCCACCGCGCGGCGGCGATCACCGCGACGAGGACGAACACGGCGAGCTGGACGTACTCCAGGGCACGGGCGGCTTGCGTCATCGTGTGGCGCGTTCTCCGGTCTGTGGTGGTGTGAGCCAGCATGCGGGACGCCCGGTTACGCCCGCTATGGCTCCAACGGGTGGTTTTCGGCGGGACCGTTGACCCTGCTCTGGGAGGCGGCGCCGCGCGGGCGGGTAGCGTCTCCGTGTGACCGATACGTCGCTGCGCGGGCGCCTGCTCGTCTCCACGCCCGGGCTGCGCGACCCCAACTTCGACCGGACCGTGGTCCTCGTGCTCGAACACGACGGCGACGGCGCGCTCGGCCTCGTCCTCAACCGCCCCTCCGGCACGCCGCTGCACGAGGTCCTCCCGACCTGGCAGGGCATGTCGTCCGACCCGCCGCTCGTCTTCGTCGGCGGGCCCGTCGACGAGAGCGCGGCGATCTGCCTCGGCTCCTGCCGCCCCGGCGCCACGTCCGAGGCGATCCAGGTCGTCAGCCCCACCGTCGGGGTCGTCGACCTCGACACCGACCCCGAACGGCTCACGCACCTCGTGGCGTACGTCCGCGTCTTCGCCGGCTACGCGGGCTGGGGCGGCGGCCAGCTCGACGACGAGGTCGAGGCGGGCGGGTGGTTCGTCGTCGACGCGCTGCCGGGCGACCCGTTCACGTCGTCGCCGGGCGGGCTGTGGCGGGCGGTGCTGCGCCGCCAGCCCGGCCGGCTGCCGCTGTTCTCGACGTTCCCCGACGACCCCACGCACAACTAGCTGGTCCGCCTGTTCGCTCCGGGCGAACGCCCCAGCAATCCGCTCGTTTCCGTCACACCCCCGCGCCAGACTCGTCCCATGACCCAGGACCCGCTCTCGCGTGAGGTGCGCCGGCTCGTCGTCGGCAACACCCTCTCCGCGCTGGGCACCGGGTTCACGCTGCCGTTCCTGCTCATCTACTTCACCGACGTCCGCGGCTTCTCGGTCGTCACGGCGGGCTACGTCATCGCGACCCTTGGCGTCGTCGGGCTGGCCAGCGTGCCGTTCATGGGCACGCTCAGCGACCGGATCGGGCCCTGGCGCGTGCTCGTCGGCGCCCTGCTCGTGCAGGCGCTGGGCACGGCCGGGCTCGCGGCGGTCACCGAGCCGTGGCACGCGTTCGCCACCATCTCCCTCATCGGCGTCGGCGGCGGCGCGGCCTGGCCCGCGCAGTCCGCGCTCATCGCCGTCCTCGTGCCCGCCGAGCGGCGTGGCCGCGTCTTCGCGGTGCAGTTCGCGCTGCTCAACCTCGGCATCGGCATCGGCGGCGCCGTCAGCGGGCTGCTCGTCGACACCAGCCGTGTGGCGACGTTCGAGGTCATCTACGTCGTCGACGCGTTCTCCTTCGTCGCGTACGCCGCCATCCTCGCCACGCTCCGCCACGCCGCGCTGCGCCCCGCCCGCGCCGGCCCCGGCGACCCGCCCGCGGGGTACCGCGAGGTCGTCGCCGACCGGATCTTCCTGCGTTTGTGCGCGGTGACCCTGCTGCTGTCGTGCGCGGGGTACGGCCAGGTCAGCGCCGGCTTCCCCGCGTTCGTCAGCGATGTCGCGGAGGTGTCGACGCGGTCCATCGGGCTGGCGTTCGCCGCCAACACCGCCGTCATCGTCGCCGCCCAGCTCGTCGTCGAACGCCGCCTCCAGGGCCACCGCCGCACCCGCGCCCTCGCCGCGGTGGCCGTCGTCTGGGCCGTGTCGTGGCTGGTCATCGGCTCGTCGGCGCTGCTGCCGGGCTCGCTGGCGGCGACGGCGGTGATCGTGGGGCTCGGGCTGTTCGGGTTCGGGGAGACGCTGTGGGCGCCGACCGGCGCCACGCTCGTCAACGACATCGCCCCGCCGCACCTGCGCGGCCGCTACAACGCCACGTCCAGCCTCACCTGGCAGCTGTCGTCGGTCATCGGCCCGATCGTGGCGGGAGCGCTGCTCGGGGCGCGGCTGCCGGTGGTGTTCATCGGCGGCCTCGTCGCGATCCTCGCGGTGGTCGGCCTCATGGCGCTGCGCCTCGAGCGCTTCCTGTCCCCCGCCCAGAACGGCCTCTCCGTGGATCCCGCCACCCCGGAGGTGGTGCCGACCCCGGGCTGACGCCGGCGCGCGCGCAACCCGGTTGCGCCCCGTGCGGGGAAAAGACGCACACCGCACCCCGATCCCCCCGATGCCGCCCCGCGCCCCGGGAGCCGCCCGGTCGCCCGGTCGCCCCGGTCGCCCGGTCGCCCCGGTCGCCCCGCGCCCCGGGAGCCGCCCGGTCGCCCCGGTCGCCCCGGTCGCCCCGGTCGCCCCTGTCGCGCCCGCGCCCCGCGCCCCGCGCCCCGCGCCCCGCGCCCCGCGCCCCTGAAGATGATCACCTGTGTCCGTTCCGCGGCCTTTCCGCCGCATGGGCACGGACACAGGTGATCCCCAGCCGGGGACGGCGGAGCGGGTGTGCCGTTCTGTGAAGATCGTCACGCTCGAGAGGGGGCGCCACCGCGGCAAGGAACGCGGCCGACACCGCCCGGCGCGTGCCGTACTCCCGGCTACCGGAGGAGGCCGTACACCAGACGCGTGAGAAAGCGGGTCCCCGCGAACGTCAGGTGGATGCCGTCGTCCTGCCGCGCCGCGACGCCGCGGACGGTGGCGTTGTAGCGGCCGTCGACGGCGTACAGCGACCAGGTGTCCACCCACGTCACACCGCGGACGTCGCGCGCGGCGCCGGCGGTGGCGGCGTTCATCGCGCGGTAGCAGGCCGCGATGTCCGGGCGCTGCGCGATCGGGAGGCCGACCCAGACGACCGGCCGTACGCCGCCGCCGGAGTACGTCCGCATGAGGTTCGCCGCCCGCCGCCGGTACTCCGTCACCCACGCGGCCGAGCCGGTGGTCGCCCACCGGCCGGTGCCGCCGACGCGGATCGGCTGGCAGTCGTTCGCCCCGAGGAACGCCACCACGGCGCCCGGCTTCGTCGCGACCTGCTGCTTCGCGCGCCGCGCCCAGTCGTAGTAGTCCGGCCGCGCCAGCCCGGTGCTCGGCCGGCTCTCGACGGCGGTCTCGCGCGGCTTGCGCGCGGTCGTGAGCTGCTGGCCGAGGTAGTACGCGAACGAGTCGCCGGTGACGAGCAGCCGCCCGGGCCCGCCGTTGCCCTTCGGCGAAGGGAGCCGGGGGGCGCGCGGCGTGACGAGCCTGAGGTCGTACGACGCCTCCCCCGGCGCGAACGCCCCGCCGCCGGGCCGCACGACGCGGTAGCGGTACGTCCCCGGCGCGGTCTTGCGCACGGAGAACGAGAACGCGCCCGACCTGGTCAGCGTGCCGACGGAGGCGCCGACCCAGCGGCCGCCGACGCGCCGGTCGAGCCGTACCTTCTGCCCCGCGCTCGCGGGGACGATGGTGCCGCGCAGCGTCGCGCGCCAGCCGCCGCGGACCTTGCGGGTCTCCGCCTCGACCGTGACGGCGGGGGCCACGGTGACGCGCACCGGCTCGGAGACCGCGGGCTCGAAGCCTGCGGCGCCGTCGAACGCGAGCCATACCGACGAACCCGCGGCCGGCCGGAACGGCACCGACACCCGCCCGCGCCCGTCGGAGGTGGGGGTGGCGACGACGGTGGCGTTCGACGGCGCGTCGAGCCGCGCCGCGCGGACCTCGACGCCGCGCCCGGAGATCGGGTTGCCCTCGGCGTCGCGGAGCAGGCCTGTGACGGTGACGGTGGCGCCGTAGCGCAGCGGGGTCGGGGGTACGCCCGCGCTCAGCCGGACGGCGAGCGGGGCGGGAGTGGGGACGGGGACGTTCGCGGCGGCCGGCGAACGGCGCCCGCCGAGCGAGTACGCGGCCGTGCCCCCGGCGGCGAGGACCAGGGTCGCCGCGACCGCGACGAACCCGGCGCGCGTCATCCGCACCCGGTCCCGTTCCACGTTCGCAACCCCCACGTCCTGCTCGGCGACGCATCCTCCCATGGCGACAGTGCGGCCGAGGGGAGTCGCGACTGTCTGCTTCGGACACATTCGTGTTCCCGCCGGTGGGGACCGCCGACGGACGACACCGAGCAAAACGGGGCTGTTCGAACGGCGGTTCGCCGCTACCGTGGAGCAACGTTCGCACCGAAGGAGGGGCCGCCGTTGTCTCGCAGCCTGCTCCTCAACGCCTCCTACGAGCCCCTCTGCGTCGTCCCCACCCGCCGCGCGGTCGTGCTCGTGCTCACCGCGAAGGCCGTCGTCATCGAGGCCGGCGACGTCGTCCTGCACTCCGAGCGGCTCGCCGTGCAGGCGCCGGTCGTGATCCGGCTGACGCGGTACGTCCGCGTGCCGTACCGCTCCCGCGCGCCCCTCTCCCGCCAGGGCGTGCTCGCGCGCGACGGTCACCGCTGCCAGTACTGCGGCAGCGGCGCGGAGACCCTCGACCACGTCGTGCCGCGCTCGCGCGGTGGCCGGCACGTCTGGGAGAACCTCGTCGCCGCCTGCCGGCGCTGCAACCACACCAAGGCCGACCGCACGCTCGACGAGCTCGGCTGGGCGCTCGACCGCGCGCCCGCCGCGCCGCGCGGCGTGCAGCGGCTGCTGCTCGGCCACGGCCGGTGGGAGCCGGCGTGGACGCCGTACGTCGGCATGTCCGCCTGACCGCCGCCTGACCGCCGCCTGACCGCCGCACCCCGCCCGTGCCGCGGTCGGGGCGGACGGCGCCACCCGCCTACATGGCGATGCCCAGGGTCGTCGCCGTGGGTGAGAGGGGCACCTCCTCCTTGGCCGGGTTGGTCCGCAGCACGCGGTCGCCGAGGTGGCCGGTGACGCCGTACCAGTAGTTCTCGTTGCGGAAGTGGTGCAGCCGGTGCGCCCGCCACAGGCCGCGGTAGAGCCTGGACCGGGGCTGGTAGTCGGTGTGGATGAGCCAGTGGGTCCACTCGTACGCCAGCGTGAGCACGTTGGCCACGGCGACCGCGGTCGCGATCGACGGCCGGACGCGCCACGCGAGCGCGAGCAGCGCCACGTCCAGCGCCGCGAACACCTTGATCGCGGGCATCGCGATGAAGATGAACCGCTCGTCCTTGGGCTGCTGGTGGTGCCGCCGGTGCGACTTGCCGACCGCGAGGTCGACGTGGCGTCCGAGGATCCGGCGCGGCCGCCAGTGCAGGATGGCGACGTGGATGATCCACTCGGTGAACGGCTGGGCCGCGACGAGCCCCGCCGCGATGACGAGGTCGCGCACGGCGAGCCCGCCGAGGGCCAGCCGTACGGCGACGGCTCCCACGACCATGCCGGCGAGCCAGCGGGCCGACTCGAACGACGTGAACCGCCGCAGCGACTCCCCGAGCCCGGGCGTCGCGGCGCGGTGGACGGATCCGGCGACAGCGGTCGTCACGAGGCACCTCCCTCCGTAGCAGTGTCGCGTGCGAGGAGTCTCTCGGCCAGGTGTGACAGAAACGGCGCGGCGGTCCTCCTCGCGGCCCTGCTACTGGGGATCGTGCTCGGCGCGAAGGTCCTCACCGGCGGCGGGCTGTCGGCGCCGGTCGTCGCGGGGGACGCGTTCGTCGGGCCGGGCAAGCCGCCCGACCTCGCCGTCGTCCACGAGGACAGCACGGGGTACGACGGGCAGTTCGTCTACCGGCTGGCGCTGGACCCGTTCACGCGGGAGGAGACGGCGTACGGCATCACGCTCGACAACCCGACGTACCGCCAGCAGCGCCTCGGCCTCCCCCTCGCTGCCTGGACCCTGACCAAGGCCGGGGTCCCGACGTCGCTGGCACTCATCCTCGTCAACGCCGCCGCCCTCCTCGCCGCCGCCTGGGCCGGCGCCGTCCTCGCCCGCCGCCTCGGCAGGCACGCGCTCTGGGGCGTGCTCGTCGCCCTCTCCCCCGGCCTCGTCGTCGCGGTCACCCGCGACCTCACCGAGCCGCTGCAGATCGGCCTCTTACTGGTCGGCCTCGTGGCGTGGACGGGGCGCCGTACGCCGCTCGCGACCGCCGCCGCCGTCGCGGCGTTCACGGCGAGCGCGCTCACCCGGGAGACGACGCTCGCCGTGCTGGCAGGGCTTGGCCTGTGGGAGACGTACCGCCTCCTCCGCGGCCCCGCGCGCGCGGAGCCGCTCGCCCGCGCCGCCGCCCTACTGGTCCCCCTCGCCGTCGCCGTCGCGTGGCAGCTCCACCTCGAGAGCGTCTGGGGGGTGCTCCCCGTCAGCGCGAACGAGGGCGACGTCGGCGTGCCGTTCCTCAACACGGCGCAGACGTTCCTGGCGGGCGGCGGCGACTGGTCGGACTGGACGAGCAAGGACGCGCTGCTCGCGCACGCCTGGGTCGCCGAACGCGTGCTGCTCGCGGGCCTGCTCGCGTACACGGCGTACGCGCTCGCCCGCGGCTCCGCCGACGTACGGCTCAAGGCCGGCTGGGCGCTCGCCGCGCTGCTCGCGCTGTCGGCGGCGTGGGGGCGGGACGTGGCGTTCCTGCGCGCGGCGAACGAGTCGATCGTTCTCGCCGTGCTCGTGCTCCTCGGGCTGCGCACGCGCGCGGCGACGGCCGCGCTCGCGGGGACGGCCGGACTCTCGGTCTACCTGGCCGGCGTGTACGGCGTCCTGATCTAAGCGGCTTCGAGCTCGTCCAGCGCCGTCTCGGCCATCCGCTCGGCCGCGAGCATCGCGAGGCAGGTCTGCAGCGCCTTGACGCCGACCGCCTGCTCCTCGCGGGTGGGCTCGGCGGTGGTGACGTAGCGCTGCAGGAAGTGGCCGCCCGCCAGGACGACCCGGCTGAGGAACGCCTTCGGGCGGCGCGCCGCCAGCGACACGATCTCGACGGACCCCGCGAACACCACGAGGAACGTCACCACGCTCAGCACGCCGCTCGACGGCAGCGGCAGCAGGCAGCCGGCGATGAGGACGGCGACGACGTTGGTGCCGCAGCGGTCGTGCACGCGGGAGGTGCCGAGGACGGCGTCGATGTCGTCGAGGTCGATGCCCTGCTCGTACGCCGCCACGGCCTTGTGCTCGGCGCCGTGGAAGCGCCACATCGCTCCGGGCATGACGACGCGCAGCGCGGCGAGCTGGACGCCGACCATGAGCACGGCGGTCAGGCCGGTCTGCCAGCCCCAGACGGTGGAGGCGCCGAGGAAGCGGGAGAGCGCGGCGTTGAGCAGAAGGGGCGCCGCGAGGAACAGCGGCAGCGCCCAGCGCACGCGGCGCGGGAGGGTGCGGTTGCGGCCGCTGGCGCCCATCGCCTTGAGCCCGCGGACCAGCGCCGGGCCGAGACCGGTGAGGACGCGGAGCAGGGGTACGGCCACCCAGCGGTTGGCGGGGAGGCGGCCCATCTCGAGCGAGCCGTCGAGCCGCGCGACCGCCCAGACCTCGCCGGCGCGCATGAGGACGCCGTCGGACAGCGCCTGTCCACCGACCTTGGGAGCGGACGTACGACGGCTCACGGCGACTCCGGACAAAGGGTGTGGGCGGGGCGTCGGATCACGGTAACCCGGGTCGGTGCGCCGTACTTCCCGAAATCGAAAAGGTGACGGAGACCTTGCTTCGTCTTGGCGCGGGTCAGGAGTGGGTATCAAGCGTGCAGAGAGACATCGAGACGACGAGGAGGTGCGTTGGCATGGTCATCGGCGGTGGCGTCATCACCCTGATCCTCATCATCCTTCTGCTGCTCTGGCTCTTCTAGGACAGCCTCAGACCACCGGCACCTCGTTGACCGGCCCGCCAGGGTCGATCGGCGAGGTGCCGGTCTGCGTCCGGCGGGCGATCCCTACGTCGTGAGGTGCCAGTCGGCGTCGAGCGTCTTGAGCATCCGGCGCGCGAGGTAGCCGGCCCCCGCCGTGGACAGGTGGATGCCGTCGCTGCTGCGCATCCGCTGCACGCGGCCGTACTCGTCGGCGAACGAGTCCTGGTAGACGCCGTTCGGCGCGAACATCGCCCAGATGTCGACGTACTGGACCCCCGACACGCCCGCCGCGGCCTTTTTCACCGCGGCGTTGGCGACCTTGAACACCCGCGTGTGCCGCTCCGACCGCGCGATGGGCATGCCGATCCAGTAGACCCGCCTGCTCGGCCGCGCGAACGCGCTCATCACCGCCGCCGCGCGCCGCTGGTACTCCGCGGCCCACTCCGCGGACCCGGCCTCGAGGATGCGGCCGCCGACGCTCATGTTCTGGGCGTCGTTGCCGCCGATCATGAACGACACCGCCTCCGGGTCGCGTGACGCCGACAGCTCCTTGGCGTACGCCGGCCAGTCGAAGAAGTCGTCGCGGACGAGCCCGGTCGAGTACTTGGGCACGGTGCAGCCGGCGACCGACTTCTTCTTCGCGTTGGCGTAGCCGGTCAGCTGCGGGCCCATCGACTCCTGGAGCGAGTCGCCGGTGACGAGCAGGTCGAGCGGCGCGCTGGGCGTGATCGTGCGGCCGTACCCCCCGGTGGACGCCGCGGGCGGGGTGTCGCAGCGACGGTTGGTGGTGACCGGCGGGGGAGGCGCCGGCGCCGCGGGACGGGAGGTCGTGGCGCTCGGCCTGGGCGCGACCGTGGTCGGCGCGACGGCCGGTGACGGCTTCGGCGACGGCGTCCGCGTCGGTGACGGCGGCGCGGAGACGGTCGTCGGCGCGGGGGTCGTGGGCGGCGCGGGCGTGCCGGCGGCCGCCGGAGGAGGCGACCCGGACGCGCCGCAGCCGCTCGCGGCCAGCGCGAGCGCTACGAGGACTGCTGAGATGCGCACCCGGCGACGGTAACTGACCCCTGTCACGAAAATGGGCGAGACGCGCGAAGCCGTTCGGCGATCGCCTCGACGACCTGCTCCGGCGTGCGGCCGTCCGTGTCGACGACGTACGTCGCCAGCGCCGCGAAGCCCGGCCGCCGTTCGGCGTCCACGGACTCCACCACGCCGAGCTCGGGCCGGTCCCCGCCCGCCATCCGGGCGGCCAGCGTCTCGGGTCTCGCCCGGAGCCAGACCACGAACGCGTCACCCAGCGACGGGCGGCGCAGCGCCGCACTCCCCGGCGCCGCCACGACCGCGGGCTCGGGAAGCGCCAGGCCCGCCGCCAGCACCGACGCCTCCAGGTCGTGCAACGCGTCGATCCCGTCGGCAGCCGCGACCTCGGCGGCCGTACGCCCCGCGCGCGCCACGAGCTCGGCGTCGTTGTCCCAGTAGCGCCTGCCGAGCCGCGCCGCGAGCGCGCGGCCGACCGTGGTCTTGCCCGAGCCCATGGTTCCGAGGAGCACGACATGGGGCATAACGCGCTCGTTCCCCGAAAGGGTGCAACGAAGCGGATACCGTCCGCGTCAGTAGTAGCGAGCGCGAGCCGGTCGCGCGCAGGATCGGAGAGCGCTGTGGCACGACTCCCTCGCAAGGCGAAGGCCTTCCTCACCGTCGGTCTCGTCTGCGTCCTCGTCGGCGCGCCCACCGGCGTCGGGTACGCCGCGTACTCCTCCGACGCGGCGATGCGCGGCAAGCTGCCCGCGGGCGCCGAGATCGCCGGCGTGGACGTCTCGCGCCTCCAGCGGGCCGAGGCCGTGGCCAAGGTGACCGCCGCCGTCGAACGCGACTGGGACCGCCGCGCCACCGTGACCGTCGCCGGGAAGACGTACACGACGACCCTGCGCCGCCTGGGCATCAAGCACGACGTCGAGGCCGCGGTGGCGCGGGCGTTCGAGACGGCCGAGACCGGCAACTGGCTGACCCGCGCGTGGCACCGGCTCGTGGACGGCACCGACGCGCCGCGCGAGGACGTCGAGGTGACGGCGTACGACCCCACGGGGCTCACCCGCCTCGCCGCGCGCGCCGTCCGCGACGCCACCATCGCGCCGGTCAACGGCGGCGTGGCCGAGTCGGGCGGGTGGCTGACGTTCACGTCGTCGAGGCCGGGCAGGACGCTCGACGCCAAGGCCGTCGTGAGGGCGTTCGAGAAGTCGCTGGCCGACGGGAAGAAGCGCGAGGTGGCGCCGACCGTCGTCGCGCCGGCGACGGCGGAGGTCGGCACCGCCGTGCTCGTCCGAACCGGGGAGAACAAGCTCTACCTCTACAAGAACGGCCGCATCGCGCGGACGTTCGGCGTCGCGACCGGGTCGCCGGAGTACCCCACGCCGACCGGGCGCTTCGAGGTCACGCTCAAGCGCTTCCTGCCGACGTGGGTCAACCCCTGGTCGAAGTGGTCGATGAACGAGCCCGCCACCATCGGCCCGGGCCCCGACAACCCCCTCGGCACCCGCGCGCTCAACATCAGCGCCCCCGGCATCCGCATCCACGGCACGCCGGCGTGGAACTCCATCGGCTACAACGTCAGCCACGGCTGCATCCGGATGCGGATGCCCGACGTGGAGGCGCTGTACCCGCTGGTGCCGCAGGGGGCGCCGGTTTTCATCGTCCGCGCGGCGCCGCCGCGGCTGCCCGGCGCGAAGACCCCGGCCGCCGACGCCGCGAACGCCGCCGACGGGGGCTGACCGGAGGCCCTCCCGGAAGTTACGGTGGGTACTGCGGTAACCGCTCCTCCTGGGAGTGCCCTCATAGCCGTTGACCTGCGCATTTGACCGCTCGGCGTAGCCGGCGACGCGCTCCGATTTGGGGGCGTTCTTGGGGGATCAAGCCGGGCGCTCGGCGAGCGGTCGTCTTGGCCGCTTGCGAGGCCCGTCCGGGCGCGGACTCCGCAAGGGTGTGTCGTGGCCAGGGGGTTGTTTCGGGCCTGGCTGCGAGCGGCAGGAGAGTCGGCGAGGTGTCATGCAGCGAGGATGCGCAGGGCGGTTGCGTCGATCGTTGCGAGCGACGCAGAGCGGGGCGGCTCCGTAAGGGAACCGGCCCCGCTCGACAACGCGCCGCGTCAGCACAGCGGAGGTCGGCCGACCGAGAGCGTGGGCTCGCTGCCTTCGGCGTAGAAGCCTGAGTACGTCTGATCGCCCCACCAGATCGCCAGATGGACGACGGCAACGCCCTCCTGGCTGCGGACGACGAAGTCCGCTTCGTACGGCGTCCCGTCCGGTCGCGTGCCGCACGCGCGAAGGGCTCTGAACTCGCCGTACGCGACGCTCCGAACGATGGTCGGAGGTTGGCTCGGGATCGCCTTCGCGCCGCCTACCTTGGCCCACTGGCGTTCGCACATGTCGAACAGTTGCACGTCCGCGCAGTACGCCGCCACGTCCCGGGCCTGGGCCTGCTTCACCTTGGCCGCGAGCATCGCCCGCGCCTCGCTGTCGCTGACGACGGACTCCCGTGACGGCCGAACCGGCTCGCCCGCGAACGCCACGCTGACCGCGAGTGACGCGGCGACCAGAGCGGCGGTGACGTTCCGCCGGAAGATCATGCCGCGAGGCTTCGCCAGCCGGCGCCCGACCTCCTGCCCGCCATGCGGCGGGCAGGAGGGACAGCGGGACGACTAGCCACCCGAACTGACCCACTGGCCGGACCACGCGTGCCAGAGCGGCGACCCGGCACTCGTCGCGGTGTAGACCGGCGTCTTCATGGCGACGTGGCGGTAGACGAGCTCCTTCACGCTGTCGTTGCCGTACCAGATCGACGCGTGCTCCCCGGAGTTCGAGTACGCCTTCGGCGAGTACGTCTCGCAGGTCGTCCGCGTCCAGCGGTGCTTGGCGCCGATCTTGATAGGCGAGCCCGACTCGACCGAGATTTCGTCCGTGGACGTGTCGCATCCCTCGGTGGAGGAGTACGTGTGCGTCGGGATGTTCTGGCCGTCGCGGTACTGAGACGCGGCCTTCTCGAAGTACGGCCGCGAGTGGACCCAGAGCTTCGACATCTTGTTGCCGCGCACGCCTGCGCCGCTGGCGTCCATTTCGTACTGCCAGTAGGAGCGGCCCTTGGTCGTGTCCATGACCTGGTGGTCGATCTGCCAGCAGACCGTTCGCTCGGAGCGCGGGCCGTTGCTGTTGGAGACGCCTGCGGTGAAGCAGTCATTGTCGTGCCGTCCCCAACGGCCGCGCTCCTTTTTGCTGGTGGTGTCGGCACCGGCCGTGAGAGCCACGTCGTCCACGGCGTCGCCTGCGTCCGTGGTGTCCACGGCGGGGATGCCGCGCGTGGTCATCGGAAGGATCTCGTACGTGCCGTACTCGAACTCCTCCCCGGGCAGCGTGACCGGCCGCGCGATGATCGTCTGCGGGCTGTACGTGACCCACGTCATCGTGCCGTCGAGCGTGTTGACGTTGTAGGCCAGCGCGTCGTTGTTGGCGATGTAGCCGCGCTTCGCCATCTCGGCTTCAAGGCGCGACTTCAGATGCAGCACCCACGGCGACGACATGTCGGCGAGCGTGCCGACTTGGGCGAGCGTCGTCTCGCCCAACTGCTCGATGACCGTGGCGTCGAAGACCGGCAGCGGACGGAGCGCCTGTACGTCCACGACGGGCACGGAGAACGTCCCGCTCTGCGGCTCGTAGGTCAGCCAGACCGTAGAGACGCGCTTGAAGTAGAGCGAGAGGTCGGCCTCGGCCTGCTCGACCGTGCCCTGTCGCGCCGTGGACGACAGGACGGTGCGCAGACGGCCGCCTTCGTGCTGCGCGCGGTCGATGAGCTCGGGCGTCGCGGGCACGTCGAACGACACCGCGCCGTTGGCGTCGGCAACCGCCTTCATGATGGTCAGCGGAGTGCCGTCTGCGGCGGGATCGGACGTGCCCGTGACGAGCTCGACCTCGGCCCCGGCCGCAGGCTGGCCGGTCGGGAAGACGACGGTGGTCGAGAGAATCCGCGGGTCCTCGGCAGACGCGCCCACGGGCACGGTGAGCGCCGAAACGACGACGGCGGCGGCGGTCACTAGGCCGCAGATCAGGCGGCGCTGTGGCCGCTTGCGGTGGGTCGGGTGACGCATAGGGGATGACTCCTCCGTTACGCCGCGACCTTGGTCGCGGCAGTTGCCGCCTCGGCGGTTGCCGAGACGGAGCGTGTGCGCTGGGAGGGTGGAGCGGCAGGCGGGCACGCCTGGGTGGAGCGGGTCACTGCTGGCGGGGCGTGACCTCCCGCAGAACACGCAGGGCCTCGCGCTGCATCGGCAACGCCTCGGCCCACGGCTCGATGAGCGCGGCGACGGTGGCGACCTCGCGGACCAAGACCTCGAGGAGTTCGGTGCGCGTGGCGTTGGGCGGCGCGTCGATCAGATCGGCGATGGCGTGGGCGCGGTCGAACAGCCATTCCGCGAGCCGGTCGGCGTCGGTGTCGGCGTCGATGGTCGGGTGGTCGATCTCGACACGTGGCGGGGTCGGCAGGTCCCCCGTCCGCAGGAGGTCGCGCACGTCGGCGACGAGGCGCGGTACGAGCTCGTCCTCCCTGTCGAGTCGCCCGCAAAGCTCCTCCAGCAGCAGCGCGAGTCCCAGGGCGCGATCCCAGGTGAGGTGCTGGGGAACGGAGCCCCGGGCACGGCGTTCCAGCCGTTCGCACACGGCCTTGTAGTCGTTTCGCATCCACGACGGCAGGGGCTCTCTCACGTCGTCGCCTCGGGCCGACCGTAACGTTCACGCACCTGAACGTGCGCGGCAAGACGTACACGGTGGTCGGCGACAACGGCGGCACGCTGACGGTCACGATCCTCGCCGGGGTCAGGCTTCGCCCGGACAGCCGGTCGGACCTGCCGATTTTTTGGGGGGAGATTTGGGGGATTGCCATCGGACGCGCCGGATCGGGGCGGACTGAGCGGACTGCTCACGCACGAAACAGCACGTCAGAGGTCGATCCCGGACACGCCGTCACGCTCAGATCGCGGCAGTCCGTACCCGGTGAGTACGGACTCACGGCCGTGCTCAGGTGGTGACTCTGGCAGTCCGTACTCACCGGTAGCTTCCCGCGGGCGCGGCGCCTACCGGGCCGGATAGGGTCGGACGCGGTGTGCCGGGAAGCCTGGTCGGCGACTGTCGTCGCCATGACCGGAGGTCGTACCCATGCGCGAGCCGCGCGGCACGTCGTTCGTCGACTACCTGCGCGTCGAGACCGTCGGCGGCGGCATCCTGCTGGCCGCCGCCGCCCTCGCGCTCGTCGTCGCCAACACGCCCCTGAGCGACGCGTACGACTCGTTCCGCCACGCCGACCTGTCGTTCGGGCCGTTCCACCTCGACCTCGCGCACTGGGTGTCCGAGGGGCTGCTCTCGCTGTTCTTCTTCGTGGCCGGCCTGGAGGTCAAGCGCGAGCTCGTCGTCGGCGAGCTGCGCGAACGCCGCCGCGCCGCCCTGCCCGTCGTCGCCGCCGTCGCCGGCATGGTCGCGCCGGCGCTCGTCTACCTCCTCGTCGCGTGGGGCGCGCCCGGCTCGGGCCGCGGCTGGGCGGTGCCGGTGGCGACGGACATCGCGTTCGCGCTGGGAGTGCTGGCGGTGGCGCGCGAACGGTACCCGGCGTCCTTGCGCGTCCTGCTGCTCTCCCTCGCCGTCGTGGACGACCTCGGCGCGATCCTGCTCATCGCGCTGCTGTTCGCCAGTGGCGTCTCGGTCCTGCCGTTGCTCGGTGCGGTGGCGGTCTTCGCGGCGTACGCCTTCCTCCAGCGCCGCCGCGTCACCTCGCCCTGGCTCTACGTCCCGCTCGCGCTGCTGGCGTGGGCGTTCGTGCACGAGGCGGGCATCCACGCCACCGTCGCGGCGGTCGCGCTCGGCCTGCTGACCCGCGTACGCCCCGATCCCGGCGAGGAGCACTCCCCCGCCGAACGCCTCGAGCACCGGCTCCAGCCCTGGTCCGCGGGGCTGGTCGTGCCGCTGTTCGCGTTCACCGCGGCAGGCGTGACGCTGTCCGGCGAGGTGCTGCGCGCGACGCTGTCCGACCGGGTCGCGCTGGCGGTCTTCGCGGGCCTCGTCCTCGGCAAGGTGTTTGGCATCGCCGGCGGCGTCGCGGCCGCGCGAGGCCTCGGCGTCGTGTCGATGCCGGAGGGCGTGCGGACGTACGACACCGTCTGCCTGGGCGCGCTCGGCGGCGTCGGCTTCACGGTGTCGCTGCTGCTGGCGGAGCTGGCGTTCAGCGGGGCGCAGGCGGAGCGTGCGAAGACGGCGGTGCTGGCGGCGTCGATCTTCGCGAGCGTGCTGGCCAGCGTGCTGCTGCACGTCAGGCGCGAGACCGAGGCAGACGGGCCACTACCGTCGCGAGCGGCAGTCCAGGGTGCGGGTCGCAAGGCGGACGATCGCCGATAGCAGCGCTATCGGCGTGAGGACAACGCGGCGAGCCGCGCTCTGGGCGCCGCGCAGCAGGTCAGTGGCCCGTCAGCCTCGGTCTTTCGTAGCCGTGATCCAGTCGAAGACGCCGTTCTCCTCGTCGCCCAGACGCTCGACGCTCTCGATCGTCAGGCCGCCGGCCTCGAGCGCGGCGATCGTCGCGTCGTGGCCGATGCCGCCGAAGAACGTCGGCTCCCCCAGCCACTCGTCCTCGTAGCCCTCACCGGCGTGCAACGGCGCCGTCGTCACGAGGACGCCGCCTGGCTTCAGCCACGTCCCGAACGACGTCAGCAACGGCGCGTGCGCGGCGCTCGGCAGGTGGCCCAGCGCGAAGAACGACGCGATCGCGTCGACGCTGCCGGGGCGTACGGCAAGGCGCGTCATGTCCGCCTGCACCAGCGCCGCGCGCGGTGCCTTGACTCGCGCGATCTCGAGCTGGCCCCAGGACAGCTCGACGCCGACGACGCGATGACTCTCGGAGAGCAGGCGCGTCGCGGGGTCGCCGGGCCCGCAGCCGAGCTCCAGCACGAGGCTCCCCTCGGGGAGCCGCGCGGCCAGCCTGGTGACGTACGCGATCCGGGTCGGGTCGGCGTGCGACCAGCGGTGGTAGTCCTCGCCGATGGCGTCGTACGCCCTGCGCACCGTCTCGACCGGGTCCACGCCGCCGAGTCTGCCGTACGCTCGGCCGATGACGAGGGCCGCCGTACTCCGCGACCATGCCGCGCCGCTCGACGTCGTCGACGTCACGCTCGACCCGACCGGTCCCGAGCAGGTCCGCGTACGCCTCGCCGCGACCGGCGTCTGCCACTCCGACCTGTCGATCGTGCGCGGCGCGCTGCGTCACCCGCTGCCCGCGGTCCCCGGTCACGAGGGCGCCGGCGTCGTCACCGAGGTCGGCTCGGCCGTGACCAAGGTCGAGGCCGGCGACCACGTCATCCTCAACTGGACCCCTGCCTGCGGCGCCTGCTTCTTCTGCGGCAGGAACGAGCCGTGGCTCTGCGACCGCGCGGCCGCCGACGCGCTGAAGGCGCCGTACGCCACCCTCGACGGCGAACGCCTGCTGCCCGTGCTCGGCGCGGGCGCGTTCGCCGAGGAGACCCTCGTCCTCGAACGCGCCGTCGTGAAGATCCCCGACGACGTGCCGTTCGAGATCGCCGCGCTGGTCGGGTGCGCGGTCACGACCGGCTTCGGCGCCGTGACCAACACCGCCCAGGTGCAGCCGGGCGACACCGTGGTCGTCGTCGGCTGCGGCGGCGTCGGCCTGTCGATCGTCCAGGGCGCGAAGCACGCGGGCGCGGAACGCATCGTCGCCGTCGACCTCACCGACGCCAAGCGGGCGCTCGCGAAGGACCTCGGCGCCACCGACACGGTCGACGGCGCGGACGACGTGGAGAGCGCGGTCCGGGCGCTGACGGAGGGGCGCGGGGCGGACCACGCGTTCGAGGCGATCGGGCGGGCGGACACGATCAAGACGGCGTACCGCGTGACGAGACGAGGCGGCAACGTCGTCGTCGTCGGCGCGGGACGGCACGACGACCTGGTGTCGTTCAGCGCGCTGGAGCTGTTCTTCCAGGCGCGGAAGCTGATCGGCTGCGTGTACGGCTCCGCCGACGTCGCGCGCGACTTCCCGCGCATCCTCGGCCTCTACCAGAGTGGCGCACTCGACCTCGACCGGCTCATCACACAGCGCGTGACGCTCGACGGCGTCAACGACGCGCTGTCCGCGATGGAGGCCGGCGAAGGAGCTCGCACGGTGGTGGTGTTCTGATGGGCTTCCTGCGCAGGAAGCAGCAGCCGGACGTGCCGGTGAAGCTGACGCGGCAGTTCCCGCCCAAGGACTACGCCGCGGCGCTGGAGTCGTGGGCGTTCCTCGACCTCGAAGGCGCGACGCCGTTGCTCACGTCGCAGTTCGGCGACGTGGTGCTCGCCCGCGAGGACGGGGTGTACCTGCTCGACGTCGTCGCCGGCACGCTGACCCGCGAGTGGGACGACGTCGATGCGATGGCCGACGCGCTCGAGACGCCCGCCGGCCAGGAGCGCTACCTTCGCAGGTCGCTGGTCACCGCCGCGTACCAGAAGGGCAAGGTGCCCGACGAGACCCAGGTCTACGACTTCGCGAAGCCGCCGGTGCTCGGCGGTGCGCTGACCGCCGACAACCTCGCGCCGACCGACTTCGTCGTCACCGTCAACCTCGACGGCCAGATCCACGAGCAGGTACGCGACCTGCCGCCGGGCACCACGATCCGGGGCTTCTCGCAGGACTGACGCAGGAACCGCGCGCCGAACGCAGAAAGCGACGGAGTCCCCTCAACCCTCAAGGAGATCCGCATGCGCATCACCCGCATCGCGCTCGCGACGGTCGCGCTGGCCGGCGCGTTCGCCGTCCCCGCCACCGCGTCCGAGCCGCCGGTCGGCATCTGCTCGTACAACATCGACTGGGGCGTCGTCGGCGACCTGCCGGAGCCCGCGCGCAGCACGGCGTTCTTCGTCATCTGCAAGATCTGAGCAGAGCGCGTCCGGCGGATCGCGGCCGTTGCGAGCGGCAGTCCAGGGCGCGGGCCGCAAGGCGGACGACCCGCCGATAGCAGCGCTATCGGCGGGGAGGACAACGCCGCGACCCGTGGCCTGGGCGCCGCGCAGCAGGCCAGTCGATCCGCCGGCCGCGCTCTCGCCTTACGACGCAGTGAGCACGTTGAGCGACGAGCCGGCGCGGAACCACGCGATGTGCTCGTCGCTCATCGTGTGCGTCGTCTCGAACTCGTCCTGCGTCCCGTCCGCGTGCCGCGCCACGACCTTCACCGGCTGACCGGGCGCCAGCGACGCCACGCCCACGATGTCGAGCCTGTCGTCCTCGCGGATGAGGTCGTACGACGCCGGGTCGGCGAACGTCAGCGGCAGCATCCCCTGCTTCTTCAGGTTGGTCTCGTGGATGCGCGCGAACGACCGCGCGAGCACCGCGACGCCGCCGAGGAACCGCGGCTCCATCGCGGCGTGCTCGCGCGACGAGCCCTCGCCGTAGTTCTCGTCGCCGACGGCGACCCAGCGCACGCCCTTCGCCTTGTAGTCGCGCGCGACGGCCGAGTAGCCGTCGGTCGCTCCCGTGAGGACGTTGACGCCCCGCCCCGCCTCACCGGTGTACGCGTTGATCGCGCCGATGAAGAGGTTGTCGCTGATGCGGTCGAGGTGACCGCGGAAGCGCAGCCACGGACCCGCCGGGCTGATGTGGTCGGTGGTGCACTTGCCCTGCGCCTTCATGAGCACGGGGCAGTCGAGGAAGTCCCCGCCGTCCCACGGCGCGAACGGCTCCAGCAGCTGCAGCCGGTCGCTGTCCTCGCGCACCACGATCTCCACCGACGAGCCGTCGGCCGGCGGCGCGAGGAAGCCCATCTCGCCCGACGAGAACGACTCCGGCAGCTCCGGCGCCACCGGCGGCTCCAGCATGAACGTCGTCCCGTCGGCCGCCGTCACCGGGTCCGTCACGGGGTTGAAGTCGAGCCGCCCGACGAGCGACTGCGCGACGACGAGCTCCGGCGAGCCGATGAACGACAGCGTCTCGGCGCGGCCGTCGTTGCGCTTGGGGAAGTTGCGGTTGTACGTGTTGAGGATCGAGTTGCGGGTGCCGGGCGGCAGATCGTTGCGCTGCCACTGGCCGATGCACGGGCCGCAGGCGTTGGCGAGGACGGTCGCGCCGATCTCCTCGAGCGCGGCCATCTGGCCGTCGCGCTCGATGGTCGCGCGCACCTGCTCCGAGCCGGGCGTGACGAGCAGCGGCGTGACGGCCTTGACGCCGTGCGCGGCCGCCTGGCGCGCGACGTGCGCGGCGCGGCTCATGTCCTCGTAGGAGGAGTTGGTGCACGAGCCGACGAGCGCGTTGGTGAACTCCAGCGGGTAGTCGTTCTCGGCGGCGTCCGCGGCCATCCGCGACACGGGGCGCGCGAGGTCGGGGGTGTGCGGGCCGACGAGGTGCGGCTCCAGCGTCGAGAGGTCGATCTCGACGACGCGGTCGAAGTACGCCTCCGGGTCGGCCTCGACCTCGTCGTCGGCGCGCAGGTGCTCGGCGACGCCGTCGGCGAGGGTGGCGTACGACTCGCGGCCGGTGGCCTTCAGGTAGGCGGCCATCTTCTCGTCGTACGGGAAGATCGACGTGGTCGCGCCGAGCTCGGCGCCCATGTTGCAGATCGTCCCCTTGCCTGTGCACGAGAGCGTGCGCGCGCCGTCGCCGAAGTACTCGACGATCGCGCCGGTGCCGCCCTTGACGGTGAGGATGCCGGCGAGCACGAGGATGACGTCCTTGGCGCTGGCCCAGCCGTTGAGCCGGCCGGTCAGCTTGACGCCGATGAGCTTGGGCACGCGGACGCCGAACGGCCCCCCGGTCATGACGTCGACCGCGTCCGCGCCGCCGACGCCGATCGCGGCCATGCCGAGGCCGCCGGCGTTCGGCGTGTGGGAGTCGGTGCCGATCATCATGCCGCCGGGGAACGCGTAGTGCTCCAGGACGACCTGGTGGATGATCCCGGACCCCGGCTTCCAGAAGCCGATGCCGTACTTCGCCGACACCGACTGCAGGAAGTCGTAGACCTCCTTGTTGGTGTCGACGGCGGCGAGGAGGTCCCGCTTGGCGTCGTGCTGGGCGAGGATCAGGTGGTCGCAGTGGACGGTGCTCGGGACGGCCACCTTCGGCAGCCGCGCGGTCATGAACTGCAGCAGCGCCATCTGCGCGGTCGCGTCCTGCATGGCGACGCGGTCGGGCTGGTACTCGCCGTAGTCGACGCCGCGTTCGACGCCCTGGCCCTCGGCGTCGCGCATGTGGTTGAAGAGGATCTTCTCCGCGAACGTCACCGGGCGGCCAAGCCGCCGGCGCGCGGTCTCGACGCGCTCGGGGAGGCGCGCGTACAGCGCCTCGATCAGCTCCACCGGGGTGGACAGGCCGGCGTCGTCAGTCATGCGGGCTCCTCGTTCTCGTCGCTGGTTCCGAGCCTAGCGCGGCCCTCGGTGGCTTAGCAAGACGGACGTACGGTTTTTTTGGCGTAGAGTGTGCGCCGTGCCGAAGGTCAGTGCGGAGACGTTGGAGGCGAGGCGCCGCGAGATCCTCGACGGTGCGCGCAGGGCGTTCGCGCGGTGGGGGTTCGAGGGCGCGACCGTACGCCGCCTCGAAGAGGAGACGGGCCTGTCGCGCGGCGCGATCTTCCACCACTTCCGCGACAAGGAGTCGCTCTTCCTCGCCGTCGCCGAGGACGACGCGCTGGAGATGGCGTCGACCGTCGCCGAGCACGGCCTCGTGCAGGTCATGCGCGACCTCCGTACGTCCGACGCCGGGTGGCTGGGGACGCAGCTCGAGGTCGTACGCCGCATGCGCACGGACCCGGCGTTCCGCCGCCGGTGGGCGGCGCGGACGGCGCGGCTCGCGAAGGCCGCGACCGAGCGGCTCGAACGCCAGCGCGAGGCCGGCGCGGTCCGCACCGACTCCCCCGTCGAGACGCAGGTGGCGTTCCTCCTGCTCGTCATGGACGGGCTCGTGCTGCACCGCGCGATGGGCCAGGCTCCGACCGGCCTCGACGCGGTCCTCGACCTCGTGGAGTCGGCGGTCAGGAACCCGTAACCCCGGCGGGGGCGCGGGCGTTGGAGCCATCATGCGCACCCGCCTCCTGCTCGCCGCCGCCACGCTCGCCGCGGCCGCCGGCACCGCCGCCCCCGCGTCCGCGTACCTCTGCGCCACCGTGTACGTCCCCAAGGACAGCCCGACCGCCTTCTGCGTGCCGTACGGCTCGCCGCTGCCCGAGGTGGGCTGCCCGGTGCGCGTTCCCGACCTCGTCTCCGTCTGCGACTGACCCCTCCAACCAAACCGCGGGTACGCCCCGTTACGAGGGGTGTGATGAACGACTTCGAGGAGTTCGTCAGGGCGCGCACCCCCGCGCTGCTGCGGTCGGCGTACCTCCTGACCGGCGACCAGCACGCCGCCGAGGACCTCGTCCAGGCCGCGCTGGAGCGCACCGCGCTGCGCTGGCGCAGGATCGACCGTGGCGGCGGCGTGGACGGGTACGTGCGCACGGTCATGTACCGGCTCCAGGTCGACCGGTGGCGGCGGCGCTCGTACTCCGCCGAGCAGGTCACCGACGCGCCGCCGGAGCGGGCCGGCGGCGATCCGTACACCGGCGCCGACACCCGCCTCGCGCTGCGCACCGCGCTCGCCAGGCTCACGCCGAAGCAGCGGGCCGTGCTCGTGCTGCGCTTCTACGAGGACCTCGGCGAGGCGCGTACCGCAGAGGTCCTCGGCTGCTCGGTCGGGACCGTCAAGAGCCAGACCCACCTCGCGCTGAAGCGGCTGAGGGAGACCTCGCCCGAGCTCGCGCACCTGCTCTCCGAAGGGGCACTCGCATGAACGACCTCCGCTCACTTCTCGCGGACGTTGCCGGCGAGGTGGCACCCGCCGACCTCGCCCCGCGCGTGACCGCGGGACTGCGGCGGCGCGCGCGGCGGCGCAAGGTCGCCGTCGCGGCGCTCTCGGTCGCGGTGCTCGCCGTCGGCGCCGTCGGCACGTCGGCGCTGACCCGCAGGAAGCCGGCCGGTCTCACACCGGCCACCTCGGGCGGCGGCTACGACGGCATGTGGATCGACATCGAGGACGCCGGCCGGACGTGGCGGATCCAGGCCCAGCGGGTGGGTGAGCCGCGCAGCGACCGCGGCCTCGTCACGGCCGGGATGCTCACGGAGTTCGACCTCTCGCCGGACGGGACCGCGATCGCGTTCACGACGCCTGCAGGCATCGCGGTGGCGCGCTTCGACGAGAAGGCCGAGCTCCAGGAGTACCCGATCCGGCGCGCGATCGGGCCGACGGAGGCGCGGCCGGCGTTCTCCCCCGACGGCAGGTCGGTCCTGTACCGCAGGATCTCGCGCAAGACCCAGGGCATCTCGTACGACGGGTTCGCCGTCGTCGACCTGGCCACCGGCGCGGTCACCGACGTGGCGTACCCGCACGGCGACGGCGACGTCGCCTGGTCGCCCGACGGCGCCACGGTCGCCGTACCGAGCCTGGGCGACCAGGGCATCGACCTCGTCACGCTGGCCGGCGCGCGCGTAGGGCGGATCGGCGGACCTGGCTGGTTCCCGCTGGTCCACGGCTGGTCGCCCGACGGACGGCACCAGCTCGTCGCGATCGTCGACGACCTCGGCGGCGGCCGCGAGGCCCATGGTGCGGCGGTCGTGACCCTGACCGGCGACGTCGTCCTCCGGCTGCCCCTCGAGGAGTGGGTGTGGCGCGACGCGGGGCACGTCGCCGCACTCGTCGGCGACGACGACGTCGAGGAGCGAGGGCTCGACGGCAGCACCAGGCCGCTGATGACGTTCGACTTCGGGCTCACAGGGGTGCACCGCCCGACCCTGCGGCCCGCGTCGTAGCCGCTGGCACATAGTCTGCGGCGCATGGACCTCGGACTGACGGGCCGCTGCTACGTCGTCACCGGCGCCTCCCGCGGCCTCGGCCGCGCGACCGCCGGCGCGCTGTCCGCCGACGGGGCGTACGTCGTCCTCAACGGCCGCTCGGGCGACTCGCTCGCGGCCGCCGTCGCGGACCTCGGCGCGGAGCGGGCGGAGGGCGTCCCCGGCTCGCTCGGGGACCCGGCGCTCGCCGACCGGCTCGTCGCGACGGCGCTGACCCGCTTCGGGCGGCTCGACGGGGCGCTGATATCCGTCGGAGGGCCACCGGCGGGCGGCGTGCTGGACACCACGGACGAGGCGTGGCGGGCGGCGTTCGAGGAGGTGTTCCTCGGCGCCGTACGGCTGGCCCGCACCGTCGCCGCCGCCGTCGGCGAGGGCGGCGCGGTCGGGCTCGTGCTGTCGACGTCGGTACGCGCGCCGCTCGGCGGGCTCGCCATCAGCAACGGCCTCCGTCCCGGCCTCGCGATGGCCGCCAAGACGCTCGCCAACGAGGTCGGGCCGCGCGGCGTGCGCGTGTTCGGCCTGCTGCCGGGGCGGATGGCGACCGACCGGGTGGCCGAGCTCGACGCGCTCTCGGGCGACGCCGACGCCGCGCGGGAGCGCAACTCGGCGGGCATCCCGCTGCGGCGCTACGGGGACCCGGCGGAGTTCGGGAGGGTCGCGGCGTTCCTGCTGTCGCCGGCCGCGTCGTACGTCACCGGCTGCGTCGTCCCCGTCGACGGCGGCGCCACGCCCGCGCTGTGACGACTCGGCATCTCGAGCGCGTCGAGCTGAAGCCACGCCGCGAGATCGACCGCGCGCGGTGGCCGTACACGATCCCCGCCGTCGCGCAGGTCATCGACGAAGGGCTGGACGTGCCGGCGGGCGTGACGTTCCTCGTGGGCGAGAACGGGTCCGGCAAGTCGACGCTCGTCGAGGCGATGGCGCACGCGTACCCGCGGCGCGGCGTCGAGAACCCGTACGTCAACCTGCTCGGCGACCGCGGCAGGCCCGAGGACTCGCCGCTCGGCTGGGACCTCCGCGCGGTCACGCACGGGCTCGCGTCGCCGGCGGGGTTCTTCCTGCGCGCGGAGACGATGCACCAGGTCCTCGGGGAGGCGGACGCCGCGGAGTCGCAGAGACGGGCGTGGGGCGGCGAACGCGTGCAGGAGCGTTCGCACGGCGAGTCGTTCCTCGCGATCCTGCGGCACCGCTTCACCGACCCCGGCGTGTACTTCCTCGACGAGCCGGAGGCGGCGCTGTCGTTCCGCTCCTGCCTCGGGCTGATCGCCCTGCTCGACACGATGCGGCGCGAGGGCAGCCAGGTGGTCTGCGCGACGCACTCGCCGCTGCTCGTCTCGCTGCCCGGCGCGACGCTGCTCGAGGTCGGCGAGTGGGGGCTGCGGGAGGCGGCGTACGACGACCTCGACCTCGTGCGGTCGTGGCGGGAGTTCCTCGACGCGCCGGGCCGGTGGCTACGCCACCTGGTCGACCAGGACTAGACGCTCGCGGGGCTCGTGCCGAGGAGCCTGTCCCTCGCGGTGAGGAACCGGACGACGCGGACGGCCAGGACCGCCTCCACCGCCGTGGCGACGAAGTACGCCGCCGCCAGCGCCTTGCCGAGTCCGGGGCTCACGTCGACGTCGAGGCGGTTGCCGACGAAGTTCGCGACGCCGGTCGCCACCCAGAGCGCCCACCACCACTGGACCGCCGCGGGCAGCGGCTCCGGGCCGTGCGTCGGGTCGGGTGCCCGCCACGCGTCGTTGACCATCATCTTGGGCAGCACGAGCGACGCGCCGGGGATCACCCACGCCCAGAACCACCAGGCATCGCGGAACCGCGCGCGCCCGGCGACCTGGGTGCGGTACGCGACCGCCTTGAACCAGCGCACCCACAGCACGCCGGTCACGACGTAGAGCGCGAAGCACGTGCCGATCATCGTGACCTGGCGGTCGAAGTCGTCGCCACGGGCGTAGCCCGCGCTGGTGTCCAGGGTGAACGTCAGCACCGCGGCCGCGGCCCACACCGGGACGTTCAGGTAGAGGAACCGCACCAGCGGCTTCGCCCTGAACGCGGCGTCGTCGGCGTCGTACGTCGTCGTCATGCCGCCCCCTCCCACTCGACGTGCGAGGCAGGCTACGGCATCGTCGCCGGCCAGGACGGCGGAACGTACGCGTATTGCGGCGCGGGGTTCGGGCCGAGGAGCTTGTCCCTCGCGGTGAGCGCGCGGACGACCGCCGGCGCGAGCAGCGCGTGCGCCACGGCGAAGACGCCGAGCGCGACCGACGCGACGGCGTCGAGGTACAGCAACCTGATCGACGGCCCTGACCGGTCCTCGGCCACGGTGTCGTCGTACGTCGTCACGGCTCCCCCTCCCACGCCATGAGGACGTTGTCCCTCGCGACGCCCTCGCGGACGGAGTACGACGGCAGGGGACGTACGACGCGGAAGCCCGCCTTCTCGTACGCGCGCACCGCCCGGGCATTGCCCGCCTCGGGGTCGATGAGCACACGCCGCGCGACCGTCGCGGCGAGGTGGCTCGCGACGAGGCGTACGAGCCGCGAGCCGAGGCCGGCGTCGTGGCGCTCGGGGGCGAGGTGGACGTCCAGCGCCCACACCCCCTCCTCGCCGGTGAGGCCGGCGGCCGCGAGGTACTCGGGTGGGCACGGGTACCACTGGACGTAGCCGACGGGCTCGCCGTCGCGCTCGGCGACGGCGTGGGTGATGTGCGCGCGGGCCGGGTTGGCGACGTACTTGGCGCGGACGCCCTCCTCGTCGGCGGGCCCCTCGACCCAGCGCGACACCCGCGGGTCGGAACGCCACCGCGCGAGCATCGGCACGTCGGCGCCGGTGAGCAGGCGGAGCACGAAGCCGTCCCCCGCGAGCAGCGTCATACCGCCTGGCGCTCGAACTGCGTGCGGTAGAGCTCGGAGTAGAGCCCGCCCGCCGCGAGCAGGTCGTCGTGCCTCCCCTGCTCCACGATGCGGCCGTCCTCGACGACGAGGATGAGGTCGGCCTCGCGGATGGTGGACAGGCGGTGCGCGATGACGAGCGACGTACGCCCCGCGAGCGCGCTCTTCAACGCCTGCTGTACCGCGAGCTCCGACTCGGAGTCGAGGTGCGCGGTGGCCTCGTCGAGGATGACGATGCCGGGCGCCTTGAGCAGCAGCCGCGCGATCGCGAGCCGCTGCTTCTCGCCGCCGGAGAGGCGGTAGCCGCGGTCGCCGACGACGGTGTCGAGGCCGTCGGGCAATGACGCCACGAGGTCCCAGATCTGCGCCGCGCGGCACGCCTCGACGAGCTCGTCGCCGGTGGCCTCGGGGCGGGCGTAGAGCAGGTTGGCGCGGATCGTGTCGTGGAACATGTGCGCGTCCTGCGTCACCACGCCCATCGCGTCGCGCAACGACTGCAGCGTCACGTCGCGCACGTCGACGCCGCCGATCCGCACGCTGCCCTCCTGCACGTCGTACATCCGCGTGGGCAGCATCGAGATCGTCGTCTTGCCGGCGCCCGAGGGGCCGACGAGCGCCACCAGCGAGCCCGCGGGCGCGGTGAACGACACGTCGTACAGCACCTGCTGCGACGGCGCGGAGTCGAGCACCGCGACGGACTCCAGCGAGGCGAGCGAGACCTCGGCGGCGGTCGGGTAGCGGAAGCCGACGTGCTCGAACTCGATCGACGCCGCCTCCTTGGCGAGCGGTACGGCGCCAGGGCGCTCGTCGATCATCGGGGGCAGGTCGAGGATCTCGAACACCCGCTCGAACGACACCAGCGCGCTCATGACGTCGACGCGGATGTTGGACAGCTGGGTCAGCGGGCCGTAGAGCTGGTTGAGCAGCTGGGCCAGCGCGACGACGGTGCCGACCGTGAGCGTGCCCTGCGCCGCGAACCGGCCGCCGAGGCCGTACACGACCGCCTGCGCCAAGCCGGCCACGACCATCAACGCGACGAAGAACGTCCTGCTGAACATCGCCGACTGGATGCCGATGTCGCGTACGCGGCCGGCCTTGGACGAGAAGTCGCGCGCCTCCTCGTCGGGGCGGCCGAACAGCTTGACGAGCAGGGCGCCGGCGACGTTGAAGCGCTCGGTCATGGTGGTGTTCATCGACGCGTTGAGCGCCATGCCCTCGCGCGTGATCGCCTGCAGGCGGGTGCCGACGCGGCGCGCGGGGAGGATGAACACGGGTACGAGCACCAGCGCGAGCAGCGTGATCTGCCACGACAGCGTCAGCATCACGGCGAGGGTGGCGGTGAGCATGATGACGTTGGAGACGACGCCGGACAGCGTCGAGGTGAACGCCTGCTGCGCGCCGATGACGTCGTTGTTGAGGCGGCTGACGAGCGCGCCCGTCTGGGTGCGCGTGAAGAACGCCACCGGCATTCGCTGGACGTGGTCGTAGACCTGCGAGCGCAGGTCGAAGATCAGGCCCTCGCCGATGCGCGAGGAGTACCACCGGTTGCCCAGCGAGAGGGCCCCGTCGAGCACGACGAGCCCGGCGTACATCAGGAAGATCACCCAGACGAGGCCGAGGTCCTTGTTGGGGATGGCGTCGTCGAGGAGGCGGCGGACGAGCAGCGGCGTGACGACCGAGACGCCGGCGGCGAGCACCACGAGCGAGACGAACGTGATCAGCTCGCGGCGGTACGGGCGGGCGAACGACAGCACCCGCTTGAACGTGCCGGGCGCGAGCTTCTGCTTCGCGACCGACCGATCGGTGCGGTAGCTGTGGAGGACCTGCCAGTTCGCCATCGTGCGACCGTAACGTGGGGGTGAGACAGAAACTTCCTCGGGGGTGGACATACCGGGCACGGTCGCGGGAGGCTCCCCCGGTCCCCGCACCCCTCACGGAGATCCGATGCCCCGCCTGCCTCTGGCGGCGGCCCTCGCGGCCCTCGCGTTCCTCGGCGTCCCCGCCGCGGCCGAGCCGACCTGCTTCGACAGCCGGATCCTGCTCGACCACGACCTCTACTACTCGGGCTGCACCGAGGTCAGCGAGCACCCGGAGGGCGGCTACTGCGTCCAGAGCGTCGGCACCGTGGCCGGCCGTCCGTACCACTTCGTCTGCGTCCAGTAGGAGAACCCATGAACGTCTTGCGCCTCACCCTCGCCACCGTGGCGGCCGGCCTCGCGCTCACCACGCCGGCCTCGGCGAGCTCCGTCTGCCTCGACCAGCCGCCGGCGTACACGGGCTGCACCATCGTGTACTTCGAGGAGGGCCACAACTGCATCACGGGCTCCGGCACCGTCGCCGGGCAGGCGTACCGCCTCAACCCCTGCCGGTAGAACCGCTCGGCTACGCCGCCAGGTAACGCAGCGCGGAAACGCCACGACGTCTTGCTCCAGCAGCGGGAACGCCGCGAACGACAAGCTCGTCGACAGCTCGGCCGGCGCTAAGGCCCGTCCCTGGGCGCCGTGGCGGCCTCGCGGCGAAGAGGGTGGCGCGTACGCCCTGAGTACGGTGGTCGCGTGGAGGAGCTCGCGTACGCGCTCACCAATGCTCCGGAGGACGTGGCCGCCGTGCTGCGCTGGCTGGCCGCCAACGGGTTCGAGCGCACCGACCCCGAGTCGGACACGGCCGGCGCCTGGATGGGCTACATCCGGATCGAGTACACGCGCGACCGCACGCAGGTCGTCGTCGCCAGGGAGCGCCAGTGCTGGGAGGTGCTGCTCTCCGGGCCGGACGGGCATTCGCAGCATCTCCTGGAGTACGTCGTCGCCGCGATGACCGGTGTCGACGTCCCCACGTACGTCGGCGCCCCGTGGCCGGCCCCGGCGCAGAACGCGTTCGCGCTGCCGTGGCGGGAGACGGTGCCCGCGGCGCTCGCCTGGCTGGCCAGCGGCGACCGCATCGCCGAGGTGCGCGCCGCGCAGGACCGCTACGCGGATGCCAACCGGCGCGCCTGGGCCGACGACGCCTGACGGTCAGACGAACGCGCTCTCGCCGGTGATCGCGCGGCCGATGAGCAGCTTCTGGATCTGCGACGTGCCCTCGTACAGCGTCGTCACGCGCGCGTCGCGCAGCAGCTTGCCGACGACGAACTCGTCCACGTAGCCGTACCCGCCGTGCACCTGGACGGCGGCGTTGGCGGCGCGGACGGCGGCCTCCGACGCGAAGTACTTCGCCATCGACGACTCGAGCGTGTGCTTCTCGCCGCGCTGCTTCTTGTCGGCCACCTGCCACGTCAGCAGCCGCGCCGCGGACACGTCCACGGCGGTGTCGGCGATGAGCTCCTGGATGAGCTGGAACGACGCGATCGGCTTCCCGAACTGCCTGCGCTGCAACGAGTACGCCGTCATGACGTCGAGGCAGCGCTGCGCGAGACCGGTGCATGACGCGGCGAGCGAGAAGCGTCCGTCGTCCAGCGCCGACAGCGCGACCTTGATGCCGTCGCCCTCGTTGCCGAGCAGCGCGTCGGCGGGCACCCGTACGCCGTCGAGCGTGACCTCCGCGGTGTCGCAGGCGCGGATGCCGAGCTTGCCGTGCACCGGCACGGTCGACCACCCCGGCAGCGACGTGTCGACGAGGAACGCGCTGACGCCCTTCGCCCCAGGACCCCCGGTCCGCGCCATGACCAGCGCGACGCCGGCGATGCCGCCGTTGGTGATGAACATCTTGCGGCCGTCGAGGACGTACGAGTCGCCGTCGCGCCGCGCGGTCGACTGCAGCGACGCCGGGTCGCTGCCGTGGTCGGGCTCGGTGAGGCAGAAGCAGCCGAGCGCCTCGCCGGTCGCCATGAGCGGCAGCCACCGCGCCTTCTGCTCGTCCGTCCCCCAGCGCACGACCGATCCGGCGACGAGGCCGAGGTGCACGGAGACGATGGAGCGCACGTTCGCGTCGCCGCGGCCGAGCTCCTCGACGAGCAGGCCGTACGACATCGGGTCGGCTCCCCCGCCGCCGTACTCGACGGGGATCGTCAGCCCGATCCAGCCGGTCTGCCGCAGGCCGTCGAGCGCCTCCTGGGGGAAGCGCTCGAGGCGGTCGTTCTCCTGCGCGCGCGGCACGACGACGTCGTCGACCCAGCGGCGGAACGCGTCCCGCGCCGCGCGCTGCTCGTCGGTCAGCGTGAGGTCCACGTCTACTCCCCGATCCCTGCCAGGTCGCGCAGCCTGCGCAGCTGCGCGGCGCGCTCGTACGACCGCTGCTCCTCGAGGCTCCGCAGCCGCGCGCCGAGCAGCAGCGCCTTGGTCTCGACGGCGGCGTCGCGCGGCGCCGCGAGCAGCGCGGACACGAGGTCGGCCACCGTCGCGTCCAGGGAGTCCCGTGGCACGACGACGTTGGCGATGCCCATCGCGTACGCCTCCTCCGCGCCGATGCGACGGCCGGTGACGCAGACCTCCAGCGCGCGCGAGTAGCCGGCCAGCGCGGCGAGCAGACCGGTGCCGCCGAGGTCGGGCACGATGCCGCGCGTCACCTCCGCCATCGTGAACGTCGCGTCGTCGGCGCAGACCCGGAAGTCGGCCGCGAGCGCGAGCTGGAACCCCGCCCCCACCGCGTGCCCGCGCACCGCCGCGACGGTCAGCAGATCGGGCCGCAGCAGCCAGGTGAACGCCTCCTGGAACGCCGCGATCGTCGCGTCCGCCTCGTCGTCGGACGCGCGCGCGATGTCGACGAACGACGGCGCGCCGGGGATGCCCTCGGGCGTGAACATCTGCAGGTCGAGACCCGCCGAGAACGACGGCCCCTCGCCGCGGACGACGACGACGCGGACGTCGCCGGACAGCTCGCGGCCGAGCCGCGCGAGGGCCGTCCACATCGCGGGCGTCTGGGCGTTGCGGCGTTCGGGGCGGTTGAGCGTCAGCGTCGCCACGCCGCCGTCCACGGCGAGCAGCAGGCCTGCGTCCGCGAGCTCCTCAGGGGTCATCGGGCCATCCAACACCACCGCGGGCCGCCCCCCGAGATGGGGAACGGCCCGCGGTGCGATGTGCGACGGACTAGCCGCCGGTGACCTTCTTCGCGGCCCGCTTGACGGCCTTGACCGCCGAAGCGCCGGGCCCGGTGGACTTCGCCGGGGCCTTGGCGGCCGCCTTGAGTGCCGACGACGACGCCGCGGGCTTCCCCGCGGGCCGAGCCGTGCCTGCGGACTTGCGCGCCGCCGTCGCCTTGGCGGCCGGCTTCGCGGCGGGTGCGGTGCCGTCGACGAGCACCGCGTTCGCGGCGTTCTTGCGGACCGACTCGATGCCGGCCATGGCCTTGGCCCTGGTCTCGTAGGCCTCCGAGGTCGCGATGACCTGGCCGTTGGTGGCGACGAGGTTGAACCGGAACTTCCCGGTCGTCCCCTTCTTGAGCACGTACTTCGCGGGCACGATGGCGTCCTAACGTTGCCGGGCTGGTCAGCCCTTCTTGGCCGTCGCCTTCTTGGCGGCGGTCTTCTTGGCCGCGGGCTTCTTCGCCGCGGTCGTCTTCTTCGCGGCCGGCTTCTTGGCCGCGGTGGTCTTCTTGGCGGCGGGCTTCTTCGCCGCAGTCGTCTTCTTCGCGGCCGGCTTCTTCGCCGCCGTCTTCTTGGCCGCCGGCTTCGCCGCGGTCGTCTTCTTCGCGGCGGGCTTCTTCGCCGCCGTCGTCTTCTTCGCGGCGGGCTTCGCGGCCGCAGTCTTCTTGGCGGCCGGCTTCTTCGCAGCCGACTTCTTCGCGGCCGGCTTGGCGGCAGTCTTCTTCGCTGCCGGCTTCGCCGCCTTCTTCGCAGGTGCGGGCACCGCAACCTCCTCGACCGTTGAGAGACGGGTTGTCTCCCTCACGCGAAATTCTGGCGGCAGAGTGGGCCGTGATCGGGGACGACACGCCGTACGCCGCACGGCGTGTCGCCGATGCTGGAACGCGCTCTCCGACTGTGTTAGTGGAGGTGGGCAGCCCGAAACCCGTTGCGCCGCAACGGTTTCAGGACAGTGTTACTTCTTGCCCTTGGCGCGCGTGGCACCACCGCGACCGCGCAACGTCGCACCCGACTCGCTGAGCATCCGGTGCACGAAGCCGTAGGAACGCCCTGACGACGCGGCCAGCGTGCGGATGCTCTGACCCCCGTCGTACTTCTTGCGCAGGTCCGACGCGAGCTTGTCGCGCTCCGCCCCCGTGACCCTGCTGCCCTTCTTCAGAGCGTCAGCCACGACGTCCTCCGGTTCGCCTCGTGCGCCAGTTGGTGATCATGTTCCCCCCGCACCTACCCGCGCATCGCCGCGTCATTCACGCCACTGGTAGGTGACCGCGGTGTACGCCGTCGCGAAGCCGAGCCACGACCAGAACCGTTCGACCGCCCCGCCCGCCTCCGCCGCGAGCCAGACGACCCGCGCGCCGCGCGTCAGACACCGCGCCGCGACGGCGCTGCCGAGCGCCCGGCCGAGCCGGTGCCCGCGCGACTCCTGGCGCACGCCGGTGTCGGTGACGTACGCGAGGTCGCCCTGCACGAACGCGAACGCCGCCCCCGCCACCTCTCCCCCGTCCTCCGCGACGACGGCCTCGACGCGCGGGTCGTCGAGGCGGTGGCCGAGCACCTCGGCGAGCGAGCGCTCGACGCCGGCGGCGTAACCGAAGGCATCGCCGAGCACCGTCGCGATCACCGCGGGGTCGTCGCGGTCGGAGACGGGGCGCGTGAGGATGCCGGGCTCCCCGTCGAGCAGCGCCGTACGGTCGGCGAGCAGCATGACCGCCGACTCCTCGACGGCCTCGTAGCCGCTCTCCTCCGCGACGACCGACAGCTCGGGCAGGCACGACGGCGAGTCGAGCAGGATGACCGGCGCCAGCTCGGCCTCCGCCCAGACCTCGGGCAGCCGCGCGAGCGTCGCCTCCGCGACGGCCGGCGAGCCGGTCATCGTGCCGGCGAAGTTGGCCGTGGCGAACGGCGCGTCGGGGTTGAGCACGACGCGCGCGGCGCCGACGCGGAACACGCTGCCGTAGCGGATCGCCCCGAACGCGCGCTGCTGCTCCTCCACCCGCGCGGCGAGCGTCGCGACGGCGGCGTCGGAGAGGTCGAGGTCGGGCACGAGCCCATCGTCACCCGGCGCCGCGCGGGCCGCTACCGTAGCCGCGATGTCCGCCACCGGGGAACGCCGCGCCACCGACGCTCTCGCGTGGCTGCTGCTCGGCGTGACGGGCATCGGGCTGGCGATCCTGGCGCGCGAGGCGGGCATGCGCGTGGGCGTGCCCGGAGCGCCGTTCACCGGCGAGTACCGGCTCAAGGTCGAGGTCGGCACGGTGCTCGCGCCGGCCGTCGCCGTAGCGGTGCTGGCGGCGACGCGCGCGGGGCTGTTCGAACGCCTCGGCTGGCGCCGGCTCCTCGTCCTCTCGTGGCTCGCCGCGCTCGCGTGGGCGCTCGCGCTCGCGGTCGTCGACGGCGGCAACGGGCTCGCGTACCCCATCGCCAACCCCGACGAGTACCTGCGCGACGTGCCCGCCGTCGGCGACGACCCCGTGGGGTACGTCCGCGACTTCGTCCGCGATGCCCCCGGCTACTCCGTCGCGACCCGCAACCACCCGCCCGCGCCCGTGCTGCTGCTCTGGCTGCTCGGCAAGCTCGGCATCACGCGCCCCTCGCTCATCGGCGTCGTCGTCACCGCGCTCGGCTGCCTGCACGTGCCCGCAGTCGCGGCCGCGGTGCGCTCGCTCTGCGGCGAGGTCGCGACGCGACGGCTCCTGCCGGTGCTGGTGCTGGCGCCGTACGCCGTCTGGGTCGCGGTCTCCATGGACGGCGTGACGGCGGCGCTGACGGCGCTGTTCGTGGCGCTCGGCGTCGTCGCGTCGGAGCCTGGCCGAACGCCGCGCTGGGCCATCTCGTCGGGCGTCGCGCTCGGCATCGCGTCGCTGTTCTCGTACTCCGTCGGGTGGCTCGCCGCGATCCCGCTCGTCGTCTGCTTCATCCGCCGGCGCGCGACGACGATCGCGTTCATCGGCACCGGCGCGCTGGTGCCGTTCGCGCTCGCGCGGGTCATGGGCTTCGACTGGCCCGCGGGGCTCACCGTCGCGCAGGCCGACTGGTCGGTACGCATCGGCCCGCACCGGTCGTGGCTGCTCTGGGCGGTGCTCGACCTTGTCGTGCTCGTCGTCGCCTGCGGACCGCACGTCGTCACGGCGGCGCGGCGCATCCGCCGTACGCCGGGGTGGCCGTTCCTCGTGGGAGCGGGCATCGGCGTGGGTTTCGCCATCGGTTCGGGCCTGGCCCGCGGCGAGGTCGAACGATCGTGGCTGCCGTTCTTCCCGTGGCTGCTCGTGCCGGTGACCGGCGACGACGACGGCGAGCCCGCCCGGCCTTCGCTGCTGCTGCTCGCGCTCGGTGCCGCCGCCGCCGTGGTGCTGGAGTCGGTGCTGCGTTCGGCCTGGTAGGTCCCCGCGAAGGATCGCGCCGGGTCGCGCGTATGGAGGGGTACCGCATCGCCGCCGTTCTTCGGCAACGGCGGCGGTGCGGACCTTCCCGAACGGGCCCCTCTCGTTCTCCGCAGTCCGGTCGCCGATCCCGCGCGTGATGATCTTCACAGAACGCGCGTCGCCGCCCGGCTCCTACGCCAGCGCCACCAAGTCGGCGAGGTCCTCGGACCAGGTGTCTTCCACGCCGTCAGGCAACAAGATCACGCGCTCGGGCTGCAGGGCCTCCACCGCGCCCTCGTCGTGGGTGACCAGCACCACCGCGCCGGCGTACGTCGACAGCGCGCGCAGCACCTCCTCGCGCGAGCGCGGGTCGAGGTTGTTCGTGGGCTCGTCGAGGAGGAGGACGTTCGCGCGGCTCACCACCAGCCCGGCGAGAGCGAGGCGCGTCTTCTCGCCGCCGGACAGCGTGCCCGCGGGCTGGTGCACGGTCTCGCCCGAGAAGAGGAACGCGCCCAGCAGCTTGCGCAGCGCCGCCGCCTCCGCGTCGGGTGACACACCCTGGACGTGTTCGAGGACGGTCCGCGCCGGGTCGATCGTCTCGTGCTCCTGGGCGTAGTAGCCGAGCCGCAGCCCGTGACCGGGAACGACCTCGCCGGTGTCGGGCTCCTCGATGCCGGCGAGGATGCGCAGCAGCGTCGTCTTGCCCGCGCCGTTGAGGCCGAGGATGACGACGCGCGAGCCGCGGTCGATCGCGAGGTCGACGTCGGTGAAGACCTCGAGGCTGCCGTACGACTTCGACAGCCCGGTCGCGGTGAGCGGCGTACGGCCGCACGGCAGCGGGTCGGGGAACCGAAGCTTCGCCACGCGGTCGTGCGCGCGGACCTCCTCGAGCCCGGAGAGCAGGCGTTCGGCGCGCTTCTCCATGCTCTGCGCGGCCTTGGCCTTCGTCGCCTTGTAGCGCATCCGGTCGGCCTGCGCCTGCAGAGCGGCGGCCTGTGCCTCGGCGTTCGCGCGCTCGCGCTTGCGGCGGCGTTCGTCGGTCTCGCGCTGCGTGAGGTACGCCTTCCAGCCGACGTTGTAGACGTCGAGCGCGGCGCGGTTGGCGTCGAGGTGGAACACCTTGTTGACGGTGGCTTCGAGCAGGTCGACGTCGTGGCTGACGACCACGAGCCCGCCGGTGTGACGTTTGAGGAACTCCCGCAGCCAGACGATGGAGTCGGCGTCGAGGTGGTTGGTCGGCTCGTCGAGCAGCAGCGTCTCGGCGCCGCTGAACAAGATGCGCGACAGCTCGACGCGCCGCCGCTGACCACCGGAGAGCGTGCCGAGCGGCTGGCCGAGAACGCGTTCCGGCAGACCGAGGCTCGACGCGATCGACGCCGCCTCCGCCTCCGCCGCCCAGCCGCCGCGCGCCTGGAAGCGGTCCTCGAGCTTGCCGTACCGCTCGACCGCCGCGTCGCGGGTCTCGTCGTCGGCGCTGGCCATCGACCCCTCGGTCTCGCGCATCGTGCGCAGCAGCGAGTCGAGCCCGCGCGCGGAGAGGATGCGGTCGCGCGCGAGCTGGTCGAGGTCTCCCGTACGCGGATCCTGCGGCAGGTAGCCGATGTCGCCCTTGCTGACCCGCCCGGACGCCGGCAGGGCCTCCCCCGCCACGACCTTGAGCAGGGTGGTCTTGCCGGCGCCGTTGCGGCCGACGAGGCCCACGCGGTCGCCCCTGCCGACCTGGAACGTCGCGTGCTCGATAAGCACGCGGGCGCCCGCGCGCAGCTCGAGCTCGGCGACGGTGATCACGCCGCCAGGTTACGGGTCAGTCCGTGACCAGGCAGAACGGGTGCCCGGCCGGGTCCGCGTAGACCCGCCACGGGGAGCCGTCGCCGGGGTGCAGGTCGCTGCGTACCTCGCCCCCGAGAGCGAGCACCAGCTCCTCCGCGGCGCCGATGTCGTCGACCTTGACGTCGAGGTGCAGCTGCTGGGGTCGCGTCGCGTTGGGCGGGCGGTGCTTCTCCACCTTCTGGAACGCCACCGACACCCCGCCCTGCATCGGCTCCAGCTGCCACCAGTCCTCCTCCTTCGAGGCGACCGGCAGGTCGAGCAGCGTCCCCCAGAACTCCGCCAGCGCGGCCGGCGCGTGGCAGTCGAGCACGACCGTCGTCAGCGTGCCGGTGCGGGGCGGCGCGGTCACGCCTGGCACCCGACGGGCGCGGCCGGGCGGTGCAGCACGGTCGCCCGCAGGCTGCGCGCGACGCGCTGGGTGGTGCGCGGCGCCGTGCGGTCGGCGCGGCTCGCGGCGCGGTTGTGGACCGCGGCGGCCCTGCGCAGGTCGGCTCCGTGCTCGTACGCGATCTCCTCGAACATCGTGGGCTCCTTCGCCTCGTAACCAACGTCTTCATCTTGCCGGTTACAGACTCTGGTGTCAACCACCAAAACGTTTACACTGGTGTCGTGAGCATCGACCAGCTCGTGGACTTCCTCAACACGTACGACCCCGGGTCGGACACCGAGGAGCTGCCCGACGACGCCGCGGCGCGGGCGTGGTTCGCGGCGCGCGGCCTCGCCGCCGAGGGCCTCGCGGCGGCCGAGGCGCGGCAGGTCAGGACCGAGCTGCGCGACGCGGCCGAGGGACGCACTCCCCCGACGGCCGCCCTGCGTCACGTGCCGCTCTGCGCGTGCGTCGAGGACGGCGAGCTGGTGCTCACGTCGGGGCACCCGCTGGGGCCGCTCGTCGCCACCGCGGTGCGGCTGGCGTTCGAGGGGCGGTGGGACCGGCTCAAGCTCTGCGACGCCGAGACGTGCAGGTACGCGTTCTACGACGGCTCCCGCAACCGCTCGGGCCGCTGGTGCAGCATGGCGTCGTGCGGGAACCGCGCGAAGACACGGGCGTTCCGCGAACGTCACCGATCGGGGTAGCGGCGTACCAAGATCGGGTATGCGCCTCCCGTGGACTTCAACGACGACGTCGGTCTCGACACCTCGCAGGTCAGTGACGTACGCGGCCGCAAGATGGGCGGCGCGGCGATCGGCGGCGGCGTCAGCCTCATCGGCCTGATCATCGCGCTCGTTCTCGGCGTGAACCCCGGCGACCTCGTCGGCGGCGGGTCCGCGGGCGTGCAGAGCGGGCCGGTGCCGGCGTCGGACCTGCGGGAACGGTGCCGTACGGGCGCCGACGCCGAGGAGCACCAGGACTGCCGCATCGTCGCGGTCGTCAACAGCGTGCAGAAGTACTGGGACGGCGCGATGCGGCAGTACGAGCAGGCGCAGACGCAACTGTTCAACGAGGCCACGAACACCGGCTGCGGCCACGCGACGTCGGCGGTCGGGCCGTTCTACTGCCCCGCCGACTCGACCGTCTACCTGGACCTCGGGTTCTTCTCGGCGATGAAGACGCAGCTCGGCGCGCAGGGCGGGGAGTTCGCGCAGGCGTACGTCGTCGCGCACGAGTACGGCCACCACGTGCAGAACGTCCTCGGCGCCACCGACCGCGTCGCGCGCTCGCGCGAGAGCGGGCCGAAGTCGCCTTCCGTCCGGCTCGAGCTGCAGGCCGACTGCTACGCCGGCGTCTGGGCCGCCAACGCCGTCGAGACCGGCTTCATCGCGAACCTCTCCCGCGCGGACATCGACGACGGCCTCGACGCCGCCGCGTCCGTCGGCGACGACCGCATCCAGGAGCGTGCGCAGGGCCGCGTCGACCCCGAGTCGTGGACGCACGGGTCGTCGGAGCAGCGGCAGGTGTGGTTCCTGCGCGGGTACGAGAGCGGGTCGCCGCGGCAGTGCGACACGTTCGCCGCGAACGCGCTGTAGGTCAGTCCGCGGGGCGCAGCCAGACGTCCACGTGGACGAGGCCCGGCGGGTACTGGGTCAGGAGGCGTTCGAGCGCCGGGATCATGAAGGCCGCCTTCGCGTCGACGCGCGGCTGGCCCTCCGGCGTCTGCGTCTCCCCGGCGTCCCACACGCCGGCGGCGCGGCCGTCGGGGGTGTCGCCGAGCTCTGTCAGCGCGCGGCGCGCCTGCCTGACGTCGTCCTTGGCGTAGCGCGACTGGACGATGCAGATCCGCGGCCCGTACACCGGTCGCAGCGCGGCCTCGACCTTGGCGACGTTGCGCACGGCGGTCATGACGACCGAGTGGTTGCGGACGGGGATGACGTAGCGGACGTACACGATCTCGCCGGGGTTGGCGTCGGCGAAGCGGTCGAGCGGGCCGAGGCTCGGCTGGTCGTACAGCGTCGTGCCGTCGCCCGCCGGCTCGGGCTGCGGGCTGTCGGCGGCCCAGCCGCCTGGCGGCGGGGCGCACGGCGACTCGCCGAGGCCCATGGTGGGGGCCGGGGCGGGGGCCGCTCGCGGCGCCTCCTGCTCGACGACCGTCAGCGTGCCGTCACGGAGTACCCCCTTCAGCCACGCCCTGCCGAAGACGACGCCGCCGATCTCGCGACGGCCGCCGAGCACGTTCAGGTCGACGCCGTTCACCGCGACGCCGCTGAACGCGCACGTCGGCGCCCGCGGTGTCGCCAGCGGCGACGGCCACGGCCCCGGCTCGTGCGTGACCGCCTCGCCGGAGATGTCGCAGAACCGCATCTGCTCCCCCGGCGCCGCGACGACGGTGCCGGTCGCCGCGACGCGCGGCCCTGCCGGGGCCGGGGGGCGGCTGAACGACGGCGACGCCGTGGCGGGGGGCTGCGGGCGCGGCGTGCCGCCGAGACCGGGCAGGGCGACGGCCGCGATCACGCCCGCCGCGACGGCGGCGACCGTCATGGCGCCGCGGCGGCGACGGCGGCGCCCGTACGACACCGCCACCCGTTCCGCGAGCGACTCCGGCAGGTGCGGCTGGGCGACGATTCCGTGGAGGGCGTCGCGCAGCGCGCGTTCGGTGGCGTTCATCGGCCTTCCTCGACGTGCAGCAGGGGCGAGGTGCGCAGCTTCGCCAGCGCGCGGTTCGCCTGGCTCTTGACGGTGCCCGGGGAGATGCCGAGCAGCGCGGCGACCTCGCCCTCGGACATGTCCTCGTAGTAGCGGAGCACGACCACGGCGCGCTGGCGTGGCGGCAGCTCGGCGAGCAGCCGCATCAGGTCGGCGCGCTCGTCGGCGCCGCGCATGGCGTCGTTGCTGTCGGCCCGCTCGGGGAGGTCGCCTGGGCGTTCGCCGGTCCAGCGGCGGCGGCGCCACCCGGCGTACGTGACGACCAGGGCGCGGCGCACGTACGCGTCGGGCTCCCGGATGCGCGACCACTTGCCGTAGCAGGCGATGAGCGCCGTCTGGAGGAGGTCCTCGGCGCGCTGCCAGTCGCCGGTGAGGAGGTACGCGGTCCGCATGAGCGCGGGCGTCCGCGCCGCGACGAACTCCGCGAACGGAAGCTCGCCTGCCGCGTCCACCACGATGGCTGCCACGCCCCCTTAGATGCGGTGACCCCGCGATCCGGTTGCAGGCCTACTGCCTGACCGGCACCTCGCGCCCGGTGGTCTCGTCGACGACCGTACGTGTCCCGAGCGGAGCCGCGAGCGCGACTCGCTCCGTATGGGGGATCGCCTGGGACGTGCACGTCCCGTCCCCGTGCCCCATCCGGGCCGTGAGGCGTACCTCCGTGGCAGTCTCCTCGACCGTCACCCCGGCCGGCCAGGAACAGGGCCGCACCCCGACCATGTACGTCACGTCGAGCACGAGCCCGTCACCGCTCGGCCACACCCGCTCGATCGCCACGGGGGGAGGCGCCCCCGGCCCGACCTCGCGGTACACGAGCCACCCCGCCCCAAGGACGACGACCACCGCGAGAGGAAGAAGCCAAAGCCGACGCACACCGCGGACGATCCCACCAGGAGCCGAGAGGAACCAGGAAGGTCCGCGCGTAGCGCCCCGGGAGGGAGGGGGCGGGCGGGGTGCCCGGTGAGCGACTAAAGCGACGAAGGAGCCCTAGCGAACCGGGCACCCCGCCCGCAGCCGACCACTTCTAGATGTTGAACCCCAAGGCCCTCATCTGCTCGCGACCGTCGTCCGTGATGGCCTCGACCGACCACGGAGGCATCCACACCCAGTTGATCTTGTACCCGGCGACGATGTCCTTGAGGGCGGACCGCGTCTGGTCCTCGATGACGTCGGTCAGCGGGCAGGCCGCCGAGGTGAGCGTCATGTCGAGGGTGGCGACGTTCTCGTCGTCGACGGTGACGCCGTAGACGAGCCCGAGGTCGACGATGTTGATGCCGATCTCCGGGTCGACGACGTCGCGCATGGCCTCGGTGACGTCCGCGACGTCGGCCTTCTCGCCCATCAGGAGCCCTCCGCTGCCCGCGCGACGGCCTGTGCCGTCGCGTCCTTCCACGCCATCCACCCGAGCAGCGCGCACTTGACGCGCGCCGGGTACTTCGCGACGCCGGCGAACGCCACCGCGTCCTCCAGCACGTCCTCGTCGGGCTCGCCGCGCCCCTGGCTCTGCATGAGCGCGAGGAACTCGTCGGCCGTCTCCATGGCCTCGGTGACGGGCTTGCCGATGACGAGGTCGGTCATGACCGACGACGACGCCTGCGAGATGGAGCACCCGGAGCCGTCGTACGACACGTCCTCGACGACGCCGTCGATGACGCGGACGCGCAGGGTGACCTCGTCGCCGCACGTCGGGTTCACGTGGTGGACCTCGGCGTCGTACGGCTCCCGCAGCCCCTTGTTATGGGGCGTCCGGTAGTGGTCGAGGATGATCTCCTGGTACATCGACTCAAGCTGCACGGAAGAACCTCTTCACGTGCTCGAGCCCCGCGACGAGGGCGTCGATCTCCTCGGTCGTCGTGTACAGGTAGAACGACGCGCGCGTGGTCGCCGGCACGCCGTACCGCGTGCAGGTCACCGCGGCGCAGTGCTGGCCGACGCGGACCGCGATGCCGAGCTCGTCGAGCACCTGGCCGACGTCGTGCGGGTGCAGGTCGGCCAGCGAGAACGAGATCGCCCCGCCGCGCGAGACGGCCGTGCGCGGCCCGAGGATGCGCAGCCCGCCGACGGACTCCAGCGCCGGGAGGGCGTACGACACGAGCTCCTTCTCGTGCGCCAGCACCTCGTCCATGCCGACGTCGGAGAGGTAGCGCACGGCGGCGGCGAGGCCGACGGCCTCGGCGATGTTCGGGGTGCCGGCCTCGAACTTGTGCGGCGCCTCGGCGTACGTGGAGCCGTTCTTCGTGACGGTCTCGATCATCTCGCCGCCCCCGAGGAACGGCGGCAGCTCGTCGAGCAGCGCACGCCGCGCCCAGAGCACGCCGATGCCGGTGGGCCCGAGCATCTTGTGGCCGGTGAACGCGACGAAGTCGGCGCCGAGCTCCTGGACGTCGACGGCGCGATGCGGGACCGACTGGGAGCAGTCGAGGCCGACGAGCGCGCCGACCTCACGCGCGCGGCGGACGATCTGCGAGACGGGGTTGACGGTGCCGAGGATGTTCGACTGGTGGACGAACGACACGACGCGGGTGCGCTCGTTCACGATGTCGTCGAGGCCAGACAGGTCGAGGCGGCCCTCGTCGGTGATGCCGATCCAGCGGACCGTCGCGCCGGTGCGCTCCGCGAGCATCTGCCACGGCACGATGTTGGAGTGGTGCTCCATCTCCGTGACGACGATCTCGTCGCCCGGCTTGATGCGCCCCGAGTCGCCGACCGAGCGGGCGAGGAGGTTGAGCGCCTCGGTGGAGTTCTTCGTGAAGACGACCTCGGACCTGTCGTACGCGTTGACGAACGCCGCCACCGTGTCGCGCGCACCCTCGTACAGCGCGGTGGCCTCCTCGGCGAGCGCGTAGATGCCGCGGTGCACATTGGCGTGGTGGTGCTCGTAGTAGTCGTTCATCGCGTCGAGCACGGCCTGCGGGCGCTGCGACGACGCGGCGCTGTCGAGGTAGACGAGCGGCCTGCCGTTGACCTCCCGCGACAGGATCGGGAAGTCCTTGCGGAGCCGGGCGACGTCCAGGGTCATCGGGGCCCCCGCGGGCCCGCGCAGCGGGGTCGTGGGGAGTGGGCCACTAGACGGCGGCCTTCGGGCGCAGGTGCTCGTACCCCTTGTCCTCGAGGATCTGCGCGAGCTCGGGGCCGCCCTCCTCGACGATCCTGCCGTCGAACATGACGTGCACGAACTGCGGCTTGATGTAGCGCAGGATCCGCGTGTAGTGCGTGATGAGCAGCAGGCCGGTCTGACCCTGCTCGGCGAGGCGGTTGACGCCCTGGGAGACGACGCGCAGGGCATCGACGTCGAGTCCGGAGTCGGTCTCGTCGAGGATCGCCATCTTCGGCTCGAGCAGCTCCATCTGGAGGATCTCGTGGCGCTTCTTCTCGCCGCCGGAGAACCCCTCGTTGACGTTGCGCTCGGCGAAGACGGGGTCCATCTCCAGCGCCGCCATGGCCTCCTTGAGCTCCTTGACCCACAGGCGCAGCTTGGGCGCCTCGCCGCGGATCGCGGTGACGCTGGTGCGCAGGAAGTTGGAGACGGAGACGCCCGGCACCTCGACGGGGTACTGCATGGCGAGGAACAGTCCCGCGCGCGCCCGCTCGTCGACCGGCAGCGCCAGCACGTCGACGCCGTCGAGGAGGACGGAGCCGCCGGTGACGGTGTACTTGGGGTGGCCGGCGATGGCGTACGCGAGCGTGCTCTTGCCGGAGCCGTTGGGCCCCATGAGGGCGTGGGTCTCCCCCGCCTTCACGGTGACGTTGACGCCGCGGAGGATCTCGGTGTCGTCGACGTTGACCGTCAGGTCGCGGACTTCCAGGGTGCTCACGGTGCGATCTCCTCTAGAGCGACGAGTACGTCGTCGCCGTCGTGCTTGACGGGGTAGACGGGGACGGGCTTGGTGGCGGGCAGGCCGGTGGGTCGCCCGGTCGTGAGGTCGAAGCGCGAGCCGTGCAGCCAGCACTCGATCGTGCCGTCCTCGACCTCGCCCTCGGACAGCGCCACGTCGGCGTGCGAGCAGACGTCGCGGATGGCGTACAGCGTGCCGTTGCTGCGCGCGATGCAGACCGGCTCGCCGTCGATGACGACGGCCTTCGCGCCCTCCTCGGGCACGTCGTCGGCGGCGCAGGCGCGGACCCACGCGGTCATCTCGGGGCCCCCGCGGGCGCGCGCAGCGCGGTCGTGGGGTGAGTCACAGGACCGACCTCTCGAGCTCGGCCTCGATGGCGTTCTCCAGGCGCTCGCGCAGCGCGGGCACGGCGATGCGCTGGATGACGTCGGCGAAGAAGCCGCGCACCACGAGGCGGCGCGCCTCGTCGGCGGGGATGCCGCGGCTCATGAGGTAGAAGAGCTGGAGGTCGTCGAAGCGCCCGGTGGCGCTCGCGTGACCGGCACCGACGACCTCGCCGGAGTAGATCTCGAGGTTGGGCACGGAGTCGGCGTGCGCGCCGTCGGAGAGGACGAGGTTGCGGTTGACCTCGTACGTGTCCGTCCCGACCGTCTCGGCCGCGATGACGACGTCGCCGATCCAGACGGTGTGCGCGCCCTCGCCCTGGAGCGCGCCCTTGTAGTTGACGCGCGAACGGCAGTGCGAGACGGCGTGGTCGACGAGCAGCCGGTGCTCCAGGTGCTGGCCGGCGTCGGCGAAGAACAGGCCGAGCAGCTCGGCGTCGCCGCCGGTGCTCGTGAAGCGCACCTCGGGGACGAGCCGCACGATGCCGCCGCCGAGCGACACGACGATGGAGCGGAACGTCGCGTCGCGGCCGACGCACGCGACGTGCGTGCCGAGGTGGACGGAGTCGTCGTCCCAGTCCTGGAGGCTGACGACGGTGAGGCGCGCGCCGTCGCCGACGCGGAACTCCGCGTTGGCGAGGAACGTCGCCGCCCCGCTGTGGTCGAGGATGACCGTCGCCTCGGCGCCCTCCTCGACGTCGACGAGCAGGTGCGCGAACGCCAGCCCGCCCTCGCCGCGTACGGTCACGATCGTCGGCTCGTCGGGCGCGGTGTTGCGCGGCACGGTGAGGACGCCGGCGCGCTCGTACGAGTCCGCGAGGGCCTCGTAGCGGTCGCGCGGCGTCAGCAGCGAGCCGAGCCGCGGGTCGCCGCCGCGCTCGACGGAGGCGAAGTCGGTGCCGGCACCGGCCGAACGTTCGATGACGACCTTGCCGGGCTCGGCCGAGGCGAGCGCGGTCTCGATGCGCTTGACCGGCGTGAACCGCCAGGCCTCCTCCCGTCCCTCGGGTACGGGGAAGTCCGTGGTGAGGGTGCTCACTTAGCCGACGGCCCCTTCCATCTGCAGCTCGATGAGGCGGTTGAGCTCGAGCGCGTACTCCATGGGCAGCTCGCGGGCGATCGGCTCGACGAAGCCACGGACGACCATCGCCATGGCTTCGTTCTCGCTCATGCCGCGGCTCATCAGGTAGAAGAGCTGGTCCTCGCCGACCTTGCTGACGCTGGCCTCGTGGCCGATCGTCGAGTCGTCCTCGCGGACGTCGACGTACGGGTACGTGTCGGAGCGGCTGACCGTGTCGACGAGCAGCGCGTCGCACTTCACGCTCGCCTTGGAGCCGTACGCGCCCTCCTGGACCTGCACGAGGCCGCGGTACGACGTGCGGCCGCCCGCGCGCGCCACCGACTTGCTGACGATGTTGGACGACGTGTGCGGTGCGGCGTGGACCATCTTCGCGCCGGCGTCCTGGTGCTGGCCCTCGCCGGCGAACGCCACGGACAGCACCTCGCCGGTGGCCCGCTCGCCGAGCAGATAGCAGGCGGGGTACTTCATCGTCACCTTGGAGCCGATGTTGCCGTCGATCCACTCCATCCGGCCGCCCTCGTGGACCGCGGTGCGCTTGGTCACGAGGTTGTAGACGTTGTTGGACCAGTTCTGGATGGTCGTGTAGCGGACGCGGGCGTCCTTCTTCACGACGATCTCGACGACGGCCGAGTGCAGCGAGTCGGAGGAGTAGATCGGCGCGGTGCAGCCCTCGACGTAGTGCACCGACGAGCCCTCGTCGGCGATGATCAGCGTCCGCTCGAACTGGCCCATGTTCTCGGTGTTGATGCGGAAGTACGCCTGGAGCGGGATCTCGACGTGGACGCCCGGCGGGACGTAGATGAACGACCCGCCGCTCCACACCGCGGTGTTGAGCGCGGCGAATTTGTTGTCGCCCACCGGGATGACCGAGCCGAAGTACTCCTTGAAGAGCTCCTCGTGCTCGCGCAGGCCGGTGTCGGTGTCGAGGAACAGGACGCCCTGCTCCTCCAGGTCCTCGCGGATCTTGTGGTAGACGACCTCGCTGTTGTGCACGACAACGCCCTCGGCGACGAAGTTGTGCGGGCCGTCGACCTCGACGTCGTAGACCGGCTCCACGGCGTACGGCTCGATCGCCGTGATCTTGGCGAAGCCGAGGTGGTCGGTGCAGTGCGCGCGGAACGTCGTCCCCTGCGCGGAGGTGTCGCTGTGGTGGTAGGCGCGGCGGCCGAAACGGTCGGTGCGCTTCGGGTTGCGGCAGTCGAGCCGCTCGAAGTCGCCGGAGATGCCGAGCCGGAACGCCGTCATGATCCGCGAAGGGTCGTGGGCGTACGGCTGCTGCCACTCCCACAGTCCGGCGGTGCGCAGCCCGCAGAGCTCCGCCAGCTCAGCGCCGGCGGTGAGCAGCGGCTCGTTGACGCTGGTCAGGACGACCGAGCCCGACTCCTCGGGGCGGACGTAGCCGTCGGCGTCGACCCACCCGCCGAGGAACGCGAGTCGCTCGGCCCGCGGCAGCTCGTACACCCAGAACGGGACGTTCTTGCCGTGCGCGCCGCCCGCGAAGCCCGCCCAGTTGAGCCAGTCGACGAGCGCGCGGGAGTTGACGACGACGCGCACGTCGTCGGGCTCGTGCGTCTCCAGCGCGAACTGCTCGTGCACGATCCGCGCGATCTCCGCGCGGATCTCGACATCGGTCGAGGGCGCCGCGAACTGCACGCGGTACGTGCGGCCGGTCTCCTGGATCGAGCCGTCACCGATGAAGTAGCCGAGCAGCCAGAGCAGGTCGGGGTTGGTCCGCAGCGGCCCGATCGGGGGCTTGCGGCGACCGAGGTGGACGGCGGGCAGCGTCAGCGACTCGCCGAACTCCGGCAGGTCGCGCGGCACGGCCACGAGGTCGCCGACCGCGAGCTCCGCGACGGTCTTCCAGCGGCGCGCGTAGCGAGCGCGCTGCTTGCCGGTCTTGCGCTCGTCGGTCAGGACGAGGAACGGGTGGTTGTCGGTGGCGCGGATCGTGCGCGAGCCGACGGTGACCTCGTACGTCTGCTTCACGTCGGTCTGCGCGGCGGCGCGAACGGGGGCGACCGTCAGGAGCCCGGTCTCCTCGTCCAGCGCGAAGACGCTGTCGCCCGGCTCGACCTCCTTGATCCGGACCATGCCGCGGTTGGCGGTCCAGACGCGCGTGTCACCGGCCAGGCACTCGTACTGCGCGGCCACGCCGGAGACGAGGCGCGCCTTCTCCGCCTCGGGGATGCCGAGCTTGTCGTACGTGTTCTTGATGTCGGCGGGGAGGTCTTCCCAGGTCTCGGCCTGCTTCTCCGTCGAGCGGACGAAGTACTTGATGTTGTCGAAGTCGATGCCCGACAGGTCGGCGCCCCACGCCGGCATGGGCTTCTGCCCGAACAGCTTGAGCCCCTTGAGGCGCAGCTTGAGCATCCACTCGGGCTCGCTCTTCAGCGCCGAGATGTTGCGGACGACGTCCTCGGTGAGACCGCGGGTCGCGTTGTCGGCGTAGGCGGACGGGTCCGCCCAGCCGAACTTGTACGTGCCCAGGCCTTCGAGCTCGGGACGTGCGGTGGTGCTCATCGGGCAGACCTCTCGGGGGGTGTGACGGCGGCGGTGCAGCAGGAGTCGCCGTGGGCGATCGTCGTCAGGCGGCGTACGGGGGTGCCCAACAGGCGGGCGAAGAAGTCCGTCTCCGCCTCGCAGAGCTGGGGGAACTGCTCGGCCACGTGCTGGACCGGGCAGTGGTGCTGGCAGACCTCGCCGGCAGCGGCGGTGGCAGCGTAGCCGTCGCGCGAGAGGGCCTGGGCGAGGCGCTCGGGCCGCTCCTCGATGGGCGCCTCGGCGACGTCGGCGTAGCGCGTCTCCAGCTCGGCGACCCGCGCGGCCGCGAACTGGCGTACGACCGCGTCGCCCCCGGTCTCGGCGAGGAAGCGCAGCGCGGAGGCCGCGAGGTCGTCGTAGGCGTGCGGGAACGCCTCGCGCCCCGCCTCGGTGATCGTGAACGTCTTCGCGGGCCGTCCGCGACGCCCGGTCAGCGGCGCGTCGGACTCGGCGACGGTGCCGTCGGCGAGCATGGCGTCGAGGTGGCGGCGTACGGCGGCGGGCGAGAGCCCGAGCGCGGTGCCGAGGTCGGCGGCGGTCGCGCCGCCGGTGCGCAGCAGCAGCGAGGCGACCCGCTCGCGGGTACGCCCCTCGGTGCCGATGTTTTTCACAACATCATTGTGACGTATTTACGAGGGGCGGGCAAACGGGGGCTCCGCGCGCCGGTTAGCCCGGCTCGGCGACGGCTGGATATCCTTCCGCCGTACCCCACGACCCGCGAGGAAGGCCCGACTTGAGCATGCTCGCCGACCGCCCGCTCCGCCTGGCCGCCGTGCTGGCCGCCGCCGCGCTCGCGCTCACCGCCTGCGCCGAGACCGAGCGGACCAAGCCCTCCTCGCACGCGACGGCCGTTCCGGTGCCGACGGTGAAGCTGACCGTCAACCCCGCGCCGACCACCCCGGCCGCGCCGACCGAGTCGGGGACGGCCGCGCCGACCGGCGGCGCGACCGCGTCCGCGACCGGCGGCGCCAAGCCCGGCGGCAACGAGGTCCTGGCCACGATCACGAACAAGTTCGAGCCGGGCACGCTGAACGTGAAGAAGGGCACGAAGGTCACCTGGACCGCCGAGGGCACGCACAGCGTGACCAGCGGCAGCGACGGCAAGGAGGACCCGAAGGGTCCGATGAAGGGCCCCATCAACTTCACGACGTACTCGGTGACGTTCAAGGAGGCCGGGACCTTCCCGTACTACTGCATCCCGCACGTGAGCCTCGGCATGGTCGGCGAGGTCGTCGTCAGCTGAACGCCGTCGAGGTCGACGGGCTGGTCACGCGGTACGGCTCGCTGACCGCCGTCGACGGTGTGTCGTTCACGGCGTCGGCCGGCTCGGTGCTGGCGCTGCTCGGCCCCAACGGCGCCGGCAAGACCACCACCGTCGAGACGTGCGAGGGGTTCCGTACGCCGTCCGCCGGCCGCGTCTCCGTGCTCGGGCTGGACCCGGTGCGCGACGCGGCATCCCTGCGTCCCCGGGTCGGCGTCATGCTGCAGCATGGCGGCGTGTATCCCGGCGCGACGCCGCTGGAGATGCTGCGGCTGTACGCGGCGTTCTACCCCTCGCCACTCTCGCCCGAGGGGCTCCTGGAGCGGCTGGGGCTGCCGGCGCGGACGGCGTACCGGCGGCTCTCCGGCGGCCAGCAGCAACGGCTCTCGCTGGGGCTCGCGGTGATCGGGCGGCCGGTCGTCGTGTTCCTGGACGAGCCGACGGCCGGACTCGACCCGCAGGCGCGGCACGCGACGTGGGACCTCGTGCGGGAGCTGCGTACGGACGGCGTCTGCGTCGTGCTGACGACGCACGTCATGGAGGAGGCCGAGGCGCTCGCCGACGCGGTGGTCATCGTGGACCGCGGGCGGGTGGTCGCGTCGGGGACCGTGGCGGCGCTGACGCGGGGCGAGTCGGGGCTGCGCTTCTCGGCTGCGGGGGTGGACGTCGAGGCGCTGGGGGCGGCGGTGGGGCGGCCTGTGTCGTCGCCGGCGCCGGGGACGTACGTCGTCGCCGGGCCCGTCGACCCGGCGCTGCTCGCGGCGGTCACGGCGTGGTGCGCGTCCGCCGGCGTGCTGGCGTCCGACCTGCGGACCGGGCGGACGCTGGAGGACGTGTTCCTGGAGCTGACTGGTCGGGAGCTGCGTTCGTGAGGCGGATGGTCGCGGCGCAGACCGCGATGGAGCTGCGGCTCACGCTGCGGCGCGGCGAGTCGCTGCTGCTGACGCTGGCGATCCCGCTGGGGCTCCTGTCGTTCTTCGGCACGGTGGACGTCGTGGACGCGTCCGTGGACTTCCTGGTGCCCGGCATCCTCGCCCTCGCGGTCATGTCCACGGCGATGACGGGGCTGGCGATCGCGACCGGGTTCGAGCGGCAGTACGGCGTCCTCAAGCGCCTGGGCGCCTCTCCCCTGCCCCGCTCCGGGCTGCTGCTGGCGAAGACCCTGTCGGTGCTGGCGGTGGAGGCGTTGCAGCTGGTCCTGATCTGCCTGCTCGGGCTGGTGCTGGGGTGGCGCGGCGGCGCTCTGCGCGCGTGGGTGCTGGCTCTGGTGTTCGTGGGGCTGGGGACGGCGGCGTTCGCCGGGCTGGGTCTTCTGATGGCCGGGCGGCTGCGCGCCGAGGCGACGCTCGCCGCCGCGAACGGCCTCTACCTCGTCCTCCTGCTCGTCAGCGGCATGGTCGTGCCGCTGACATCCCTGCCACGGGCGCTCGCGTCGGTCGCGCGGGTGCTGCCGAGCGGGGCGCTGGCGGAGGGGCTGCGGAACGCGTTCGACAACGGCGGGCCGGTCGTCCGTCCCGCCTTCGTGCTGCTCGTCTGGGCCGTGGTGTCGCTCGCGGCGGCGGCGCGGACGTTCCGCTGGGAGTAGTCGTCCACAGATTGGCTCTGCTGTCGTTGTGAGCCCTCTGACCCCGCCAGACTTGTCCCTGACGGGAACGGGGGTCCGCGGGTGGCGGCACGGATGGCGCGGTGGGCGGGTGCGGGCCTGGTGCTCGGCCTGCTGCCGCTGCTGCTGGCGTACGGCATCAGGGCGTACTACCTCGAACGCCTCCCGACGCCGCGCGACGTCCTCGGCGGCGGCGACGGGATGCTCGTCGCGGTGGCGTGGTGCGGCGCGCCGTTGATCGACCTGGCGGAGTCCGAACGAGAGTCGCCGACGCTGCGGGTCTGGTTGGTCACGCTGTCATGGCTCGCCCTGGCGATCGGCGTCGTGGCGTACGCGTGCCTGACAGCCGATTCGGTCACAGGGCGGGTGCAGACTCGGGGTCAGGCGGAGTTCATGACGAGCTCGTCGATGGTGCTGCTCGGCGCGTCGGCGATCACGAGCGCCGGTGCGACCTGGCTGGCCGCACCGAAGGAGAAGGCGGGGACGACGTGACGACGACATTCACGTTCTGGGAAGCGCTTCTCTGGTTCACCACGGGCATCGCGGCTGTCGCCGTGCCTGCCTCCCTGATCACGTACCTGACGGTGCGCCGCGAGGAGAGGAAGCCGCGGCTCCCACCCGTCGACCCGGAGGAGGCACGGCGGATCTCCGCGGAGCTGGCGAGCCTCTCGCGGGCGATCGCGCGGCTGGCCGACCCCGAGGAGCCGGCCGCCCAGCAGCAGGAGGAGGTCCGCTCTTCCGCCTAGGTATCGCACGGCTTACCAACGGGTATGCGTCCGGCGTGGGTATCTCGCTGAAGCCGCAGCACGTCAAGCGCTACAAGGACATCGCCGTGCTGCTCGCCAAGTACGGCAGGTCGGACCTCGTGTCCCAGATCGGGCTCTCCGACCTCGAGGAGGCGCCCGAGGTCGCGTCGGCGAAGGCCGACGCCGAGCAGCTCGCGACCGACCTCGAACGTCTCGGGCCGACGTTCATCAAGCTCGGCCAGCTGCTCTCCACACGCGCCGACCTGCTGCCGCCCGCGTACATCACCGCGCTGTCGCGGCTGCAGGACGACGTGGAGCCGTTCGGCTTCGACGAGGTCGAACGCATCGTCGAGACCGAGCTCGGCGCCCGGATCAGCAGGGCGTTCCAGATCTTCGAGAACGTCCCCCTCGCCTCCGCCAGCCTCGGCCAGGTCCACAAGGCGGTGCTCCGCAACGGCCGCGCCGTCGCGGTGAAGGTGCAGCGCCCCGGCATCCGCGAACGCGTCCTCGACGACCTCGACGCGCTCCGCGAGATCGCGGAGTTCGCCGATGCGCACACGGCGCTGGGCCGCCGGTACGGCATGGCCGCGCTGCTGGAGGAGTTCCGCAAGTCGATGCTGCGCGAGCTCGACTACCAGCAGGAGGCGCGCAACCTCGAGACGCTGCGCACGAACCTCGCCGAGTACCCGCGCATCCACGTCCCCGCGCCGGTCGCCGACTACACGACCTCGCGCGTGCTCACGATGGACTTCATCGGCGGCCGCAAGCTGACGTCGCTCGGCCCGCTCGCGCAGCTCGAGGTCGAGGGCAACGCGCTCGCCGACCAGCTCATCGGCGCGTACCTCAAGCAGATCCTCGTCGACGGCTTCTTCCACGCCGACCCCCACCCGGGGAACGTCTTCCTCACCGAGACCGGTGACATCGCCCTCATCGACCTCGGCATGGTCGGGCGCATCCCGGCGCACATCCAGGAGCCGCTGCTCAAGCTGATCCTCGCCATCGGCGACGGCCGCGGGGACGACGCGGCGAAGACGTTGATGGACCTCGCCGAACGCACCGAGGAGGACCTGGACGAGACGGCGTTCCGGCGCATCGTCGGTGAGCTCGTCGCGGACAACCACGGCGCCGAGCTGGCCGACATCCAGGCAGGCTCGATCGTTCTCGACCTGTCGCGCGTCGCCGCCGAGAACGGTCTCCGTACGCCTCCCGAGCTGGCCATGCTCGGCCGCGCCCTCATCGCGCTGGACGAGGTGGGCCGGACCCTCGACCCCGGCTACGACCCGAACGACGCCATCCGCCGCCAGGGCGCGGAGATCCTCCGCCGCCGCGTGACGGGGACGTCGCCGGGCAGCCTGTTCGCGACCGTGCTGGAGACGAAGGAGTTCGTCGAACGCCTCCCAGGCCGCGTCAACAAGGTCATGGACGCCCTGGCCGAGGGCGAGCTCAAGCTCCAGGTGAAGGGCATCGACGAACGCGAGATCATCGCGGGAGTCACGAAGCTGGCGAACCGCCTCACGACCGGCCTGGTGATCGCGGCGCTCATCATCGGCGCGGCCATGATGATGCGCATCGAGACCAAGTCAACCCTGCTCGGCTACCCGGCGCTGGCGATCATCTGCTTCATCATCGCCGCCGGCTTCGGCGTGGTCCTGCTCGCCAACATCTGGCTGACCGACCACCGCTCCGCCCAGGAACGGCGCAAGCGGCGGTAGGTCGGGGCCGGAAGAGCGGGGGTGGGGTTGGCGGGATTGGGGGCATTCCGCCGACCGGTCAAAGCGACGAAGGAGCCCTAGTAGCGCTTGGCGACACGGCCTGATGGTGGCCGAGCGTGACCGGCCGCGTCCCAGGTGAAGCTTCGCTCTGATCGGGGTGCGATCTGCGCTTTTTCCCCGCACGGCCCGCAACCCGGTTGCGGAGCCGACCGGAGCACCGTCACCGCACGTGATCATGCGCGGCGTTTCGCCAAGCCCTCCTAGGGAGGCGGTATGCCCGCAACCCGGTTGCGTACGTGTCCGGCGGCGTCGCCCCCCTGCCTTGGTCGTGGGGACGATCAGCCGGCCAGGACCTCGTCGCGGTCGTCGTCGTCCTCGGGCAGGACGAGGCGGCGCGGCAGGACGGGAGCGTCACGGCCGGTCTTGGGCGTCGCCTTCTCGGAGGGGGAGACCTCCTCGTGGTACTCCTCCTCCACGTTGACCGCCCAGAGGTCGTGCCCGGCGTCCTTGAGGATGTTCTCGACAGCGAGCATGGCCGTCATCATCGAGTGGTCCTGGTTGTTGTACCGGTGCATCCCGTTGCGCCCGACCGGCTGCACGTTGGTGGCAGAGACGCCGAGCCAGGAACGCAGCACGTCGACGTTGCGGACGTACTCCTCGTCGTAGACGGGGTACGCCTTGGGCATCCGCACGACGTACCCCGCCGAGACGGCGCCCGGCTTGACCAGGTTCAGCGCCTCGAGCTCGCGCGTCGCGAAGGCCACGAGGTCGTCGTCGGCCATCGTCCAGAGGTCGTCGCCGACGTTGACGAAGTACTCGAGGCCGAGGCAGGTGTAGCCGTCCTTGACGAGGAACGGCGACCAGGAGCCGAAGTTCTGGACGCGGCCGAGGCGGACGTGCGGCTCGTGGACGTAGATCCAGTTGTCCGGGAAGCCCGCGGACTTGGGCACCACGAGAGCCACGGTGAGGAAGTCTCGGTGGCGCAGCCGCTTCGCGGCGGTCACGACGTCCGGAGCGGGCGACGGCGACATGACGCGGACGAGCTCGCCGATCGGCATGGACGAGATGACCTCGTCGCACTCGATCCGCTCGACGACGCCGTCCCGCTCGACGAGCACGGCCGTGGCCCGGCAGGAAGAGTGCTCGATCCCGACGACCGCCGTACGCATCCGGATCTCGCCCCCGCGCTCCAGCACGAGGTCGCGGCAGCGCTCCCACATCATCCCGGGGCCGAGCCGCGGGTACTGGAACTCCTCGATGAGCGACGTGACGTCCTTCTTGCCGTGCTGCGGCACGATGGCGCGCCAGATCGCGGTGAGCAGCGAGAGGTTCTTGATCCGCTGCGCCGCCCAGTCGGCCTGGATCTCGGTGGCGGGGACGCCCCAGACCTTCTCGGTGTACGTCTTGAAGAAGATGCCGTAGAGCCGCCGGCCGAAGCGCGCGGAGACCCAGCCCTCGAAGTGGCTCTGGTCCTTGGGCGGGCTGATGCGCGCCCAGACGTACGACAGCACGCACCGGACGGCCTCGACGAGACCGAGCCCGCGCAGCGCGTTGAACGCCTTGAGCGGGTAGTCGAACAGCTGCCCCCGGTAGAAGATCCGGCTCATCCGCGGCCGGGTGAGGAACGCGTCCTCGTCGAGGATCTCGTGCCACAGGGCCTCGACCTCGGGCACCTTGGTGAAGAAGCGGTGCCCGCCGATGTCGAACCGCCAGCCGTCGCGCTCGACGGTGCGGGAGATGCCGCCGACGACGTCGTCGGCCTCCAGCACGATCGGGGTGACGCCGTCCTTGACGAGCTGGTACGCGGCGGTGAGTCCCGCCGGTCCGGCGCCGATGATCACGACACGGGGCTGCACGGACACGAGGTGGAACCTCCAGGAGGGTACGACAACAGGGCGAACCGCTACGGAACATACCGATGCGCGAACGCGAGCACCGAGTACCCCGCCAGTCCTGAACAACACACGACCCAGGTCACGATCCGGGCACTTCGCGGTCGCAGGGCAGCCGCAACCATGATCAGCGGGAAGGCCGCGAGCGCGTATCTCTCGTACGACGCGAGCCTCGGCGTGCCCAGCGCGACGACGAGCAGGGCCGCGGCGTACGCGGTGTACGACGCCGGCAGCCGCCGCGCCACGAGCACGAACAGGCCCGCGGCGAGGGGCACGCCGAGCAGGTGGAGGGCGTCCACGACCTGCCCGTCCCCGCGTACGGCGAGCCAGCCGCGCCCCAGCGCCTCCCCCGGCCAGACGAGCAAGGCGGAGCGCAGGTCGCCGGCCTGCTGGACGTCGAACGGCAGCATCGGGTCCCCGTGCGCGGCCCAGACCCAGAGGAGGTACGCCGCGCCGCCCAGCGGCGCCGCCGCCACCGCCAGGGCCCGCGCGAGCACTTCGCGCCGGGGGGTGAGGCGTAACCCCCGCAGCGCCTCCACGAAGGCGGGGAGCGCCAGCAGCAGCCCCACCGGCCGCGTCAGCCCGGAGAGGAACGCCAGCCCCGCGGCCACCCCCCACGCCTGCCTGCGCAGCGCGAGGAAGCACCAGACGCCGAGCGCGGCGGCGGTCGCCTCCGCGTAGCCGAGCACGAGCACGAACGACGCCGGGTTGACCAGCGCGAGCCACGGCGCCCAGCGGCCGGCCTGCTCCCCCAGCTCGAGGTGGGCGAGGCGGCCGATGCCGTCGGCGTAGACGAGGGCGGAGACGTTCGCGACGACGAGCACCGCCAGCCCCGCCGCGAACGTCCCGAACGGCGCCACCAGCCGCCCCGGCAGCGCCACCAGCGGGAAGAACCGCAGCATGTCCGGGTGGGTGTAGCCCTCGGCCGCGATGCGGCGGTACCAGTCGGAGTCCCACACGAAGAACCCGCCGGCGCCGGCCCGCAGCGGCGCGCGGCCGAAGCCGTGGCGCGCCTGGAGGTACGCCGCCAGCGCCATCAGCGCGAGCACCGCCGCGCGCGACACCAGCCACGCGCGGAGCGCGTCGCGGCCTGGCCGCCACGCCCACCCCGCGCGCGAGGTCACGGCGCGAACCGCACCAGAGCCGACCGCTCGCCGTACTTCCCGCGCGAACGGACCACCGGGTGCTCGGTGCGCGCGGCGCGGAGGCGTTCGGCGACCTCCTCGCAGTCGTCCTCGAACGTCCGGTACCCCCCCGCCACCACGAGCCAGACCGACCCGTCGGGGTGGTCGCGCAGGACCGCGTCCACGAACGCCGCCGGGTCGGCCGCCTCGTTGCGCTCGGCGTAGTCGACCCAGTCCACGAGCCCGGTGAACTCGCCGACCGGGTACGCGAGCTGGTCGGTCAGCTTCGGCAGCAGCCGCGAGACGGCGGGGCCGAGCTGGTCGGGGCAGTACACGACGACGTCGTTGCCCTGGTAGCCCTCGGTGAGCGCCTCCGCGACGAGACCGGCCTGCGTACGCGGCTTGACGACCATCGGCGCGCCGACGACGACCCCGAGCACGGCGACGAGGCCGATGACGCCGGTCCGCACGCGGTCGTCCAGCAGCGAGGCCGTGCCGAGGGCGGCCAGCACGAGGAACGGCACGAGGGCGACGGCGCTGTAGCGGGCGGCGTAGCCGCTCTTGAGCAGCATCCCCGCGAGCACGCCGAGGGCCAGCGTCCCGAACGTCACCGCCGCCAGCCGCCGACCGAGCGGCCGCCCGCGCAGGTCGACCTCGACGCGCCGCCCGTCGATCCCCGCGCCGAACAGGCCGAGCACGGCGAGGCCGAGCAGCAGCAGGAAGTTGAACCGCCCGACGGGTCCGCTCCCCGACCACTCGATCATCGCGTCGACGACGGCCGCGAGCGCGGGGCGGGCGGCCCACGGGGTGCCGGTGTTGGCGAGCTGGTAGAGGAACGACGGCAGCCACGGCAGGAACAGCAGCCCGCCCGCCGCGACCGCTCCCACCGCGCGCCACCGGCGACGCCAGACGAGCCCGATGCCCACGGCGCCGAGCAGGTAGAACGACCAGTAGTGCGTGAGCATGAGCAGGCCCGTGCAGACCGCGACCGCGACGCCGGACAGCCGCGTCGGGCGGCGCAAGTAGCGGACCAGCGCCCAGCCGCCGAGCGCGACGAGCAGCTGGACGAGCGCGTACATGCGTGCCTCGGAGCCGTACCGCATCGCGAACGGCGACGTGGCCGCGAGCAGCGCCGCCACGAGCCCCGCGCGCTCCGACTCGGAGACCTCGCGCGCGAACAGGCCCACCACCGGCACCGTCGCCACCGCGAAGACGCCGGACAGCGCGCGCGCCGCCCACGGCGAGTCCCCGAACGCCCCCACCCACTCGTGCAGCAGCAGGTAGTAGAGCGGCGGCGAGCCGTCGTGGCGCAGCGCGTCGGTGATGTCGCCGTACGGGAGCTGGGCGATGTTGACCGACAGGGCCTCGTCGAGCCAGAGCGGGCCGGTCGCGACGAAGCGCAGGACGAGCGCGGTCAGTGCGACGACGATCCCGGCCGCCGGCCCCCAGCGGCGGAGCGAGTCCAAGACGCTAGTGCGCCAGGGGCGACGGGTGGTTGCCGAGGGCATCGGGGGCACCGTGGTGCTGGCCGCTGATGCTCTGCCGGTACTCGTGCACGCTCTCGATCCCCCAGCCGACGCAGCAGATCACCAGCGCGACCACGCCCGCGATGAGCATGCCGGTGTTGAACACCAGGCCGAACACGAGCAGCCCCAGCGCCACCGAGAAGAACGCCGGCCACCACGACGGGCCTGGCAGGTGGAGGTTCTCGAGGTCGACCGGCGGCTCGGGCAGCTCGGGCTCGAGGGTGACGTAGTCGTCGCCGGCGTACGCCGCGTCCTCCGGCCGCGCCTTGGCGTTCTTGAGGCCGAGGTAGAGGTAGTAGCAGGCGAGGGAGAACGCCGTGAGCGTCGAGATGCCGCCGACGTTGTCGAACGAGAACCGGCTCGCCGCGAGGAAGCCGACGTCGGCGATGATCCCGAAGATCGCCAGCGACAGGAACACCCGCGCCGCGACCTGCGTCGTGCCGTCGCGGGGCGCGTCGTGCGCGGTGCCCTCCTTGCCGAACAGGCTCTCCCCGCCCATCGTCCGCCAGTGGTCCTCGTCCGTACGGACCCGGGCACCGAGGCCGCTCGGCCAGGCGGTGTGCTCGGTGGTGGCGGCGAGCGCGGTGGCCTCGCGGGCGATCGCGACGTCGTCGGCGTGCAGCATGCCGAACCCGCCGTCGTTGCCGACGAGGACGACCTGCGCGCGGCCGCGGCCGACGTGCTGGACGACCGAGTCGGCGCCGCCGTGCAGACGGCGGAACGCCAGCACCTGCTGCGCCAGCTCGATCGCCGCCGTGGACGGCAGGTACCCCTCGTGCTTGGCGTGCGCGATCTCGCGGCGGTAGTCGCGGACGCTCTCCAGGCCCCAGCCGATCGTCGTGAGGACGATGAGGACCACGCCCGCGATGAGCACGCGCTTGTCGAGCGCGAGACCCATCATCAGGACGAACGCCGCGACGCCGTACGCCGCGGGCCACCACGACGGGCCGGGGAGGTGGATCTCCTCGTCCTCGTGCGTGTCGGCTCCGGGGAGAGTCAGCCCGTCGAGCTCGATCGCGCCCTGCGGGGCCATGAACTTCGCGAGGTACATGCACGCGACGAAGAACATGAACAGCGTCGTGGTCCCGCCGGCGTTGTCGAACGAGAACCGGCTCGCGGCGGCGTAGCCGAACGTCACGACGACGCCGAACAGGCCGAGCCAGAAGAAGACGCGCGACGCGGTTCTCATGCCCGGCGTGTCTCCTTACTCCTGGCCGTCGCGAGCGACGGCCGACGTGGTGGATCGCAAGGCGGAGGAGGAGCGCATAGCAGCGCTAGGCGCGACGACGACAACGCCGCGAGGCGCCGCGTCGGGCGCCGCGCAGCAGGCCGGGGAGTGAGGAGCCACGCCGACCTACTTCAGCACGTAGAGCGTGAAGAACAGCGCGATCCAGACCACGTCGACGAAGTGCCAGTACATCGACGCGCCCTCGACGGCCGCGTGGTGGGACTTGCTGAACTGCCCCGACATCGAGCGGATGAGCACGATGAACAGGTAGACCGCGCCGCCGAACACGTGCGCGCCGTGGAAGCCGGTGAGCACGTAGAACGTCGAGCCGTACACGCCGTCGCGGATCGTGAACTCCAGCGTGCTGTAGTCGTAGATCTGCCCCGCGAGGAAGATCACGCCGAGCAGCAGCGTGACGCCGACCCAGCGGGTGAGCGCCTTGACGTTGCCCTTGCGGATCGACATGACGGCGATGTGCATCGTCACCGACGACAGCAGCAGGACGCCGGTGAAGATCGCGGGCACCGTCGCGTGCAGGTGCTCGAGGCCGGCGGGCGGCCACTCGTTGGCGTCGGCGCGGATGTTGAAGTACGCCGCGAACAGGCCGCCGAAGAACATCACCTCGGACGCGATGAACAGCACCATGCCGAGCAACGGCATGGACATGCCCTCAGGGCGTCCGGTGGTCTCGATCTCCTCCGTGGTGGCGACCGCGGTCATGCCGAGGCTCCCTTCGCGAGCGCGGCCTCGGCCTCACGTTCGAGACGGGCGTCCATGACCGGCCGCTCCGAGCGGATCGGCGGGATCGAGTCGAAGTTGTGCACCGGCGGCGGCGACGAGGTCCACCACTCGAGCGAGTTGCCGTTCCACGGGTCGTTGCCGGCGATGGGGCCCTTGCGCGACTTCCAGAGGTTGTAGAGGAACGGGAAGACGGAGACGCCGATGAGGAACGCGCCGAACGTCGACACCTTGTTCCACGTCGCCCACTCGGGGTTGGCGGCGTAGGACGAGATGCGCCGCGGCATGCCCTCCAGGCCGAGGTGGTGCATCGGGAAGAACGCGATGTTGAACCCGAGGAACGTCAGCCAGAAGTGCACCTTGCCGAGCTTCTCGTCCATCATCCGGCCCGTGACCTTCGGGTACCAGAAGTAGAAGCTGGCGTAGACGCCGAAGACCGAGCCGCCGAAGAGCACGGCGTGGATGTGCGCGACGATCCAGTACGTGTCGTGCAGCGCGTAGTCGACGGGCGGCGAGGCGGAGAACATGCCGTTGAGGCCGCCGATGAGGAACATCGTCAGGAAGCCGAACGCGAAGAGCATCGGCGACTCGAACGTGATCTTCCCCTGCCACAGGGTGGCGATCCAGTTGAAGAACTTCACGCCCGTCGGCACCGCGATGAACGACGTCATGAGCGCGAAGAACGGTAAGAGGACCTGCCCGGTCGCGAACATGTGGTGCGCCCACACCGAGAAGCCGAGAGCGCCGATCGCGGCCGTCGCGAGGACGAACGCCTTGTAGCCGAACAGCGGCTTGCGGCTGAAGACGGGGATGACCTCGGAGATGAGGCCGAACGCCGGCAGGATCATGATGTAGACGGCCGGGTGGCTGTAGAACCAGAACAGGTTCTGGTACATGATCGCGTTGCCGCCGAACGCCGGGTCGAAGAACGACCCGCCGTAGTTGCGGTCGATGAACAGCATGATCAGCGCGCTGGTCAGGACCGGCAGCGCGAGCAGCGTCAGGATGCTGGTCACGAGGATGTTCCAGGTGAAGACCGGCATCCGCCACATCGTCATGCCGGGCGCGCGCATCTTGAAGATCGTGACCATGAAGTTGATGGCGCCGAGCGTCGACGAGACGCCGACGAGGATCAGTCCCACGATCCAGAGGTCGGTGCCGTGGCCGTCGAGGAACCGCGCGTTCGTCAGCGGCGGGTACTCGGTCCAGCCCGCCTGCGCGGGGCCGCCGCCGGTGAGGTAGCCGGAGAAGACCGTGACGAAGCCGGCCGGCAGCAGCCAGAACGACAGCGCGTTGATGCGGGGGTACGCCATGTCGAGCGCGCCGACCTGCAGCGGGACGATGTAGTTACCCCAGCCGGCCCAGACCGGGATGATGAAGAAGAACAGCATCGCCGTCGCGTGCATCGTGAACATCTGGTTGTACGTGTCCGGGTCCTTGATGATCGTGCCCGCGGGGGACGCGAGCTGGGCCCGGACGACGAGGGCGAGGGCACCTCCGACCAGGAACGCGAAGAACGCGAAGTAGAGGTACATCACCCCGATCTTCTTGTGGTCCGTGGTGGTCAGGTAGTCGACCACCACCGACTTGCGCTTCGGCGTCGGGGACGCGGGAGCCGGCCGCGCTGCGACGGTGGTCACTGTGCCTCCTCAACGGGCCGGGGCCGGCCCGCGGCGTTCGTGGTTCCTCGGCGGGCGCCCGTCACTGGACGACCAGCCTGCCTTGCATCAGCGGGTGGACCTGGCACCAGAACGTGTAGTCGTCGCTCGGCTGCTGGGCCGGCAGCTGCGCGCTGGCCGAGCCCTTGTCCTGGACGATCTCGGTCCGCGCCAGCGCCGGCCCGGCGATGTCGCTGCCCTTGACGACGGCGACGTTGTGCGGCAGCCCGCCGCCGTTGACGAACTCGATCTTCGCCGGGGCGCCGGCCTTGACGTAGACGCACTGCTCGACGAACTCCGACGCGCCGGGCACGGAGTTGATCGTGACCTCGCTCGTGGCCTTGCCCGTCTCCTTGCACTCCGGGCGCGGCGGCACGAACTCGTTGAACCACTTGTCGAACTCCGTGCGCCCGACCGCCTTGACCGAGAACGTCATGAGCGCGTGCTCGGTGCCGCAGAGCTCGGCGCACTGGCCCTTGTAGATGCCGGGCGCGTTGAACGTCATGTCGAAGCCGTTGGCCTTGCCGGGGACGACGTCGCGCTTGAACAGCGTCTCCGGCACCCAGAACGAGTGGATGACGTTGTCGGAGCGCAGCTCGATGTGCACGGTCTCGCCGACGGGCACGACCAGCTGCGGGGGCGTGCGGTTGTTCTGCGTCTTGACGAGGACCTTGGTGCCGGCCTTGTTGGTGCCGTAGTCGAACGTCCACGACCACTGGTAGCCCTTGACCTCGACCACCGCGGCGTAGCTGTCCTTCGGCGTGTCGATGGCCCTGATGGTCACGAACGACATCGCGAACAGCGCGAGCACGATGACCGTCGGGACCGCGGTCCAGATGATCTCGAACGTCGTGTTGCCGTGCGTCTGCGGCGGCAGCGTGTCGTCGCCGGGGCGCTTCCGGTAGCGGATGGCGCTCAGCAGGATCATGCCGACCACGCCGACGCCGACGACGAGCGCGATGCCCAGCACGATGTTGTACAGCGTGTGGATCTTCTCGCCCTGCGCCGTCACCGGCTGCTGAGCGCACGCGGTGAGCAGGAGGGGGGCCACGGCGGCAGCGATCAGCCGCAGGTGTCGCCCGACTGGTCGCACGGGAGGTGCTCGCCTCGCTTCCGGCTTACGCGCCCGCGCGCGACGCGCGGGCCTTGGTGAGGGCGTTCGCGGGCGACGGGCGCGCGGACGCCGTACGCGCAAAACCTAACGACCCGAAGGCCCCGGTACAACTTGGCCACGCAGCGTGTCGCACGTCCCCTTACGCTGCTGCCGTGGTCCTCCTGCGCTGGCACGCGGACCCGGTCGTGGCGGCCGGGATCGCTCTGCTCGCGTTCGCGGGGATCTGGGCGGTTCGCCGGGTGCCGTCGGTGCCCCGCGCGCGGCGCCGGTGGTTCTCCCTGGCGTTGCTCGTGCTGGTCCTGGCGCTCATGTCGCCGCTGGCCACCGTGGCCGAGGAGCGCTTCAGCGTGCACATGGTCCAGCACCTGCTGCTGTCGTACGTCGCGGCGCCGTTCCTCGCCCTGTCGGCGCCGGTGACGGTGGCGTTGCAGGCGCTGGGGCCCGGCCGAGGGCGCCGGCGGCTGCTGGCCGTGCTGCACAGCCGCGTCCTGGCCGTCGTGGCCCATCCGGTCGTGGCCTGGGTGGCGTTCGCGGTGGTCATGTACGTCACGCACTTCTCGCCGCTCTACGACGCCGCGCTCGGCTCGTCCGTGCTGCACGGGCTCGAGCACGTGCTGTACCTGTCGGCCGCGTGCCTGTTCTGGTGGCCGGTCGTGCGTCGCGACCCGGTGCCGGGGTCGTTCCCCTGGCCCGCGCGGCTGCTGTACCTGTTCCTGGCGATGCCGCTGCAGTCGTTCCTCGGGGTGGCGATCTACTCCTCGGACTCGGTGCTGTACGACCACTACGCCGCGCGGCTATGGGCGGGTGCGCTGGCCGACCAGCAGCTCGCGGGCGCGTTGATGTGGGGCGCGGGCGACGCCGCGATGCTCACCGCCCTGGCCTGCGCCCTGGCGGCCTGGATGCGCCACGACGCCCGCGAGACCGTACGGCTCGACGCCCAGCTCGACGCGCTGCGCGCGGGGCGTTAGCGCCGTTCTCTGAAGATCACCACGTTCAAGACGGCTGTTGAACGCTCCAACGTGGGATGTCCAGGCACTCCCTGCGTGCCCGATGGCATCCCACGTTGAGCGGCCGCCTTCGGGGTGCGAATTGCGCTTTTTCGCCGCACGGGGCGCAACCCGGTTGCATGCTGACCGGCGGTGCGGTCACCCAGGCCGCGGTGCGCGCCCACCGCCCCCGCGGCCTTAGATCAACTGATCAACAGCCATCGCGCCGAAGAGCAGCGACAGGTACGTGATCGACCAGTGGAACAGCCGCATCGGCTTCACCTTGCCGCCCGCCTTGGCGCGGGCGGCAAGGCCGTGCGCCTCGCGCAGGAACATCGCGCCGAGCACGACCGCCGCCACCAGGTAGACGTTGCCCATCCGCGCGACCGGATGGAACAGGAGCGACACCGCCACCATCACCCACGAGTACAGGACGATCTGCCGTCCCGTCTCGACCAGCCCCGCGACGACCGGCAGCATCGGCACGCCCGCGGCGGCGTAGTCGTCCTTGAACTTGATCGCCAGCGCCCAGAAGTGCGGCGGCGTCCAGTAGAAGATCACCGCGAACATGACGAACGCCGGCAGCTCGACCCGCCCGGTCACCGCCGACCAGCCGATGAGGACGGGCATGCAGCCGGCGGCGCCGCCGATGACGATGTTCGAGGGCGTCGAACGCTTCATCCCGAGCGTGTAGACGAAGACGTAGAACCCGATCGCGGCCAGCGCGAGCACGGCGGACAGCCAGTTGACGAGCAGGCCGAGCCACAGCGTCGCCAGCACGCCGAGGATCACCCCGAAGCGCAGCGCCTCCTCGGGCGTGACGACGGACTTCGGAAGGGGGCGGCGCTCCGTACGGTGCATGCGTACGTCGATGTCGCGGTCGACGTAGCAGTTGATGGTGTTGGCGCTCCCCGCGGCGAACGACCCGCCGACCAGCGTCGCGACGATCAGCCAGAACGCCGGCATCCCCCGTTCGGCGACGATCATCGCCGGGACGGTCGTCACGAGCAGCAGCTCGATGATCCGCGGCTTGGTGAGGGCGACGTAGCCGCGCGCGAGGTCGGCGAACGCCCGCCGCTCCCCCGCCGCCACCGGCGACTCCACGAGCGCGGTCACGCCGTCACCGCCTGAGCGCGGGCCCGCTCGACCGCCACCTCGGGCAGCGCCCAGCGCGCCCGCAGCGCCACGACGAGCAGCGCGGTGACGAGCCACGAGCCCACGGCGAGGTGCGGCGCGACCGACCACGCCTCCAGCTTGAACCAGATGTTCAGCGCGCCGAGCGTGATCTGCACACCGGTCAGGACGACGGCCACGAGAGCGGCACGCCGTACGAGCGCCTCGGACCGGCGCGCCTTGAGGTAGAGGAGGACGACGAGCACGGCGATGGCGTACGCCGTCAGCCGGTGCGCGACGTGGAGCACCTGCTGGACGTTGTCGAACGCGCCGGGGAGCACGCGGCCGTTGAACGAGGGGAACGTCCCGTACGCCAGCCCCGCCGAGTGCCCCGTGACCGCCGACCCGAGCAGCATCTGGGCCAGCGTGAGCCCGAGCGCCGCCGCGGAGAGCCCCGCGAGGCCGCCGACGGCGGGACCGAGGGACGTACGGCCGCGTCCCACCGCGTGCAGCACGACGTACACCCCGAGCGCCAGGATCGACAGCGCGCCGGCGAGGTGCAGCGTGACGGACTCGGCGTGCAGCTTCAGCCAGACCACGATGGCGCCGAGCACGGCCTGGGAGAGGACGGCGGGGACCATCCAGTACGTCACCAGGCGGACGTTGCGCGGCTGACCCGACCGCTTGGCCGCCACCGCGAGCACGCAGATGAGCACGATGAGGACCGACGCCCACAGCCGGTGGCTGTGCTCGATCCACGCCAGCTTCAGCGCGCCCCAGGCGAGCGACGACGGCGGGTTGAGGGAGCCGTGGCAGGTGGGCCAGTCGGGGCAGCCGAGCCCGGCCTCCATCGCGCGGACGAAGCCGCCGAGCCCGATGAGGACGAGCGTCGCCGCGACCGTTCCCACGGCCAGCTTGCCGAAGCGGGTCACACGCACCTGGTCGGATCGAGGGCGCGCCGGACGCGCCACAGCAGCAGGGAGACGGGTAGCACTCTACCCCGCGCGCGCCCGCGCCCAGCCCGCACCGACCCGGCGGTTACTGGTGAGTAGCGGCGCCGGCCACGCACGAACCGGTGAACGGCGCAGCCGCCACCCACCAGTCACCACGCGCTCCGGGCGCCGGGAGCGCGCACCGGACCCGGAGATAGGGTGGCCGTACTGAGCCAGTACGCGCCCCGAGGAGCCAGGTGAGCACGCCGCCCAAGCCCAAGACCGGCCCCAAGGACCTCGACGAGCGCGCGATCGACGTCGCCCGCGCCCTCGCCATGGACGCCGTCCAGAAGGCCAACTCCGGCCACCCCGGCACCCCCATGGCGCTGGCGCCGCTCGCGCACACGCTGTTCCAGGAGGTGCTGCGGCACGACCCGAGCGACCCCCAGTGGGAGGGCCGCGACCGCTTCGTGCTGTCCGCGGGTCACGCGTCGATGCTCATCTACGCCCAGCTGTTCCTCACCGGCTACGGCCTCTCGCTCGACGACATCAAGGCGTTCCGCCAGTGGGGCTCCCGCACGCCCGGCCACCCCGAGGTCCACCACACCGCGGGCGTCGAGACGACCACGGGCCCGCTCGGGCAGGGCTTCGGCAACGCCGTCGGCATGGCCATGGCGCTGCGCCACACCGCCGCGTCGTGGGATCCGGAGGGCGAGGGGCTGTTCGACCCCACCGTCTACGTCATCTGCTCAGACGGCGACCTCGAGGAGGGCATCACGGCCGAGGCGGCCAGCCTCGCCGGCCACCAGAAGCTCGGCAACCTCGTCTTCGTCTGGGACGACAACCACATCTCCATCGAGGGCGACACGGCGGTCGCGTTCAGCGAGGACGTGCTCCAGCGCTTCGAGGCGTACGGCTTCCACACCCAGCGCGTCGACAACGCGGAGGACCGCGACGCCATCCGCGCCGCGCTCACGGCGGCGAAGGACGAGCGCGACCGGCCGAGCATGATCGCGCTGCGCTCGCACATCGGCTGGCCGTCCCCGACCAAGATGGACACCGGCGCGGCGCACGGCTCCCCCCTCGGCGAGGAGGAGATCCGGGTCGTCAAGGAGATCCTCGGGATGGACCCAGACGAGCACTTCGCCGTGCCCGACGACGTGCTCGCGCACTGCCGCGGCGCCGTCGAGCGCGGCAAGGCGGCGCACGCCGAGTGGGACGCCCGCCTCGCGGCGTGGGCGGACAAGCACGCCGACCGCGCCGCCGAGCGCGAGCGCGTGCTCGCCCGCAAGCTGCCCGCGGGCTGGGCGGAGAAGCTGCCGACGTTCGAGGCGGGCAGCAAGCTCGCCACGCGCGAGGCGTCCGGCAAGGTCATCAACGCCGTCGCCGACGTCCTCCCCGAGCTGTGGGGCGGCTCCGCCGACCTCGCCGGCAGCAACAACACCACCATCGAGGGCGCCCCCTCGTACCTCGCCGAGTCCCCCACAGGCCGCGTCCTGCACTTCGGCATCCGCGAGCACGCCATGGGCTCGACGATGAACGGCATGGCGCTGGTGGGCGGCGTGCGGCCGTTCGGCGGGACGTTCCTCGTGTTCAGCGACTACATGCGCCCGGCCGTACGCCTCGCCGCCCTGATGGGCCTGCCGGTGACGTACGTCTGGACGCACGACTCCATCGGCCTCGGCGAGGACGGCCCGACGCACCAGCCGGTCGAGCACCTGCTGGCGCTGCGCGCGATCCCCGGGCTCGACGTCGTACGCCCCGCCGACGCCCGCGAGACCGCCGTCGCCTGGCGCACCGTGCTTGAACGGAGCGACCGCCCCGCGGGCCTGGCCCTCACCCGGCAGAAGCTCCGGACCCTCTCCGGCGACGCGAGCGGGACGGCGAGGGGCGCGTACGTCGTCGCCGACCCCGAGACCGACGTCCCGAGCGTCATCCTCATCGGCACCGGCTCCGAGGTGCACGTGGCCCTCGAGGCCCGCGAGCGGCTCGAGGCCGCCGGCGTCCCCACGCGCGTCGTGTCGATGCCGTGCGTCGAGTGGTTCGCCGAGCAGGACCAGTCGTACCGCGACTCCGTCCTCCTGCCGTCCGTGAAGGCCCGCGTGAGCGTGGAGGCGGGCGTCACGCTGGGTTGGGAGCGCTGGGTGGGTGAGAACGGCGCCAGCGTGGGCATCGACCACTTCGGGGCGTCCGCTCCGTACGAGGTCCTCTACGAGCAGTTCGGCATCACCGCGGAGCGGGTCGCCGCCGCCGCGCAACGCAGCCTCTCCCTGCTCGGCGCCACGCAGGGAGCACCGACCGGAAACTAGGAGCACACGTGTCCGTCCTCGACGACCTGGCCTCGGCCGGGGTCGCGATCTGGCTCGACGACCTCTCGCGCGAGCGGCTGCGGTCCGGCAACCTCGCCGATCTCGTCGCCACGAAGAACGTCGTCGGCGTCACCACCAACCCGACGATCTTCCAGAAGGCGATGGAGCGCGGCGACGCGTACGACGAGCAGGTCACCGACCTGGCGTTGCGCGGCATCGGGCTGGACGAGGCGGTGCGGCTGATCCAGACCGCCGACGTACGCGAGGCGTGCGACGTGCTGCGCCCGGCGTACGACGCCTCCGGCGGCGCCGACGGCCGCGTCTCGATCGAGGTCGACCCCGGCCTGGCCCGCGACGCGGCGAAGACCGTCGCCGAGGCCCGCGCGCTGTGGTGGCTCGTCGACCGGCCGAACGTCTTCATCAAGATCCCCGCGACGGTCGAGGGCCTGGAGGCCATCACCGCCACGACCCGCGCGGGCATCAGCGTCAACGTCACCCTGATCTTCTCGCTCCAGCGCTACGAGGCCGTCATGGAGGCGTACCTCCTCGGCCTGGAGCAGCGGCTCGCCGACGGCGGCACGCTCGACGGCATGGAGTCGGTGGCGTCGTTCTTCGTGTCTCGCGTCGACACCGAGATCGACCACCGGCTCGACGTGATCGCCAAGGAGTCGGGCGACACCGCGCGCGTGGAGACCGCGAAGCGGCTGCGCGGCGAGGCCGCGATCGCCAACGCCCGGCTGGCGTACGAGGCGTACGAGCGCGTCTTCGCCACCGACCGCTGGCGCGCGCTGGAGGCCAAGGGCGCCAAGAAGCAGCGGCCGCTCTGGGCGTCCACGGGCGTGAAGGACCCGGCGTACGACGACACGCGCTACGTCGTCGAGCTCGTCGCGCCAGGCACCGTCAACACCATGCCCGAGCCGACGCTCGACGCCGTCCTCGACCACGGCAGGATCCGCGGCGCGACGGGCGCGGGGTCGTACGACGAGGCCCGCGCGACGCTCGCCGACCTCGCGGAGATCGGCGTCGACTACGACGACGTCGTCGACACCCTCGAGAAGGAGGGCGTCGAGAAGTTCGACGCGTCGTGGGCGCAGCTGCGCGAGCAGGTCTCGACCGAGCTGGCCAAGAAGCGTTGACCGAGAACGACGCGCTCGCCGACGCCAAGGCCGGCGCGCCCGCCGACGCCGCCGAGGCGCGGGGCGCCGACACCGCGCGGGTGGAGGAGCCCCCCGTACACCGCGCGCGGCCGCCCAAGGCCGACCCCGCGCCTGTGCTCTACACCTCCCCCGAGCCCGCGACGCCGAAGGGCCCGGTCCGCGTCGTCACCACCGGCTCCGCGCTGCTCGGCCCGCGCGACGCGGCGCGGCGGGCGCTCGTGCAGGACGGCGTACCCGCCAAGCTCATGGCGAAGGACGCGACGCTGTGGGGCCCCGACGCCGAGGCGGAGGCGGCCATCAGGCTCGGCTGGCTCGACCTCCCCCGCACCTCCCGCGACCTGCTCCCCCGCCTCGCCGCGCTGCGCGAGGAGCTGCGCGCCACCGGCCTCGACCGCGTCGTGCTCTGCGGCATGGGCGGCTCGTCGCTCGCGCCCGAGGTCATCTGCGCGACGTACGGCGTCCCGCTCGTCACCCTCGACACCACCGACCCTGGCCAGGTCCGGGCAGCGCTGACCGACCTCGACCGGACGGTCTTCGTGGTGTCGAGCAAGAGCGGCAGCACCGTCGAGACCGACTCGCACCTGCGCCTCGCCGTCGAGGCGACGGGCTGGGATCGCGTCGTCGTCGTCACCGACCCGGGCTCGGCGCTCGCGCAGGCGGCCGAGGCCAATGGCGCCCGCGCGGTCCTCCTCGCCGACCCCGACGTCGGCGGCCGCTACAGCGCGCTGTCCGCGTTCGGCCTGGTGCCGTCGGCGCTGGCCGGCGTCGACGTCGGCGTGCTCCTCGACGACGCCGAGGCCGTGCTCCCCGACCTGCTCGGCACCGAGGGCAACCCCGGGCTCGACCTCGGCGCCGCGCTCGGCGGCTGCGGCGCCGCGGGCCGCGACAAGGTCGTGCTGGTCGACGCCGACTCGGGGTTCACCGGCTTCGGCGACTGGGCCGAGCAGCTCGTCGCCGAGTCCACCGGCAAGCTCGGCCGCGGCCTGCTGCCCGTCGTGCTCGAAGGCCCCGGCGCGCCCGGGGCGAAGTTCACCGCGACCGGCGACGTGCACGTCGTCCGCCTCGGCTCCCCAGGGCCCAACTCGACCGCCGTGAGCGGGCCGCTCGGGGCGGCGTTCGTCGTCTGGGAGTACGCCACCGCGGTCGCCGGGCGCGTGCTGCGCATCAACCCGTTCGACCAGCCCGACGTCGAGTCGGCCAAGGTCTCGGCGCGCGCGCTGCTCGACTCCGGCGACCCGCCGACAGGCACGCCGGTCCTCACCGAGGGCCCCGTCGAGGTCTACGGCGCCACGGCCGCGACCGACCTGGCCGGCGTCGTCCGCGACCTGCTCGCGGCGGTGCCGCCGACCGGCTACCTGGCTGTGCACGCCTACCTCGACCGGTTCGCCGACGCCTCCGCCGCCGGCCTCCGTGCGGCCCTGGCGGCACACACCGCGCGGCCCGTCACGTTCGGCTGGGGGCCGCGCTTCCTGCACTCGACCGGGCAGTACCACAAGGGCGGACCGCCCAACGGCGTCGTCCTCCAGCTCACCGGGGCGGTCGAGCAGGACGTCGCCGTGCCCGGCAGGGAGTTCACGCTCGGTCGGCTCCAGCTCGCCCAGGCGCTCGGCGACGGCACCGTCCTCGCGGAGCGCGGCCTGCCGGTCGTACGCCTCCACCTCACCGGCTCGCGAGCGGCAGGCCTGGCCGCCGTCCGGGCAGCGATCCCCGAGCCGCCCGAGTGACAGCGTCTTCCCCGGGGTCCCCGCGGCGGCGCGAAACGCCGTCGTGGGGTGGCAATCCGCTGCGGGATCCGCGCGACCGCAGGCTGCCGCGGATCGCGGGACCGTGCGGGCTGGTCATCTTCGGCGTCACCGGCGACCTCGCCCGCAAGAAGCTCATGCCCGCCGTCTACGACCTCGCCAACCGCGGCCTGCTCCCGCCCGGCTTCGCGCTGACCGGCTTCGCGCGGCGCGACTGGGCCGACCAGGACTTCACCCAGGTCGTCCACGACTCCATCAAGGAGCATGCGCGGACGCCGTACCGCGAGGAGGTCTGGCAGCAGCTCGCCGACGGCTGCCGGTTCGTGCAGGGGGAGTTCGCCGACGACGAGGCGTTCGACACCCTCGCCCGCACCATCGCCGACCTCGACAGGGTCCGCGGCACCAACGGCAACCACGCGTTCTACCTCTCGGTGCCGCCGGCGGCGTTCCCCGTCGTCATCCGGCAGCTCGAGCGCTCCGGCCTCTCCGCCGCCAACGGCGACCAGTGGCGACGGCTCGTCGTGGAGAAGCCATTCGGCCACGACCTCGCCTCGGCGCGCGAGCTGCAGGAGGTCATCGGGCACGTGTTCCCGAGCGGGTCGGTGTTCCGCATCGACCACTACCTCGGCAAGGAGACCGTCCAGAACCTCCTGGCCCTGCGTTTCGCCAACAACCTCTTCGAGCCGATCTGGAACCGCCGCTACGTCGACCACGTGCAGATCACGATGGCCGAGGACATCGGCATCGGCGGCCGGGCCGGCTACTACGACGGCATCGGCGCCGCCCGCGACGTCCTCCAGAACCACCTCCTCCAGCTCCTCGCGCTGACCGCGATGGAGGAGCCGGTGTCGTTCGCGGCCGACGCGCTGCGCACGGAGAAGACCAAGGTGCTCTCCGCCGTCACGCTGCCCAAGGACCTCGAGACGGGCACCGCGCGCGGCGTCTACGCTGCCGGCTGGCAGGGCGGAGTCCAGGTCCCCGGCTACCACGACGAGCCGGGCATCAGGAACACCTCCAAGACCGAGACGTACGCCGCCGTCCGCCTCGAGGTCGACACCCGCCGCTGGGCTGGCGTGCCGTTCTACCTGCGGACAGGGAAGCGCCTCGTACGGCGGGTGACGGAGATCGCGGTGGTGTTCCAGCGGGCGCCGCACCTGCCGTTCACGTCGACGGAGACCGAGGAGCTCGGCTCCAACGCGCTCGTCATCCGCGTGCAGCCCGACGAGGGCGTGACGATGCGCTTCGGGTCGAAGGTGCCCGGCACGCAGATGGAGGTGCGCGACGTGAACATGGACTTCGCGTACGGCGAGGCCTTCACCGAGTCGAGCCCCGAGGCGTACGAGCGCCTCATCCTCGACGTCCTGCTCGGCGACCCGCCGCTGTTCCCGCGGCACGAGGAGGTCGAGCTGTCCTGGCAGGTCGTCGACCCGGTCACCGAGGCGTGGGCGGCGCGCGGCAAGCCGGAGCCGTACGCCGCCGGCACCTGGGGCCCCTCGTCCGCCGACGAGCTGCTGGCCCGCGACGGCCGCGCCTGGCGGCACGCATGACCGAGCTCACGGGCAGCACGGCGAGCGAGGTCGCCGCGCTCATCGCGCGCGAGCGCCGTAGATCCGGCACCGGAATGCTCGGCATGGTGCTGACGCTCGTCGTCGCCACCGACGAGCGCGGTCACTACGACGCGCTGCGGGCCGCCAACGACGCCGCCATGGAACACCCCTGCCGCGTCATCGCCGTCATCCCGCGGGCGCCGAAGGAGAAGCCGCGGCTCGACGCCGAGGTCGGTACCGCGCAGCGCGGCAACCCCGGCGAGAACGTCGTCCTCCGCCTCTACGGCCACCTCGGCGAGCACGCCGACTCGGTCGTCCTCCCGCTGCTGCTCCCCGACGCGCCGGTCGTCGTGTGGTGGCCCGGCGACGCGCCGAAGGACCCCGGCGCCTCGCCGCTCGGACGGCTCGCGCACCGCCGCGTGACCGACGCCGCGGCCTGCGCACGTCCGGGGGCGTCGTTGCGCGAACGCCTCGGCGAGCTCACCGACGGCGACACCGACCTCGCGTGGACCCGGCTGACGCCGTGGCGGGCGTTGCTCGCGGCGGCGCTCGACGAGCCCTTCGACACCGTCACGGGTGCCACCATCGCCGCCGCGCGCGGCAACCCGAGCGCCGTCCTGCTCGCGGGGTGGCTGCGGGCCAAGCTGGGCGTCGAGCCCGCCGCCAAGGTCTCGCGCGGCCCCGGCATCACCGAGGTACGCCTGTCCTCCGCGCGCGGCGACCTGTCCCTCGCGCGCCCCGACGGCGAGCGCGCGACGCTCACCCGCCCAGGGCAGCCGGACCGGCGGGTGGCGCTGAAGCGGCGCACGACCGCCGACCTGCTCGCCGAGGAGCTGCGCCGGCTCGACGCCGACGAGGTCTACGCGGAGTCCCTCGCGGCGGCATTTCCTGAGAAGGTGCCCGGGTGAGCGCCCCCGCCGTCCTCGTCCACCGCGACGCCGCGCTGCTGGCGCGGGCCGTCGCCGCCCGCCTCGTGACGCGGCTCGTCGACGTGCAGTCGGCGCGCGGCACCGCGAGCGTCGTCCTCACCGGCGGCGGCATCGGGATCGACGTGCTGCGCGCGCTCGACTCCGCGCCCGCCCGTGACGCCGTCATGTGGGACCGGCTCGACGTGTGGTGGGGCGACGAGCGGTTCCTGCCGAGCGGGCACCCCGAGCGCAACGAGACGCAGGCCCGCGAGGCGCTGCTCGACTCCGTACCCGTCGACCCCGCACGAGTCCGGCCCATGCCCGGTCCCGACGGTCCCGACGGCCCCGACCCCGAGGCCGCCGCCGAGCGGTACGCCGCCTGGCTCGCCGCCGCCACGACGCACGAGGACCACGGCCCGGTGCCGTCGTTCGACGTGCTGCTGCTCGGCGTCGGGCCCGACGGGCACACGGCGTCGATGTTCCCCGGGCAGCCCGCGGTCTACGACGACCGGCCGGTCGTCGCGGTGCACGGCTCGCCGAAGCCGCCGCCGACCCGGCTGACGCTGACGTTCGGAGCCATCAACGCCGCCCGCGAGGTCTGGGTCGTCGTGGCCGGCGCCGACAAGGCGAGCGCCGTGGCGATGGCGCTGTCGCGGACGGGCCGCGTCCAGGTGCCCGCGGCCGGCGTGTCCGGCCGCCAGCGCACACTGTGGCTGCTCGACTCGGCTGCCGCCTCGAAGATCCCCGGCGGCCTCACCCGCCTGGCGTCCCCGTAGGATGCGCCCGTGCGGCCCCCCTACAGCCGCCGGAAACGGGACCCCCATGCGAGCCACTCTCGCCGTCGCCGCGACGGCCGCCCTGCTCTCACCGCTCGTCACCCCGGCCGCGCAGGCCGCGGACGCCATGACCTGCACCCTCCGATACGACAACGGCGGCCTCGCCGGCATCACCCAGGGCAGGGGCACGTGCGGCAACGGCTACCTGCTGGCGTTCACCGCGTCGAACGCCTGCCCGCAGCAGTCGGTGCAGGGCACCGCGACCAACGGCTTCGTGAGCTTCTCGTTCACCTGGCAGCGCGTCGGCACGACGGGTGCCGTGACGACGAACGGCGACACGAACGGCGCCGGGGTCCTCACGTTCTCGTCGCCGTGCCCCGCGCAGAACGAGACCATGGTCGCGGCGTACGGCCCCTGACGTCAGACGGGGCGCAGCACGCCGTACAGCTCGACGGCGTCGCCGTAGCGAGACCCGAACCACCGCCGCGCCGCGTCGTCGACGACGAGCACGCCGAGCTCCACGACGTTGCGTACCTCGTCCACGCTGCCGCCGACCAGCTCGACCCCAGCCGTGGCTGCCTCGTCGCGGTGGGCGAACGCGTCGTCCTCGATCGCGTGCAGCTCGCGGTGCGTGCGCGGCAACGACGTCACGCAGAGGGCGCCGCCCCAGCGCTCCGCGATCTCGCGGCGGTGCCGGTCGAGGCCGCCGGTGAACGCGACGTTGACGACGGCGTACGCCTCCTGCGGGCCGTCCACCGCACCCTCGCGCGGCCTGCCGTCGGGCCAGGAGAGCCAGAGGCCGGCGAAGTCACGCTGTCCGCGCGCGTACCTCGCGGTGGCGGTCCAGTCGGTGTCGGAACGCCGCTCGGGGTCCGTCACGCGCCAGCCGCCGGCCGGCGCGGGACACGCCGTCGGGAAGGCCGGGTCCGGCTCGGCCGACCGCGGTGCGGGCGCGGCGGGTGGCTCGGTGAGGTGGAACGACGACCCGTCGTACGTCCCGACGAGCCGGTACTCGCCCCACGTCACGCCGGCCGCCGACTCCTCGCCGGGCACGTCGGCCCAGTCGAACGGCACGACCTCCGGCCCGCCGCACCGCGGCGGCCGCGAGTCCGCGACGCTGCCGACGCAGAGCTGCGGCCGGTGCCCGCCGGCCTGGCGGACGAGGGCCGTGATCTCGTAGCGCTGCGATGCCGCTGTGGCAGTGGCGGTCGACGCGGGCGGCGTCGTGGCGGAGCCGCGCACCGACGCGCCGGGCTCCGCGCAGCCCGCGGCGAGCGCGAGCAGCAGGAGGCACACCGCGCGTCCGGTCACCATGCGCGTTGGACGCGCGACTTGGCGCGGGCGTTCCGCGCGGTTACTGGTGAGTAGCGACGGCGCCGTTCACCAGTTCGTGCTCGGCCGGTGTCGCTACTCACCAGTAACTTCGGGTTTCTGAGCGCCGTACCGCTACGGCTTGCCGCGGAGCTTCTGCAGGGCCTCCTGGAGGATGGCCTCGCCGTCCTCCTGGTTACGCCGCTCGCGGACGTACGCGAGGTGCGTCTTGTACGGCTCCGTCTTGGGCGGCGCCGGGGTGTTCTGCTTGTCGCGCCCCGCGGGGTAGCCGCAGCGCGGGCAGTCCCACAGGTCGGGGATCGGCGCGTCGTCGGCGAACGAGGGCCGGGTCTCGTGCTTGTTCGCGCACCAGAACGACACCCGCTTGCGCGGGGCGGCCTCGCCGCGCTCCGCCTCGCCCATGGGGCCGGCGCCGACCCGGCTGCCGCGGATCGCGTTGCCACCTGCCACGTGCCTGACTCCTCGCTGCTCAAGTGAGACCGCGCGCGGGCCAGGAAGGCAGGCCGACGCGGGATGGACCGAGTGTACGCACGGTCAGGGCAGGCGGGCGACCACCTGCCCGTAATGTCACTGCTTGAGCAGCAGCCCCAGCGCGAGCACCGACGCCACCCAGAGGATGGCGGCGGCGATCGTGAGCCGGTCGAGGTTCTTCTCGACGACCGTCGAGCCGCCCAGCGACGACGAGACGCCACCGCCGAACATGTTCGACAGACCGCCGCCCTTACCGCGGTGCAGCAGGACGAGCACGATCAGGATGATGCTCGTCAAGACGAGCAGGACGTTCACGGCGACGATCAACGGGGGCGACCTTCTAGGTGAGCCGTACGCGCGTATCGAGCACGCCGTACAGGATGTCGATCACGAGGTTGGCGAACACGATGAAGAACGATGCCGTCATCACGGTACCAAGAAGGACCGGCAGGTCCCTGTCGCGGACAGCCTCGATCGCGAACGCACCGATGCCGGGGAGGCCGAAGAGCCGCTCCGTGATGATGGCGCCGCCGAGCAGCGTGCCGAGGTCGAGGCCGAGCAGCGTGACGACCGGCGTCAGGGCCGAACGCAGCCCGTGGCGGTAGATGACGCGCCGCTCGGACAGGCCCTTGGCGCGCGCGGTGCGGATGTAGTCCTCACCGAGGACCTCGAGCATGGAGCCTCGGGTCATGCGGGAGTACACGGCCGCGTTGACGATCGCGAGCGTGAGCCACGGTAAGACGAGATGGTGTGCCCACTTGATGGGGTTCTCCTTCAAGGGCACGTACCCGAACGGTTTGAAGATCGGGTTCTGTGGACCGCCGAAGTCGAGCCCCAGCGTCACGGTCACGTGGTAGTAGAGGAAGTACAGGAGCAGCAGGCCGAGGAAGAACGTCGGCATGGACAGGCCGACGAGGGCCAGGCCGGTGGTGAGGCGGTCGCGGATCGACCGGGGGTGCGTCGCGGCGAGCATGCCGATCGGGATGCCCATGAGCAGCCAGATGACGGCCGCGCCGGAGGCCAGCGAGAACGTCACCGGGATGCGGGTGAGCAGCTCCTGCGTGACCGGCTGCTTGCTCTGGTACGACGCGCCGAACGACGGCGGCCAGTGGAACAGCCCGCTCTCGACGCCGTCGATGGACGGCCCGCGGTAGAGGAAGTGCCAGTACCGCGTCCAGATCGGGTCGTCGAAGTGGTACTTCGCGATGACCGACGCGCGGCACTCGGGGTCGCAGCCGCGCTCGACGATGCCGCGCACCGGGTCCTGCGGCAGCGCGTAGAAGAGCAGGAAGACGACGACGGTGAGCAGCCACAAGACGAAGACCATCTTGAGGAGCCGCCGGACGACGTAGGCACCCATGGTTGTCCGCCCTTACTTCGACAGCGTCGCGGTGGCGCGCGGGTCGAGAGCGTCCCGCAGACCGTCACCGAGCAGGTTGAAGGCCAGCACCGTGATGAGCAGCGCGAGGCCGGGGAAGATGAAGAACCACCATGCGACGGTGTAGAGCTCGAACGACTCCTGGAGCATGTTGCCCCACGTCGGCGTCGGCGGCTTCACGCCGAGGCCGAGGAACGACAGGCTCGCCTCGGCGAGGATGTTGGCGGGGATGAGCAGCGTCGCGTAGACGATGATCGGGGCGACGAGGTTGGGCAGGATGTCGCTGAACATGATCCGCAGGTCGCTCGCTCCGAGCGAGCGCGCCGCCTCGACGAACTCCTTCTCGCGCAGCGACAGCACCTGCCCTCGCACGATCCGGGCGATGTAGACCCACCCGAAGAACGCGATGATGATGATGCTGATGTACGCGCTCGGGTCGAAGATCGCGACGAGCACGAGGGCCGTCAGCAGGAACGGGAACGACAGGACGACGTCCATGATCCCGGACAGCACCGCGTCGACCTTGCCGCCGAAGTAGCCGGCGAACATGCCGATGAGCACGCCGATGAACAGCGCGATCGACGTCGACACGACGCCGATGAACAGCGAGATGCGGGCGCCGTAGAGGATCCGGACGAGGACGTCGCGGCCGACGGCGTCGTAGCCGAACAGCGCCTTGCTCGACGGGCCCTGCGGGATGCCGCCGGCGTTGATGCCGTTGACGCGGTCCTGGAACTGCGGGCCGTGGCCGATGAGCTGGTTGGAGATCACGTCGGCGAGGAGCGCGACGAGGATGAGGACCCCGATCGTGATCGCGGCCGCCATGGAGACCCGGTCGCGCTTGAGCCGGAGCCAGGCCAGCTGCAGCGGCGTACGGCCCTCGATGCGGGCCGGCGGACCGCCGCCGGCCGGCTGCCCGGTGGCGGACGGCGAGTTGGCGCCTTCGGTCGACAGCGTCGTCACTGGGGGCCCCCCGCGGAGGCGCGGGCGCAGCGAACGGCGTCGTGGGGTGCGGTCATAGCGAGTCACTCCCGATCTCGGGTGTGGTGTCTTCCTGGGCGATGCCGGCGGTGGCGCGCGCGAGGCTCTCGCCCTCACCGACCGGGTAGTGGCACGCGGCGAGCTCGCCGGGCGGGTCGCCGAGGCGCGGGACCAGCTCGGGGACGTCGGTCACGCAGTTGGGCTGCGCCTTGGGGCAGCGCGGGTGGAACGGGCAGCCCGACGGCGGGTTGATCGGCGACGGCACGTCACCCGAGAGCACGATCCGCTCGCGCTGGTCGGCCATGTCGGGGTCGGCGACGGGCACGGCGGAGAGCAGCGCGTTGGTGTACGGGTGGCGCGGGCGGTCGTAGAGGCGGCTCTTGTCACCGAGCTCCGCGACCTTGCCGAGGTACATGACCGCGACGCGGTCGGACACGTGGCGGACGACCGAGAGGTCGTGCGCGATGAAGATGTACGTGAGGTTGAACTCGCGCTGCAGGTCGTCCAGCAGGTTGATGATCTGCGCCTGGATCGACACGTCGAGCGCCGAGACCGGCTCGTCGCAGACGATGAGCTTGGGCCGCAGCGCGAGCGCGCGGGCGACGCCGATGCGCTGCCGCTGGCCGCCGGAGAACTCCGAGGGGAAGCGGTTGTAGTGCTCGGGGTTGAGGCCGACGACCTCCATCAGCTCCTGCACGCGGCGCTTGCGGTCGGCGCCCTCGGCGATGCCGTGGATGGCGAACGGGTCGCCGATGATCGAGCCGACGCGGCGCTTGGGGTTGAGGGAGCCGTACGGGTCCTGGAACACCATCTGCATCTCGCGGCGGTAGTGGCGCATCGCCGTCCGCGGCAGGTTGGTGATGTTCTGGCCCTCGAACTCGATGGTGCCGGCCGTCGCGGGGTGCAGGCCCATGATCACGCGGGCGAGCGTCGACTTGCCGCAGCCGGTCTCGCCGACGAGGCCGAGCGTCTCGCCGCGGCGCAGCTCCATGTCGACGCCGTCGACGGCGTGGACCCGGGCGACCTCCTTCTTGAAGATGATGCCCTTGGTGATCGGGAAGTGCTTCTTGACGCCGCGCAGGCGCAGCAGCACGTCGCCGGACGACGGCGCGGCGAACGCCGGGCTGGGGTCGAGCGCGGTCATCGCTTGGTCCTCGTGGTCCGCGGGGTGGTGGTCGACGACGCCGCGCGCTTGCGCGGCTTCCTGGCGCCGGCGCTCTGCGCGACGGTCTCCTCCGTGCGGTGGGTCTCGGCGGTGGCGACGCGGGCCGCGTCGACGGCCGCGCCGAGGCCGACCTCGTCGGGCGGCAGGTGGCACGCGGAACGGTGCAGGATCTCGCCGCCGACCGGGTAGAGCGGGGGTACGTCGGTCAGGCAGATGTCCATGACGTACGGGCACCGGGGGTGGAACGAGCACCCGGACGGCAGGTTGATGAGGCTCGGCGGCGCGCCCTTGATCGGCTTGAGCCGCTCCCCCTCGGCCGTCGCGGCGGACGACGGGATCGACTCGAGCAGGCCCTTGGTGTACGGGTGGTGCGGCCGGTAGTACATGGTGCGGCGGTCGGAGATCTCGACCGGCTTGCCGGCGTACATGACGAGGACCTCGTCGGCGAGGTCGGCGACGACGCCGAGGTCGTGGGTGATCATGATCACCGCGGTCCCGAACTCGGCCTGCACCTTCTCGATGAGGTCGAGGATCTGCGCCTGGACGGTGACGTCCAGGGCGGTCGTGGGCTCGTCGGCGATGAGGACGGCGGGGTTCAGCGCGAGGGCCATCGCGATCATGGCGCGCTGACGCATGCCGCCGGAGAACTGGTGGGGGTAGTCGTCGACCCGGCGCTCCGGCTGCGGGATGCCGACGAGCTTGAGCAGCTCGACCGCGCGCGCGAGGGCCTTGGCCTTCGGCATGTCGTCGTGGGCGCGGATCATCTCCACGATCTGCCAGCCGACCTTGTACTGCGGGTGCAGGCTCGACAGCGGGTCCTGGAAGATCATCGCGATCTTGGCGCCGCGGACCGAGCGCAGCTCGTCGGGCTTCATCGTCAGCAGGTCGCGGCCCTCGAGCAGGGCCTCGCCGGTGATCCGCGCGCCGCGGGTCAGGCCGAGGATCGTCTGGGTCGAGACGCTCTTGCCGGAGCCGGACTCGCCGACGATGCCGAGCGTCTGCCCGGGATCGATCGAGAACGAGACGCCCTGGACCGCCTTCACGACACCGTCTTCGGTGGGGAAGGAGACGTGGAGGTCGCGGACCTCGAGCAGAGCCAATGGAACCCCTATACGGACGCCGGACGCCGCGCCCGTAGGGGACGACAGCGTTCGGGGAGCGAGCGCGGACGGCTCATGGTAGGGCACAGGACGCCCTGGCGGGGCCCCCGAAGGAGCCCCGCCAGGGGTACTGCGTGTGCTTACCGCCGAACTACTTGACGACCGACACGTTCGTCAGGTCGAACCCGATCGAGAAGGGGAAGTACACGTACCCCTGCAGTCGCTCGGAGATGAACGTGACACCGTTGCTCGTGTAGATCGGAACCCACGGCGCGTCGTCCATGACCTTGACGTCGATGTCCGCCCAGATGCCCGCCGCCTGCTCGGCCGGGGCCGCGAGGGCCTCGACAACCTTGGCGTCGACCTCGGGGTTGGTGTAGCCACCGTAGTTGTAGCTACCACCGGCGTTGTAGTTCTTCAGGTCCGGGTCGGACAGCAGCGGGCGGAAGAACGTCCGCGCGCCGTTGCCGTTCCAGTCCGGGCACCAACCCGCGTAGTACAGGTCCCAGTTGTCCGACTTCGGGTTCGTGGTGTGAACCGTGGCGTCGTCCTGCGGGTTCGGGTTGATGGAGATGCCGATCTTCTTCAGCTGGTCCGCGATGACCTGGACGATGTTCTTGTTCGTCTCGGTGTTGTCGTAGATGAAGTCCAGCTTGAGGTTCTTGACGTTGGCGGAGTCGAGGAGCTGCTTCGCCTTGTCGAGGTCGCCCTTGCTGCCCGGGGTGGCGTACGGGTCGATCTTCTTGTAGCCGACGAGGGTCGGCGGGAGGATCTGGCCCGTCGGGTTGCCGTTACGGGGGCCACCGAGGACCTGGATGATCGCGGTCTTGTCGATGGCGAAGTTCAGCGCCTGGCGGACGACCTTGTTCTGGATCGCCTTACCACCGGCGGTGCTGTGGTGGAGGTTGAAGACGATGTAGAACACGCAGGACCCGTCCTGGTCGATCTTCATGCGCGGGTCCTTGATGCGCTCGGCCTTGTCGGCGGCGGCGTTCGGCGGGGCACCACGGAGGTAGCCGTCGAGCGTGCCGGCCTCGATCTGCTGCTGGATGCTCTCGCGGCTGGCCGCGTTGAGGGTCACCTCGATGCGGTCGACGTACGCCGCCCGCAGCTTGTCGGTGTCCTTCTTCCAGTTGGGGTTACGCGCCAGGTGCAGCGTCTGGTTGGCGGTGTACTTCTCGACGAAGTACGGGCCCGTGGCGAAGCCGGCGAGGTTCTTGCGGAACTCCGCCGAGTCGGTGATGTAGTCGAGGACCTCGACCGGCACCGGGGTCGCGAAGGGCAGCGCCAGCATGTTGGTGAAGTCGCCGGCCTTCTGCTTCAGCTTGAAGACGAGCTTCTTGTCGCCCTCGGCCTTGACGCCGGGGAGGTCCGTCTTCTCGACGTAGTCCTTGGCCGCGGCCGCGCTCTCCTTCTTGATCTTCGCGAAGCCGGCGCAGAACGTGTCCATGCCCTCGATGGTGTCCTCGTAGTACGAGAGACCACCGGAGACGCCGTTCGGGTCGCAGAGGCGCTTGATCGCGCGGACGAAGTCCGCGGCGACGACCTCACGGCCGACCGGGGGCGCGTACTTGATGTCGTTCTTGATCTCGAACGTGTAGGTGAGGCCGTCGGCCGAAATCTCCGGCTCGCCCGTGGCGAGGTCCGGCACCGGAACGTCGCGCTTCTTCGGGTCGGGCGTGTTCTCGTACGAGAGCAGCTGACGCGTCGTGGCGCGGAGGTGGTAGCCCCACGCGCGGACCTCGTAGGCCTGGTTGGTGTCGTAGTGCGACAGGTCCTTGAGGTTCGCGAGCTTGAGGGTGCCGCCGCTCTTGAGGCCGGTCGGCTTCGTCGCGGTCGCTCCGGGGGTGCCCGGGTCAGTGTCGTCGCCGCACGCGGCGGCGGTGAGGGCGAGGGCGCAGAACAGCGCGGCCCCGATCCTCGTGTGCTTCTTCAGGCTCATGGCCCACCTTCCTTCGCCGCGACTGTCGCGGGCGAACGAACACGCCGGACGGTGCACGGAGGCTCGCTGTGCCACAGCCCTGTCGTGGCACAGCCCGTTCCCAGACGTCGTACGGCCGGAATTCAAGCGCGTCCGGTACAGCAGGTGCCAGACGCCGGGGGGAACCGCGTCGCCATCGTGACGAGACTGTTACCGCGTGTCGTGACGGTGCGCGTTGTTACGGATGCAGTCGGTAACGCACGATGAGCGCGAACTCGTCCGCGTCCAGGCTGGCGCCGCCGACGAGGCCGCCGTCGACGTCCTTCTCGGCCATGAGCGCGGCGACGTTGCCGGCCTTCATCGAGCCGCCGTAGAGGACGCGGACGCCGCTCGCCAGCTCGGTGTCGTACAGCGCGGCGAGGCGCGCGCGGATCGCGCCGCACACCTCCTGCGCGTCGGCGGGCGTGGCGACCTCGCCCGTGCCGATGGCCCAGATGGGCTCGTACGCGACGACGATCTCCTTCGCCTGCTCGGCCGTGACGTCCGCGAGGGCGGCGTCGAGCTGCGCGAGGACGTGCGCGACCTGGCCGCCCTCCTGGCGTACGGACAGCGGCTCGCCGACGCAGAGGATCGGCACGATGCCGTGGGCGAACGCCGCCTTGACCTTGGCGTTGACGACGCCGTCGTCCTCGGCGTGGTACTCGCGCCGCTCCGAGTGTCCGATCACGACGTACGAGCAGCCGAGCTTGGCCAGCATCGCTCCGGAGATGTCGCCGGTGTAGGCGCCGTTCGGGTGCGGCGACAGGTCCTGGGCGCCGTACGCGAGGAAGAGCTTGTCGCCGTCGACGAGCGTCTGGACGCTGCGCAGGTCGGTGAACGGCGGGAGCACGACGACCTCGACGGCGTCGTAGTCGGCGGGCTCCAGCGCGAACGCGAGCTTCTGCACCAGCTGGATGGCCTCGAGGTGGTTGAGGTTCATCTTCCAGTTGCCGGCCATCATCGGCTTGCGCTGCTGCTTTGCCATGGTGCTCAGCCCTCCAGGGCCGCGACGCCGGGGAGGGTCTTGCCCTCCAGGTACTCCAGCGAGGCTCCCCCGCCGGTCGAGATGTGGCCGAACGATGTCTCGATGCCGAACTGGCGTACGGCCGCCGCGGAGTCGCCGCCGCCGACGACCGTCATCCCCTGGCTCGCCGCGACCGCCTCGGCCACGCCCCGGGTGCCGGCCTCGAACGGCGCCAGCTCGAACACGCCCATGGGGCCGTTCCAGAAGACGGTCTGCGCGTCCTTCAGCGCGGCCGCGAACGCCGCCACGGAGTCGGGCCCGATGTCGAGGCCCTTCCACCCCTCGGGGATCTCGGTCGCGGGCACGACCCTGGTCTCGGCGGTGTCGGAGAGCTCCTTGGCGACGACGACGTCGGTGGGCAGCAGCAGCTGGACGCCGCGGTCCTTGGCGTCGGCGAGCATGCCGCGGACGGCGCCGAGCTGGTCGGCCTCGAGCAGCGAGTCGCCGACGCCGTAGCCCTGGGCCGCGAGGAACGTGAAGCACATCCCGCCGCCCACGAGCAGGCGGTCGACGACGCCGAGGAGGTTCGTGATCACGGCGAGCTTGTCGCTGACCTTCGAACCGCCGAGGACGACGGCGTACGGGCGCTCGGGGTCGGTGGTGAGCGCCCGCAGTACCTCGAGCTCCTTGGCGACGAGGTAGCCGGCGGCGTGCTCCAGGATCTTCGGTACGCCGGCGACGCTGGCGTGCGCGCGGTGCAGCGCGCCGAAGCCGTCGCCGACGTAGACGTCGCCGTACGTCGCCAGCTCCTGGGCGAACTCCTCGTCCCCTGACTCCTCGCGGGGGTCGTAGCGGAGGTTCTCCAGCAGCGCGATCGGCTGTGGTGCCTTGTCCCCCAGCGCGACCAGGGGGACGTCGGTGCCGAGCAGCTCGCCGAGCCGCGCGGCAACGGGCGCCAGGGAGTACTTCGGGTCGGGCTTGCCCTTGGGGCGGCCCAGGTGGCTCATGACGACCACGCTGCCGCCGCGGTCGAGGACGGACCGGATCGTCGGCAACGACGCGCGGATACGCCCGTCGTCGGTGATCCGGCCGTCCTCCATCGGGACGTTGAGGTCGCAGCGGACCAGGACCCGGCGGCCCTCGACCGCCAGGTCGTCAACGCTTCGCACGATGCCTCCGGGGTAGCGCCGGCGCGCGGCCCCCCTCGTTCTCTGCAGCCCACCCGCCGGTCTCGAGCGTGGTGATCTTCAAGGAACGTTCCAGAGTGAGGGGCAGCGGCAGGCGAGTTGGGTGGGGGGTTAGAGGCTGGTGCCCACGAGCTGGCAGAGCGAGGCGAGCCGGTTGGAGTAGCCCCACTCGTTGTCGTACCAGCCGACGACCTTGACGAGGTTGCCGTTCACCATCGTCAGGGTCGCGTCGAAGATGCACGACGACGGGTCGCCGACGATGTCGGAGGAGACGATCGGGTCCTCGGTGTAGCGCAGGTAGCCGGCGAGCTGGCCGCTGGTCGCCGCCTTCTCGTACGCCGACTTCACCTCGTCGACCGTCGTCTCGCGCTCGACCTCGACGACGAGGTCGGTGACCGAGCCGTCGGGTACGGGCACCCGCATCGCGAAGCCGTCGAGCTTGCCCTTGAGCTCCGGGATCACCAGGGAGACGGCCTTCGCGGCGCCCGTGGTCGTCGGGATGATGTTCTGCGCGGCGGCGCGCGCGCGGCGCAGGTCGGAGTGCGTGAAGTCGAGGATGACCTGGTCGTTGGTGTACGCGTGCGTCGTCGTCATGAAGCCCTTGACGATGCCGAAGTTGTCGAGCAGCACCTTGGCCAGCGGGGCGACGCAGTTGGTCGTGCAGGAGGCGTTGGACAGGACGTGGTGCGACGCGGCGTCGTACTTGTCGTCGTTGACGCCCATGACGATCGTGATGTCCTCGCCCTTGGCGGGCGCGGAGATGATGACCTTCTTGGCGCCGCCGCCGTCGATGTGCTTGCGGGCGTCCTCGGCGTTGGTGAACCGGCCGGTCGACTCGATGACGACGTCGACGCCGAGGTCGGCCCACGGCAGCAGCGCCGGGTCCCTCTCCGCGAGGATCTTGATGGTGTGGTCGCCCGCCTGGATGGCGCCGTCGCCCACCGACACGTCGTACTTGAGCGTGCCGAGCACGGTGTCGTACTTGAGCAGGTGGGCCATGGTCTTCAGGTCGCCGAGGTCGTTGGCGGCGACGATCTCCACGTCGTTGCCCGGCAGCGCGTCCACCGCCCGCCAGAAGTTGCGACCGATGCGGCCGAAGCCGTTGATGCCTACGCGGACAGCCACGCCAGATCTCCTCGTCGAGAGCCCGTTGAAGTCGTTGGCCCCGACTTTATCCCTCGGTGCCGTCCGCCTCGGAATCGCCCCCGGCGCGCTTGTCCGCCAGCGCGAGCAGCCGGCGGATGCGCCCGGCGATCGCGTCCTTGGTCAACGGCGGGTCGGCGAGCGAGCCCAGCTCCTCCAGTGACGCCTGGCCGTGCTCGATGCGCAGCCTGCCCGCGGCGAGCAGGTGCTCGGGCGCCTCGTCGCCGAGGATCTTCAACGCCTCGGAGACGCGTTCGGCGGCGGCGACCGCCGCGCGGGCGGAGCGCCGCAGGTTGGCGTCGTCGAAGTTGGCGAGGCGGTTGGCGGTGGCGCGCACCTCACGGCGCATGCGGCGTTCCTCCCAGGCGAGGAAGCCGTCGGTCGCGCCGAGGCGCGTGAGCATCTGGCCGATGGCGTCGCCGTCGCGGATGACGACGCGGTCGACGCCGCGGACCTCGCGGGCCTTGGCGTTGACGCCGATCCGCCGCGCGGCGCCGACGAGAGCGAGCGCCGCCTCGGGCCCGGGGCAGGTGATCTCCAGGGCGCAGGAACGGCCCGGCTCGGTGAGGCTGCCGTGCGCGAGGAACGCGCCCCGCCACGCCGCCGCCGCGTCGCACTCGCGGCCGCCGACGATCGCGGGCGGCAGGCCGCGTACGGGCCGCCCGTGCGCGTCGAGCAGCCCCGCCGCGCGGGCCAGGCCCTCGCCGTCCTTGGTGACGCTGACGACGTAGCGGTTGCCGCGGCGCAGGCCGCCGGGCGCGAGGACCTTCAGCTCGGTCTGCTTGCCGAAGATCTCGACGATGTCCTTGCGGAGCCGCCGCGCGGCGGCCCCGGTGTCGAGCTCGGCCTCGACCACGACCTTGCCGCCGACGATGTGCAGGGCGTTGGCGAAGCGCAGCAGCGTCGCCATCTCCGCCCGCCGGCAACAGGGCTTGGTCACAGCGACGTGCGCCAGCTCGTTCTTGATCGCCGCAGTCATCGCCACGCGCTAGACGCTCCCATCGTGGATCCCCATCAGGTCGGCGTAGGCGTGGGCGAGCCTCGCCGGATCATGCCGTGCCGCGTGTCCCTCTGCCGCGACAGGGGCGAACTTCACGTCCGCCCCCAGGTTCAACGCCGCGTCCATCAGACCATCGCGGTCAAGCGTGCCACTGTCCGCGAGGACGCAGTCGAACGGAAGGTCCGGCACGTGCGCCGCGACCGCCTCCAGGTGAGCCGCCGGCGTGAAGCCGCTCGTCTCCCCCGTCTGCGGCACGAGGTTGAGGACGAGCACCCTGCGCGCGCTGGTCTTGGCGATGGCCTCGCGCAGCTCGGGCACGAGCAGGTGCGGCACCATCGACGTGAAGAGGCTGCCGGGTCCGAGCACCACCCAGTCGGCGGCGTCGATGGCGGCCAGCGCCTCGGGCGTCGCGGGCGGGTCGGCGGGGTCCAGGGTGACGGCACACACCCGGCCAGGGGTCGTCGCGACCTCGACCTGGCCGCGTACCTCCCTCGGCTCGGGTCCCAGCCCGGCGACCTCGGCGACGATCTCGATGCGGGTCGTCGTCATCGGGAGCACGCGGCCTTCGAGGCCGAGGAGCCTCGCCGTCAGGTCGAGTGCCTTGACGGGGTCGCCGGTGACCTCGGCGAGGCCGACGAGCAGCAGGTTGCCGACGGCGTGGCCTGCCAGCGGCCCGTCGCCGCCGAAGCGGTGCTGCAGCAGCGCCTCCCACGTACGCCCCCACTCGTCGTCGCCCGCCAGCGCGGCGAGCGCCATGCGGAGGTCGCCCGGGGGGAGGGCGTCCAGCTCGGTGCGGAGGCGGCCGGAGGAGCCGCCGTCGTCGGCCACGGTGACGACGGCCGTGACCTCCTTGGTCAGCCGGCGGAGGGCCTGGAGGGAGGCGGCGAGGCCGTGGCCGCCGCCCAGGGCCACGACTCTCATTCGCGGCCCAGGTCTCTGTGCACGACGCGGACGTCGGCACCGGTCTTGGCGAGACGCGTGGCGAGCTCCTCGGCCATGACGACGCTGCGGTGCTTGCCGCCGGTGCAGCCGACGGCGAGCGTCAGGTAGCGCTTGCCCTCGTGCACGTAGCCCGTCGTGAGCAGCTCGAGCAGGTCGCCGTACTTCTCCAGGAACGGCGCCGCGTCCGGCTGGCCGAGGACGTAGTCCTTGATGACCTGCTCGCGGCCGGTGTACGGCCGCAGCTCGGGCTCCCAGTGGGGGTTCGGCAGGAAGCGGCAGTCGACGACGAGGTCGGCGTCGACGGGCAGGCCGTACTTGAAGCCGAACGACATCACGGTCGCGCGCAGCCCGGGGCCCGTGACGCCGGCGAACGCCGCCTCGATCTTGTCGCGCAGCTGGTGGACGTTGAGGTCGCTGGTGTCGACGACGAGGTCGGCCTCGCCGCGCAGCTCGGCGAGCAGCTCGCGTTCGCGCGCGATGCCGTCGACGAGCCGGCCGTCGCCCTGAAGCGGGTGCGGGCGCCGGACGTGCTCGAAGCGGCGTACGAGCGTCTCGTCGCCCGCCTCCAGGAACAGGATGCGCCGGTGCACGCCCTTCGCGGCCAGCTCGTCCAGCCCCGCGCGGAGGTCGGAGAAGAACGCGCGGCCGCGGACGTCCACGACCACGGCGACGCGCGAGACCGCGCCCTGCGAGCGGGTAACCAGCTCGGCCATCGTGCCGAGCAGCGACGGCGGCAGGTTGTCGACGACGAACCAGCCCATGTCCTCGAACGCCTTCGCGGCCTCACTGCGGCCCGCCCCCGACAGCCCGGTGATGACCGTCAGCTCGAGGGGGAGGACGGGGTCGGTCACTGGAGCACCCTACGACTCCACTATCTCGCCCGTCGCCGGGTTGACAGCGGGCGCGGGTGAGGTGGCCGCCAGAGCGGCGGCGATCGTGACGGCGGTCTTCTTCCCGATGCCCGGAACGGTGGCGATCTCCTCCGGCGTCGCGGCGCGCAGCCGCTTGACCGAGCCGAAGTGCTTGAGCAGCGCCTTGCGCCGCGTCTCCCCGAGCCCGGGGACGTTGTCGAGGGCGCTCGTGGTCATGGACTTGCTGCGCTTCTGCCGGTGGTACGCGATCGCGAAGCGGTGCGCCTCGTCGCGGACGCGCTGGAGCAGGTACAGCCCCTCGCTGGTGCGCGGCATGATCACCGGCTCCGACTCGCCGGGGAGCCAGACCTCCTCCAGCCGCTTCGCGAGGCCGCAGAGCGAGACGTCCACGACGCCGAGCTCGTCCATCGCTCTGGCGGCCGCCGCGACCTGGGGCGGGCCGCCGTCGACGACGACGAGGTTCGGCGGGTAGGCGAACCTGCGGCGCTCCCCCTCGGCCTCGTCCGGCGGGGGCGCGTCGCGCTCCTCGGCGTAGCGCGCGAAGCGGCGCGAGATGACCTCGAACATCGCCGCCGTGTCGTCCTGGCCCTCGACGTGCTTGATGGCGAAACGGCGGTACTCGGCCTTGCGCGCCAGCCCGTCCTCGAACACGACCATCGAGCCGACGACGCTGGTGCCCTGGAGGTTCGAGATGTCGAAGCACTCGATCCGCAGCGGCGCCTCGGGCAGCCCGAGCGACTCCTGGATCTCGCCGAGCGCCTTGCTCCGCGCGGACAGGTCGCCCGCGCGGCGGAGCTTGTGCAGCTGGAACGCCTGCTGCGCGTTGCGGGTCACGGTCTCCTGGAGCGAGCGCTTGTCGCCGCGCTCGGGGACGCGGATCGCGACGCGGGAGCCGCGGATGCCGCAGAGCCACTCGGCGAGGGCGTCGTCGTTCGGCGGGAGGACGGGGACGAGGACCTCGCGGGGTACGTCGTCGGGTGACGCGGCGCCGTACAGCTGCTCGACGAACGAGCTCACGAGAGCCGGCGGGTCGAGGTCCTCGACCTTGTCGACGACCCAGCCGCGCTGGCCGCGGACGCGGCCGTCGCGGACGTGGAACACCTGGAACGCCGCCTCCAGCCCGTCTTCGACGTAGCCGACGACGTCGGCGTCGACGCCGCTCGGCAGGACGACCGCCTGCTTCTCGATCGCGCGCCGCAGCGCGCCGATGTCGTCGCGGAGGCGGGCTGCCTGCTCGAACTCCAGGTTGCCCGCGGCCTCGGCCATGTCGCGTTCCAGCCGCTTGAGGTGCTTCGCGGTCTGGCCGGACAAGAAGTCGCAGAGCTGCTCGGCGATCTCGCGGTGCTCGTCGGCGGTGACGCGGCCGACGCACGGCGCCGAGCACTTGCCGATGTAGCCGAGCAGGCACGGGCGGCCGACCTGGGAGGCGCGCTTGAAGACGCCGTTGCTGCAGGTGCGTACGGGGAAGACGCGGAGCAGCAGGTCGAGGGTCTCGCGGATCGCCCAGGCGTGGGCGTACGGGCCGAAGTAGCGGACGCCCTTCTTCTTCGGGCCGCGCATGACCATCGCCCGCGGGTACCCCTCGGAGAACGTGATCGCGAGGCTCGGGTACGACTTGTCGTCGCGGTAGCGCACGTTGAACCGCGGGTCGTACTCCTTGATCCACGAGTACTCGAGCTGCAGCGCCTCGACCTCGGTCGTGACGACCGTCCAGTCGACCGACGCGCCGGTCTCCACCATCGTGCGGGTGCGCTGGTGGAGGTTGCGGACGTCCTGGAAGTAGCTGGACAGCCTGCTGCGCAGGGACTTCGCCTTGCCGACGTAGATGACGCGGCCGGTCTTGTCGCGGAAGCGGTAGACGCCGGGCTGGTCGGGGATGGTGCCCGGCGCGGGGCGGTACAGCGCCGGGTCTGCCATGCCGACATCGTACGAAGCGGCGCCCGCCGGGGCGCGGCCGGAGCGTGGCCCGTCCCGGAATTGGATTCGGTCGCCACTATCTGTCACATTTCGTTCCCCTACGACGACTTCAGGGGTGAGGTCAGCAGTGGCGGACGACGTCACGGCGAGCGTGATCGTGGACGGTGGGTGCACGGGGCCCAACCGCACGACGATGCTGCGGCTCGCCTGGTCCCGCCGTGACCCGCTGGCCGTACGCCTCCTGCTCACCGCCGAGCCCGACCACCCGGCGCTGCCGCGCGGGCAGTGGATGGTGCTGCGCGACTTCCTCCGCTACGGCTGCGAGCACGCGACCGGCGACGGCCTCGTCCGGATCTACCCCGACCGCGGCGCCCAGCGGATCGTGCTCGAGCTCGTCGACGGCGGCCGGCCGTGCGTCGTGCGCGTCGCCATGGACGTCGTCCAGCGGTTCCTCGACTCGACCGAGGAATTCTGCCCGTCGGGCGAGGAACGCCACGACGCCGCCATCGACGCGCTGATCGACCGTCTGCTGCGGGCCTGACGACCGTGTTCCGGGGGCGGCTGCGCGGGTGGTGGGTCGCGCTGCTGCCGCTGCTGCTGACGGCGTGCGCGTCCGAGCAGGACATTCGCATCCAGCAGGAGATCAACGCCGCCCGTGAGCGCAACGCGGTGGCCGGCGCGGCGCTGGCGCTCCTCGTGACGCTCGCGGTCCGGCACGTCGTTTTCGCGACGGCGGAGGACCGGGCCGCGCGCCGCGCGCGGAAGGGGAAGCCGGCGAAGCGCTTCGAGGTCTACTCGCGCCCGCCCGGCTCGTGGCTCGTCACGTCCGCGGTGCTGACCGAGGTGCTCTGCGACGCGGTGCTGGTCGGCGGCGGTGCGATCGTCGGCTGGGTGGTGGGGCCGGTGCCGTACGCCGACCAGACGTTCGAGGGGATCCTGCTGTTCGTCGTGATCCTCTTCCTCGTGTTCCCTGTCGCGGCGGCGCTCACGGCCGTCGCCCTGGTCGTGCAGGGCGTGGCGGCGCGGCTGCCGCGGGTGGGGACGCCGACGCTGGTGTTCCTCGGGCTGCCGCACGCCGGGGTGATCGCGCTCGGCGTCTCCGGGCTGCTCAACGGCGAGAACGAAGGGCGCTGGTGGTCGCTCGTGCCCGTGGCGCTCGGGCTGATCGGCGCGGGCGGCTTCTGGTCGGAGGTCGTCCAGCGCCGCGGCGGTTCCGCGGCCGCACAGCCCGGGCCGCCCAGGCCGCCGTACGGCTCGTACTACTAACGCCGTCGAGGCGACCCCTTCGGGGTGCGTTCTGCGCTTTTTCCCCGCACGAGGCGCGACCGGGTTGCGCAGTGGGCGGCGGTCAGCGGCGGGCGGCGACGGTCTTCTTGCGGGGGGCGGCCTTCTTCGCGGCGGCCTTGCGGGGCTTCGCCGGCGTCTCGATGCGGTCGGCGAGGATCTCGCGGAGGAACGAGCCCGTGTGGCTGCCCTCGACGGTCGCGACGTGCTCGGGTGAGCCCTCCGCGACGACCAGCCCGCCGCCGCTGCCGCCCTCGGGACCCATGTCGATGATCCAGTCGGCGGTCTTGATGACGTCGAGGTTGTGCTCGATGACGATGACGGTGTTGCCCGCGTCGACGAGGCGGCCGAGGACGCCGAGCAGCTTGCGGATGTCCTCGAAGTGCAGGCCGGTCGTCGGCTCGTCGAGGATGTAGACGGTCCGCCCCGTCGAACGCTTCTGCAGCTCGGACGCGAGCTTGACGCGCTGCGCCTCGCCGCCGGAGAGCGTCGGCGCGGGCTGGCCGAGACGGACGTAGCCGAGGCCGACGTCGTTGAGCGTCTTGAGGTGCCGCGCGATCGCCGGCACCGCCTCGAAGAACTCCAGCGCCTCCTCGATCGGCATGTCGAGTACCTCGGCGATGTTCTTGCCCTTGAAGTGCACCTCGAGCGTCTCGCGGTTGTACCGCGCGCCGTGGCAGACCTCGCACGGGACGTAGACGTCGGGGAGGAAGTTCATCTCGATCTTGATCGTGCCGTCGCCCGCGCAGAACTCGCAGCGCCCGCCCTTGACGTTGAACGAGAACCGGCCCTGCTGGTACCCCCGCACCTTCGCCTCGGTGGTCTCCGCGAACAGCTTGCGCATGTGGTCGAAGACCTTGGTGTAGGTCGCGGGGTTGCTCCGCGGCGTACGCCCGATCGGCGACTGGTCGACGGTGACGACCTTGTCGAGGTGGTCGATGCCCGTCACGCGGGTGTGCCTGCCGGGGACCTGGCGGGCGCCGTTGATCTTGTTGGCGAGGACGGCCGAGAGGATGTCGTTGACGAGCGTGCTCTTGCCGGATCCGGAGACGCCGGTGACGGCGACGAAGCAGCCGAGCGGGAACTTCACGGAGACGTCGCGGAGGTTGTGCTCGCGCGCGCCCTCGACGGTGAGGAAGCGGTCGCCGGGCACCCGGCGGATGTGCGGCACCGGGATCGAGCGCCGCCCCGACAGGTACGCGCCGGTGATCGAGTCGGCGCAGTCCAGCAGCCCCTCGCGCGGGCCGCTGTAGACGACGGCGCCGCCGTGCTCGCCGGCGCCGGGGCCGATGTCGACGACCCAGTCGGCGTGCTTGATCGTGTCCTCGTCGTGCTCGACGACGATGAGGGTGTTGCCGAGGTTGCGCAGCCGCTCGAGGGTGTCGATGAGGCGGCGGTTGTCGCGCTGGTGCAGGCCGATGGACGGCTCGTCGAGGACGTACAGCACGCCGACGAGGCCCGACCCGATCTGCGTGGCGAGGCGGATGCGCTGCGCCTCGCCGCCCGCGAGCGTCGCGGCGGGGCGGTCGAGCGAGAGGTAGTCGAGACCGACGTCGAGGAGGAAGCCGAGGCGGGCGTTGACCTCCTTGAGCACGCGCTCGGCGATCATCGCCTCGCGGGTGTTGAGGTCGAGCGTGAGGAGGAACTTCGCGCAGTCGGCGATGGACAGCGCCGCGACGTCGGCGATGGTCCGCTCCCCCAGCGTCACCGCGAGCGACTCGGGCTTGAGCCGCGCGCCCTTGCACGTGGGGCAGGGCACGTCGCGCATGTACCCCTCGTACCGCTCCCTGCTCGTCTCGCTCTCGGACTCGGAGTGCCGCCGCTCGAGGAACGGGATGACGCCCTCGAACGCCGTGTAGTACGAGCGCTCGCGGCCGTAGCGGTTGCGGTAGCGGACGTGGACCTGCTTGTCGCTGCCGTGCAGGACGGCGTCACGCGCCTTCTTGGGCAGCCGCTCCCATGGGGTGTCCATCGAGAACCCGACCTGGTCGCCGAGGGCCTTGAGGAGCCGGCCGAAGTACTCGTAGTGGTGACCGGTCCCCCACGGCGCGATGGCGCCCTCGCCGAGGGACAGCTCGGGGTCGGGGACGACGAGCTCGGCGTCGACCTCCTTGCGGGTGCCGAGGCCGGTGCAGGTGGGGCAGGCGCCGTACGGCGAGTTGAAGGAGAACGACCGCGGCTCCAGCTCCTGGAAGTCGAGGTCGCAGAACAGGCAGGCGAGGTGCTCGGAGTACGTCCGCTCGCGGCCGGGGTCGTCGTCGGCGAGGTCGACGAACTCCAGCGTCACCATGCCGTCGCCGAGCTTGAGCGCGGTCTCGACCGAGTCGGTGAGCCGGCGCTTGGCCGAGTCCTTGACGGTGAGGCGGTCGACGACGACGTCGATCGTGTGCTTCTCGTACTTCTTGAGCTTCGGCGGCTCGGCGAGCGGGACGACGACGCCGTCGACGCGGGCGCGGCTGTAGCCCTTCGTCAGCAGGTCGGAGAACAGCTCGGTGTACTCGCCCTTGCGGCCCTTGATGACCGGCGCCAGGACCTGGAAACGGGTGCCCTCGGCCATCTCCAGGACACGGTCGACGATCTGCTGCGGCGTCTGCCGGGCCACGGGGCGCCCGCAGCTGGGGCAGTGCGGGCGGCCCGCGCGCGCGAACAGCAGGCGGAGGTAGTCGTAGACCTCGGTGATGGTGCCGACGGTGGACCGAGGGTTGCGGCTGGTGGACTTCTGGTCGATGGAGACGGCCGGCGAGAGGCCCTCGATGAAGTCGACGTCGGGCTTGTCCATCTGCCCGAGGAACTGGCGGGCGTACGCGGAGAGCGACTCGACGTAGCGCCGCTGGCCCTCGGCGAAGATCGTGTCGAACGCGAGGCTCGACTTGCCGGACCCGGACAGACCGGTGAACACGACGAGGGCGTCGCGCGGGAGGTCGATGGAGACGTTGCGCAGGTTGTGCTCGCGCGCGCCTCGTACGACGAGTCGGTCGGCCACAGTGGCGGTCCTTCGGGGTCGGTCCATCGGTCGTAGCCGACGTTAGCAAGGGGGTGTGACAAGTTTCCGGGCGAGCGTCCGCCGGGGCTGTGGACAAGTTCCTGTCGGGCCCCTCGGATACAGTCGCACCTGCGCCTCGGGTATTCCCCCCGGAGCCTCCCGACCCCGTACGTCACCACCGGAAGGGACGCCAGCCTCCCATGCGTCACGGCACCTCCCCCACCGCCCGCGCGCTCCTCGCCCTGGGCGGGGCCGTCGCTCTCGCGCCGCTCGCCGCGGCCACGTCCCACGCGGGCGTCCAGCAGGCCGGCGCGATCAAGGTCGTCGGCAACGCCGCCAACAAGTTCGACCCCGTGGACGTCAAGGCGACGCCCAACGCCAAGGGCGAGATCTCGGTGACGCTGACGTCCGAGGGCGCGCCGCACACGTGGGAGAACAAGGCGCTCGGCATCGACACGGGGATCGTCATGGCCGGGCAGTCGAAGACGATCACGTTCAAGGCGCCGCCGGCAGGTCAGCACAAGGTCGTCTGCTCGCTGCACGAGTCGCAGGGCATGGTCGGCACGCTCACTGTCGAGGGCGGCGCCGCCGCGACCGAGGACCCCGAGCCGAGCGAGAGCGCGGAGCCGTCGGAGCAGCCGCCCGCGAGCGGCAGCGCCAGCGCGTCGGTGGGCGCCCCCGCGGGCGGCGACAACGCCCCGACGGCGGGTGCCGACGACCACGGCGAGGAGGGCGAGGAGGAGCACCACGCCCCCGGCCTGGAGGACAACGAGGTGCTCGAACGCATCGAGGCCGAGCGCGCGGCGCAGGAGGGCGCGGTGAGCGGCTTCAAGTTCTTCACGATGGTCTGCATCGCGTTCCTCGCGATCCTCGGCGCGGCCGTCATGTTCTCGACCCGGCCGCGCCGCGCCGGCCGGTAACGACGCGCGTGACGTACACCGGCGACGTCACGGTCGGCGGCCCCGCCGACGTCCGTGAGCTGCCCGGCCTGCGCGTGACCAAGCTGGCTGTGGGGCCGTACGACAACAACGTCTACCTGCTCCGCTGCGCCACGACGGGGACGACGGTGCTGGTGGACGGCGCCAACGAGGCCGAGCGCGTCCTCGCGACGCTCGCCGCGGACCCGCTGGTGGCGATCGTGCAGACGCACGGCCACTTCGACCACGTGCAGGCGATCGCGGAGCTGCGTGCGGCGACCGGCGCGCGGCTGCTCTGCCACGCCGCCGACGCCGGGATGATGCCGCCCGGCCAGGAGCCCGAGCTCGTCGCAGACGGTGACGAGGTCGCGGTCGGCGAGGCGACGCTGCGCGCGATCCACCTGGAGGGGCACACCCCGGGCGGGCTCGCGCTGCTCTACGAGGGCGACCCCGAGCGGCCGCACCTGTTCACCGGGGACAGCCTGTTCCCCGGCGGCGTCGGCAACACCCAGCAGGACGCCGCGCGGTTCACCAGGCTTCTGGACGACGTCGAGGCCAAGCTCTTCTGCCTGCCGGACGAGACCTGGGTCTACCCCGGCCACGGCAAGGACACGACGCTCGGCGCGGAGCGCCCCTCGATCCCGGAGTGGCGCGCCCGCGGCTGGTAGGCGGATCGGAAACCCTCGCACTGGCCGTGAAGGCAATCAACGAGATCCCCTACGTAACAATTCTACCGATGACGGTGGGCGGACCTCCCCTTGACGCACTCGTTGAGGGCCAGCAAGAGAATTCCCATTCCTTCCGAGTGGAAGCTCTGGCGATGGCCGCAGGATGGGTGCTCGCCGCGATCCAGGATGCCACTCGCGCGGCCTTTCCTGGGCCGTAGCCAGCATCTAGTGCGCTTGGCGAAACGGCGTGATGGTGGCCGAGCGTGACCGGCTGCGTCCCAGGTGAGCGCCTCCGCCATGATCGGGGTGCGATCTGCGCCTTTGCCCCGCACGGCCCGCAACCCGGTTGCGGAGCCGACCCGGACACCGTCACCGCACGTGACCGTGGGCGGCGTTTCGCCAAGCCCTACTAGGCGCAGTTGGGGAAGGCTTACTCGTCGGGCGTCATGCCCGACGGCGCGACCACCGAGGACGACGACGCGGTCGCGCTGAACGGCGGGAACAGCACGTCGCTGTAGAGCCCGATCCGCCGGTCCCAGAACGACTGCGCCACGGCCTTGTCGTTGACCGTGTGCACGTACGGCACCGCGCCGAGCGCCTTGATGTCCGCGACGAACGACGACTCGAAGCGGCGGCGCTCGCGGTTGTTGGCGGCGAGGCTGATCGCGCGGTTGCGCGTGCCGAACCACATCATCACGGCCGGCACCCGCTCCTTGCGCACCCAGTCGAGCAGCTCGGGGTTGTCCATGCGGCCGTACGCCTGGGTGCGGTAGAGCGCGACGACGTAGTTCTGCAGCGGGTACGCCTTGCGCATCGCCGCGAGCATCGCCGGGTCGGCGACGTGCGGCATGAGGCGTTCGACGATCGCGGGGTCGCGGCCGGCGAGGCGGACGTACGTCGTCCAGGCGCGGACGCCCTCGTACTTGAGGTCGAGGATGATGTACGCGTCGGTGTACTGCTTCATGAGCGCGACGAGGTCCTGGGCCCGCAGGATCGTGTACTTGCCCTGGAACTTGTGGCCCTCGAGGTCCGCCCAGGTCGAGTCCTTGAACAGCTTGTTCAGGCCGTACGACGCCTCGGTGCCGTCGTGCGCGACGACGACGGTGCCGTCGGCGAGGACGACCTGGTCGGCCTCGAACACGCGGTAGCCGCGGTCGTAGTTGTACTGGAACGCCTCCAGCGTGTTCGTGTAGCCGTGGCCGTCGATGCCGCCCATGGCATGCGCGACGAAGCCGTACGGGTTGAACTGGTTGCGGATCGACTCGGGGCGCAGCGGGATCGCGCGCTCGAACCCGATGTCGATGGTGGTGTTGCGGCCGATGAAGCCGCGGCCGTAGCCCGACCAGATCGAGTCCATGGCGTTGCCGGGCGCGTAGAAGAACACGTCGTCGCGGCCGTCGCCGCCGAAGTCGCCGCCGACCGGGTGGTACGTCGTGTGCGGCAGCGACACGGCCTTGCGGTCGAACCCGCCGGACGTCCTGCCGTAGTAGACGTAGTCAGCGGCCGCGCCGGGACCGTAGACGAGCAGGTCGCCGCGGCCGTCGCCGTCGAAGTCGCGCGGGACAGGCACACCGGCCGCGCCGATCGCGGTGGAGCGGCCGACGAAGCGGCGGCTCCTGGTGCCGTACCACGCGGCGTCGGGGGCGGAGCCGGCGCCGTACCAGAGGACGTCGCGCGCGGTGTTGCCGTCGAAGTCGCCGACGACCGGCTCGTACGTCCCGCTGACGTTGATCGCGACGCCGCGGAACACGCCGCGACCGCCGCTGTACCAGAGCGCGTCCTTCGCCGAGCCGCTGCCGTACCAGAGGACGTCGGTGTGCTTGTCGCCGTCGAAGTCGCCGAGGACCGGGCGGTACGAACGGTTGACCGTGACCGAGCGGCTGACGAACGAGCGTGAGCCGGTGCCGTACCAGACGACGTCGCGGGTCGTGCCGGCGCCGTACCAGAACACGTCGCCCTTGCCGTCGCCGTCGAAGTCGCCGGTGAGGGCCTCGTACGCGCCGGACACGCTGACCTCGCGGCGGACGAAGCGGCCGCCTGTCCCGCCGTACCAGACGACGTCGGTGCCGCCGCCGGGGGCGTACCAGAGGACGTCGGCCTTGCGGTCGCCGTCGAAGTCGCCGACGACGGGCTCGTACGTGCCGGAGATGAGGAGCCGGACGCCGGAGAACGTGCCGCCCGCGCGGCCGAGCCACAGGTGGTCGGGACGGGAGCCGGGGCCGTACATGAGCACGTCGGTCTCGCCGTCGCCGTTGAAGTCGCCGGAGAGCGGGGTCAGCGCGCCCGGCTCGGCGAGAGCGCGGGCGGGCAGCGCGGACGCCTCGACGACGGGGTTCGTGGCCGTGCTCGTGGCGACAGGGGCCGTGCGCGGGGCCCGGACCGGGGCGGCGGGCGCGGCGGGCGCGACCGCCGCGAGGCCGTACGCGGCGGCGGCCACGACGAGCACTGACGCGGTCGAACGAAGCTGAACGAGCACTGGGAGTCCCCCGGGAAGCGGCGGCAAGGCAGGCTGGCGATCTACTCGATCGTAGAGACGTAACGTCCCAACCGTGGGGGTTTTGACCTAATTCCTCGATCGTCTCAGCGGGTGCTCGTGGTGCGGAAGCAGCGTTTCGGCGGCTCCGCGGTGGGGTCGAGGACGTCGAAGTCCTCCGCCGGCGCGTCCGGGGGCTGCGTCGCGGCGGCGGCCTTGTCGAGCACCACGCGGACGTACGCTCCGAAGTCGCCGCGCTGGCCGCACGGCGTGTGGTCGCTCACGTAGTAGCCGTAGCTCACCCACGGCGCCGAGAGGCCGTCGCGAGCCGGCTGGAAGTCGAATCGCAGCGTCCGGTGGACCGCCACGAGCTCCGGCGCCGCCGCCGGGGCCCCCGGCGAGCGCAGCGCGTACACCGCGACATACGTCGCCGACACCCGCAGCGCGTCGTCCGCGACGCGGGCCGTCATGCGGCCGTTGACCTTGACCGTGCGGGACGCGGGCGCGACGACGCGCGGGTCGAACCGGTTCATGACGTACGCCGTCTGGTCCTTCCACTGCCGGGCGCTCCCCGGCGCGAGCCTGCCCAGCACCGGCTCGGTACGGCGGCCGTAGAGCACGGAGCGGTCGAGGAGCGCCGTACGGAGCAGGGCAGCCGTGCGGTCGTACGCCGCGGCGACCTGCGCGGCGGAGAACGCGCCGACGGCCTTCGCCGCGGGCGGCCGGATGCCGGCGGCGCCCACCGGCCAGGACTCGACCCGGCTGCCGGCGAACGCGTCGGGCGTCCGCGGCGGCGGGGTGTGCGACGGCACGACCACCGGCGCCTGCGCCGGGACCGGGAGGCGCGGCTCGGGGAGCCGCGTCAGCGCGACGACGCCCGCCGCGACGACAGCCGTGGTGACGACGAGCGCGAGGACCGTACGCCGCCCGCGCCGGGGCTTCACGGGCCCGCGGCGCCGCTCCTTCGCCTCGCGCCGAACCTCGCGCAGCGACTCGCGCGACGGCGGCGGGAGGAGGTCTGCCTCGCGGACGGTGGCGGCGTCGACGAAAGCGTCGTCGAACTGGTCGCGCTCCTCCCCCGCCATGCGGGCAGGTTACGGAAGCTGAGGCACGCCGTCCACGAGCGGCCAGCCGGGGTTGAAGGCGACCTCCCACGCGTTGCCGTCGGGGTCGGCGAAGTAGCCGGAGTAGCCGCCCCAGTCCATGCGGACGGCCGGCTCGAGCGGCGTGGCGCCCGCCTCGACCGCCTCGGCGAGCACCCGGTCGACCTCGGCCTCGGACTCGACGTTGATCGCGATGACCACGCCGCGGGCGGCGGCGGGCGGGGTGTACGGCAGCCCCGCCTCCTCCGCCACCGAACGGTCGTTCCAGAGCCCGATCACGGCCCCGCTCGTCGCGAAGAACGCGATGTCCCCCGGCACCGACGCCGGCGAGCGGGTCCAGCCGAGGCGCTCGTAGAACGCCGCGGCCGCCTCGACGTCGGCGACGCCGAGGGTGACCAGGCTGGTGCGGGCGGGGACCGTCAACGGGGTGGAGCGGGGACGTTGTCCGAGTCGTCCATCGGCCGGTCGTCGGCGAGCTCTTCGAGCTCCCCTGGCCGCGTCGACCGGAGGCTGGCCCACACCGAGATGCCGAGGATCGACGCGATGACGACGAGCGGCAGCCAGCCCGGCGGGTGCCACTGCTCGCTGACGAGCATCTTCACGCCGACGAACACGAGCACGACCGCGAGGCCGAGCTTGAGGTACGTGAAGCGGTCCATGAGGTCGGCGAGCAGGAAGTAGAGCGCCCGGAGGCCGAGGATGGCGAAGGCGTTCGACGTGAACACGAGGAACGGGTCCTCGGTCACCGCGAAGACCGCGGGGATCGAGTCGACGGCGAAGATGATGTCGGTCGTCTCGACCGCCACGAGGACCGCCAGCAGCGGCGTGGCGAGGCGCTTGCCGCCCTCGCGGATCGTGAACTTCTGACCGTGGTACGCGTCGGTCATCGGGACCATCTTGCGCATCAGCCGCAGGATCGGGTTGCGCCCGGGGTCCACGTGGTCCTCGCGCGACATCGCCATCCGGATGCCGGTGATGACGAGGAAGCCGCCGAACACGAAGATCATCCAGTGGAAGCGCTCGAGCAGCGTGGCGCCGAGCGCGATGAAGATCGCGCGGAACACCAGCGCGCCCACGACACCCCAGAACAGCACGCGGTGCTGTAACGCCGCGGGGACGGCGAAGTACGTGAAGAGCAGCGCGAAGACGAAGATGTTGTCGACCGACAGGCTCTTCTCGACCAGGTAGCCGGTGTAGTACTCACCGGCGAGTTGGCCGCCTTCCGTGGCCCAGATGATCAGGCCGAACAGCAGGCCGATCGTGATCCACACGGCGCTGCTGTACGCGGCCTCGCGGATCGTCACCGCGTGGGCGTCCTTGTGGACGACCAGCAGGTCGATGAGCAGCATGACGAGGATCGCGACGGTGACCGCGCCCCACGCCCAGAGGGGTGTTCCACCCAGGTCCAACGAACTTCCCTTCGGTCGATGAGAGACCGAAGGTCTCTCCCGCTCGGCCGTGTGGCCGGACCGGCGGCACCGGGCGTGAGCCGTGATGACGATGCCGCCGCGGGGGGATACTCCCCTTCGCTTGCGGGAGAGACTACCCGACCGGCGCGCGGGGACGCGCGTCGTGACGCGCCGGTCGTGGGGGGCTAGGGCGTGTCTAGACCCCGTCGCGGACGACGTCGAGGTTGTAGAACGTCGGCGGGCCGTCGCAGAGCCCGGCCATCGCCTGCGCGAACTCCTGCGTGGCGGGGTGGTTGGAGTTCGAGGTGCCGGTCACCGGATTCGTGATCTTGGTGCCGTTTCAGCCTGCCCGCCGGCACGAACGTCGCCAAGATCACGAAGGCGCCGCCTCGCGCGGCGCGCGGGTGGGTGACGGGCGCGGCGCGGCGGGCGTCAGCGGACGCCGGCGGCCTCCATGGCGCGCAGCTCCTTCTTGAGCTCGTTGACCTCGTCGCGCAGGCGGGCCGCCACCTCGAACTGCAGCGACGCCGCGGCGTCGAGCATCTCGTCGGTGAGCTGCTGGATGAGCAGCGCGAGGTCGGCGCGCGGCATGCCGGCGAGGTCCTTGGCGTGCCGCCCGGCGCCGCTGGCCCGCGTGCCGCCGGGCGTCGGCGTACGTCCCCTGGACGCGCCACGCGCGCGACCGACGGCCGAGGCGGGCGAGCCCTCGGCGACCTCCTCGGTGATCCGCAGCTCGTCCATGATGTCGGCGATCCGCTTGCGCAGCGGCTGAGGGTCGAGCCCGCGCTCCTCGTTGTAGGCCACCTGCTTGGCCCGGCGGCGGTTGGTCTCGTCGATGGCCTTGCGCATGGAGTCGGTGACCTGGTCGGCGTACATGTGGACCTGGCCGGAGACGTTGCGCGCCGCGCGGCCGATGGTCTGGATCAGCGACGTCCCCGAACGCAGGAACCCCTCCTTGTCGGCGTCGAGGATCGACACGAGCGACACCTCGGGCAGGTCGAGGCCCTCGCGGAGGAGGTTGATGCCGACGAGGACGTCGAACTCCCCCAGCCGCAGCTCGCGCAGCAGCTCGATGCGGCGCAGCGTGTCGACCTCGCTGTGCAGGTAGCGCACCCGGATGCCGAGCTCGAGGAGGTAGTCGGTGAGGTCCTCCGACATCTTCTTGGTCAGCGTCGTGACGAGGACACGCTCGTCCTTGTCGGCGCGCAGCCGGATCTCGTGGATGAGGTCGTCGATCTGCCCGTGCGTGGGCTTGACGATGACCTCGGGGTCGACGAGGCCGGTGGGCCTGATGATCTGCTCGACGGGCGCGCCCTCGGCCTTGCGGAGCTCGTACGGACCAGGCGTCGCGGACAGGTAGACGCACTGGCCGATCCGCTCGGTGAACTCCTCGAACTTCAACGGCCTGTTGTCCATTGCCGACGGCAGCCGGAACCCGTGGTCCACGAGCGTGCGCTTGCGGCTCATGTCGCCCTCGTACATGCCGCCGACCTGCGGCACGGTCACGTGCGACTCGTCGATGACGAGCAGGAAGTCCTCGGGGAAGTAGTCGAGCAGCGTGTGGGGTGCGGTGCCCGGGGCGCGGCCGTCGATGTGGCGGGAGTAGTTCTCGATGCCGGAGCAGAAGCCGACCTGGCGCATCATCTCGATGTCGTACGTCGTCCGCATGCGCAGCCGCTGGGCCTCCAGCAGCTTGCCCTGCTGCTCCATCTCGGCGAGGCGCTCGGCCAGCTCGGCCTCGATGCCGCGGATCGCGCGCTCCATGCGCTCGGGGCCGGCGACGTAATGGGTCGCAGGGAAGATCATGATGTCCTTGTCCTCGGAGAGGACCTCGCCGGTGACGGGGTGCAGCGTGTAGAGCCGCTCGATCTCGTCGCCGAACATCTCGATGCGGACCGCGTGCTCCTGGTAGACGGGGAACACCTCGACCGTGTCCCCCCGCACGCGGAACGTGCCGCGCGTGAACGCCAGGTCGTTGCGCGCGTACTGCACGTCGACGAACTTGCGCAGCAGCTTGTCGCGCTCGATCTCCTGGCCGACGTCGAGGCGGACCATGCGGTCGACGTACTCCTGGGGCGTACCGAGGCCGTAGATGCACGACACGGACGCGACGACGACGACGTCGCGGCGGGTCAGCAGGCTCATGGTGGCGCTGTGGCGCAGCCGCTCGACCTCCTCGTTGATGGAGGAGTCCTTCTCGATGTAGGTGTCGGTCTGCGGGACGTACGCCTCGGGCTGGTAGTAGTCGTAGTAGGAGACGAAGTACTCGACGGCGTTGTGCGGCAGCAGCTCGCGGAACTCGTTGGCGAGCTGGGCCGCGAGGGTCTTGTTGGGCGCGAGGATCAGCGTGGGGCGCTGCAGCCGCTCGACCAGCCAGGCGGTCGTCGCGGACTTGCCGGTGCCGGTCGCGCCGAGGAGGACGACGTGCTGCTCCCCCGCCCTGACCCGGCGCTCCAGCTCGTCGATCGCGGCCGGCTGGTCGCCGGACGGCTCGAAGTCGCTGACGACCTTGAAGGGCGCCAGCCTGCGCTGCAGATCGGTGACTGGTCTCACACCACCCACTCTAGGCAGGGGGTGTGACAGAAATCAGCGCGGCTACTTGTCCGCGGCGAAGAGCTGGCGGTTCTTGGACAGCGCCGTCCACTGGCCCTTGGACGCGAACTGCCAGACCCAGAGGCTGGTGGCCGGGGCGCCGTACTTGTCCGACGTCTCGAGGAACGCCGTGACCTGCGCCTGCGACGGCGGGCCCCACTTGAGGCCGGGGACGTCGATGCGCGGGTCGTACGCCTGCCCGATCGGCATGACCGGCTTGCCGTACTTCTTCAGCCGCTCCATGGTCTGCCGGGCGACGGTGGCCGGGTCGCGGTTGACCCAGTACGCCATCGGGGCGAGCGCGTCGGAGTACTTCGCCACGCCGCCGAACGGGTAGCGGCCGATCCGCTTCTCCGACGGCCACGGCGTGACGCCGATGATCGACACGTCCTTGGGGAGGAGGCGGCGCAGGGTCCGCATGTACGTCTCGACGCGGGCGTTCGTGAGGATGGTGCCCTCGGAGCCGGTCTCGATGTCGGGGGCGACGGCCATGATCCGCGGGGCGCCGGGGACCCGGAACCGCGCGGCCGCGGCGAGGCGTCGGGCGTCGGAAGTCGGGTTCTTCAGCTGCGGGAAGTCCCACGCGATGACCTGGATGCCGGTGCCCTTGGTGGCGGGCAGCAGCTTCTTGAGCACGGGGCCGCCGTCGAAGCCGCCCTTGCGGGTGCCTGTGCGGACGTAGAGGTGCGAGAGGCCGGTGCGCTGGGCGCGTTCGACGATCTTCTTGGCGCTGCCGCCCTCGGTCTCGCCCCACATGTACGTCCACATGCCGGTGCCGGTCGGGATGTAGCGGCCCTTCGCGGTCACCTTCGGCGCCGGCTGCTGGGCCTTGCTGACGGGCGCGGGGGACGTACGGACGATCGGCTTCGGCGCCTGGCTCGGCGCGGGCGTACCCAGGTTGAGGAACGCCGTCGCGGCCGGCTGCTCGGCGAACGCCACCGCGAGGTCGAGCGCGCCAGGGCGTTCGATCGCGGCCGGCGCGACGGCGACGGGCCCGCTCATGGCGGCGGTGAGGCCGACCTGGAGCGTGGCGAGGATGACGAGCGCGTGCGCGCGCAGCGCGCCGGGGCTCAGGAGCAGCGGCGAGATGGCGCGGGGGCGGGTGCTGGGCATGCGCAAAGAAACCTTCCACCAGACGTGGTTTGGCCGGGTGCCCCCCTGGGCATCACTGGGAGTTGAGCTGTTCTCGCGGTGTCACCGTACGTCAGCGCTCTGGCCGTTCCGAGCGGATTTGGCCCGAAAGTCGCGAGCCGTCAGGCGAGTGTCGCCCGTTCGTCAGGGTCGTTCGTCAGGATTTGCCACAGCCTCGCCACCTGCTCCTCGAGCTCCCGCAGTGAGCCGTCGTTGCGGATGACGTGGTCGGCCGCCGCGAGCCGTTCCTCGCGGGTGGCCTGGGCGTCGATACGGGCCTCGGCGTCCTGCCTGGTCATGCCGCGCTGAGCGACGAGGCGTTCGAGCTGGGTCTCTCTGTCCGTGTCGACGACGACAACGACGTCGAACAGCGGCGTCATTCCCGTCTCCACGAGCAGCGGTACGTCGTGCACGACGATCGCGTCCTCGGGTGCCTGCGCGAGGCGTTCGGCCGCGGCGGCGCCGACGAGCGGGTGGACGACGGCGTTGAGGCGTTCGCGTGCTTGGGGGTCCTGGAAGACGAGCCGCGCGAGCCTGGGGCGGTCGAGGGCGCCGTGGGCGTCGAGGTAGTCGGGACCGAACGCCTCGACGACCGCCGCGAGCCCGGCCGTGCCGGGGGCGACGACCTCGCGGGCGAGCGCGTCGGAGTCGACGACGAGGGCGCCGCGGGCGGCGAGCAGGCGCGCGACCTCGCTCTTGCCGGACCCGATGCCCCCGGTGAGACCCACGCGCAGCACGCTGGGGAGTCTCGCACGGGGCCGTCCGCGGGGCCGCCGCGGACGCGCGACTGGTGAACGGCGACGTCGTACGTCACCACTTCGTGCGTGACGCGCGTCGCTACTCACCAGTAACCGCGGGGTGGGACGCCGAAGGCCCCCGGCGCCGGAGCGCGGGGGCCTTCGGGACGTACGGAGCTACTCGGCCGGGGTGTCCTCGGCGGGCGTCTCGGCCGGGGCCTCGGCGGCCGGCTCGGCGGGGGCCTCCGCCGCCGGGGCGTCGCCACCCGCGGCGAGCTGCTCGCGCAGCGCCGCGAGGTCGTCGTGGCCCGCGAGGACGCCGCTCGGCTCCTCCGGGGTCTCCGACGAGTACGACGTGCTCGCGCCGGCCGCGAGGTCGGCCGCGGCCTGCGCCGCCACCTGCTCCGCGAGGGCGGCCTGCTCGGCCTCCCACTTGGCGTGCGCCTCGGCGTACTTGTGCTCCCACGCGTCGCGCTCGGCCTCGAAGCCTTCCTTCCACTCACCCGTCTCGGCGTCGAAGCCCTCGGGGTAGATGTAGTTGCCGGCCTCGTCGTACTGCATGTCCATGCCGTACTGCGCCGGGTCGAAGCCCACGGCCTCGCCGATGGTGCCCTCGGTGGCCTGCTTGAGCGACAGCGAGATACGGCGGCGCTCCAGGTCGATGTCGATGACCTTGACGGCGATCTCGTCGCCGACGTTGACGACCTGCTCGGGGATCTCGACGTGGCGCTCGGCCAGCTCGGAGATGTGCACGAGGCCCTCGATGCCCTCGTCCACCCTGACGAACGCGCCGAACGGCACCAGCTTGGTGACGCGACCGGGCACGACCTGGCCGATCGCGTGGGTCCGCGCGAACTGGCGCCACGGGTCTTCCTGAGTGGCCTTGAGGGAGAGGCTGACGCGCTCGCGGTCGAGGTCCACGTCGAGGACCTCGACGGTGACCTCCTGGCCCACCTCGACGACCTCGGAGGGGTGGTCGATGTGCTTCCAGGACAGCTCGGAGACGTGCACGAGGCCGTCGACGCCGCCGAGGTCGACGAACGCACCGAAGTTGACGATCGACGACACGACGCCCGAGCGGACCTGGCCCTTCTGCAGGGTGGTCAGGAAGCCCTGGCGGACCTCGCTCTGCGTCTGCTCCAGCCAGGAGCGGCGGGAGAGGACGACGTTGTTGCGGTTCTTGTCGAGCTCGATGATCTTGGCCTCGAGCTCCTTGCCGACGTACGGCTGGAGGTCGCGGACGCGGCGCATCTCCACCAGGGAGGCGGGGAGGAAGCCGCGGAGGCCGATGTCGAGGATGAGGCCGCCCTTGACGACCTCGATGACGGTGCCGGTGACGATCCCGTCCTCTTCCTTGATCTTCTCGATCGTGCCCCAGGCGCGCTCGTACTGGGCGCGCTTCTTGGACAGGATCAGCCGGCCCTCCTTGTCCTCCTTCTGGAGGACGAGGGCCTCGATCTCGTCGCCGACCTTGACGACGTCGTCGGGGTTGACGTCGTGCTTGATGGACAGCTCGCGCGAGGGGATGACGCCCTCGGTCTTGTAGCCGATGTCGAGGAGCACCTCGTCACGGTCGACCTTGACGATGACTCCCTCGACGATGTCGCCGTCGTTGAAGTACTTGATCGTCGAGTCGATGGCGTCGATGAACGCCTGCTCGTCCCCGATGTCGTTGACCGCGACCTGGGGGGTCGTGGTGGCGGGCGGGGTGTCGAGAGTGCTGGTCACTAGGTCGGCTCCGGCTACGGGTCGGTCGGCGGTAGCGTCGTGAGCCTGGTTCGTCGGCGGGCGGACTGGGACCTAGTAGGGACCGGAGTCGGGGACACAGACGAGTGCAGAGCCTGCCCATACGAGATCCTGCGCAGGCCCACAGCGCAGCGACAGGCTAGCCGTCCGTACGGGGACGGGTCAACGCCGGTCTCCCGCGGCAGGATGCACCCGTGGAGACGGTGGCGGGCGTGGACGGCTGCCCTGGCGGCTGGGTGGCGGCGGTGTGGAGCCGTACGGGCGTCGAGTGGCGGCTGCTCCCGCTGGCGCTCGGGCCCGCCCTGGACCTGCTGGCCGGCTGCGCGGTTGTGGCGGTGGACGTGCCGATCGGCGTCCCCGAGGTGGGCTACCGGGCGTGCGACGTCGCGGCGCGGGAGGTGCTGGGCGAGGCGCGGAGCTCCGTCTTCCACACGCCCACGCGCGCGGTGCTCGACGCGCCGGACTACGCGACGGCGTGCGCGGTGGCCCGCGCGGTGCCCGGGCCGGCGCCGTCGAGGCAGACGTGGGCCATCGCCGAACGCATCCGGGATGCGAATGGCGTCTTTTCGACGCACGGGCCGCAACCGGGTTGCGCGGTGGTCGAGGCGCATCCTGAGGTGTCGTTCCTCGCCATGACCGGTGCGGTGCTGCCCTCGAAGCGCTCCGCGGCGGGGCTGGCGGCGCGGCTGGTCGCGCTGGCGGAGCACTTCGGCGACGTGCCCCTGCTCATGCGCGACGCGCCCCGCCCGGCGAACGCCGACGACGCGCTCGACGCGCTCGCCTGCGCCTGGACCGCCCGGCGCGTGCTGGCAGGCACGGAGACCAGGCTGGGTGAGCCGCCGATGGAGATCGTCGCGTGAACGACCCCGCCGAGGTCCTGCGCAGGGAGGCGGACCAAGACGAGACGCGGCGGGCGAACGCGGCGTTCTGGAACGCGTACGCCCCCGGCTACCAGGCCGAGCACGCCGCCGAGATCGACGGCTTCGTGTGGAGCCCCGAGGGCACTCGCGAGGAGGACCTGCGGCTGCTGGGCGACGTACGGGGGAAGCGGGTCCTCGACGTCGGCTGCGGCGCGGCGCAGACGACCCGCTGGCTCGCCGCGCAGGGCGCGCACGCCGTCGGCATGGACATCTCACTGGAGCAGCTGCGGCTCGGCACGGGCACGCGGGTGAACGCCGACGCGGAGCGGCTGCCGTTCCAGGACGAGACCTTCGACCTGGCGTGCAGCGCGTACGGCGCCCTGCCGTTCGTCGCCGACAGCGCCGCGGTCATGCGCGAGGTCGCGCGGGTCCTCAAGCCGGGCGGGCGCTGGGTCTTCTCGGTGACGCACCCGTTCCGCTGGTGCTTCCCCGACTCGGACACGGCGCTGACGGTGACGACGAGCTACTTCGACAGGACGCCGTACGTCGAGCAGGACGAGAACGGCGTCGCGACGTACGTCGAGCACCACCGCACCCTCGGCGACCGGGTCCGTGAGGTGGTCGCCGCGGGGCTGGTGGTGCTCGACGTACTGGAGCCGGAGTGGCCCGAGGGCCACGCGTCGACCTACGCCCAGTGGGGGCCTGGGCGGGGCCGGCTCCTCCCCGGCACCGCGATCTTCGTCACCAGGAGACAGCCCGCTTCCTGAGGACCGAGCCGGCCGCGCAGGCCGCGACGACGAGCGCCAGGGCGAGCAGCGCGCGCCCCCTGTCCTCGGTCGCCTGGCCGTCGGCGGCCGCGAGGGTCATGACGTACGCCGCCGTGCCCGTGCCGCCCTCGGGGGCGCCGTACGGGAGGCCGTTCGCCGCCGCCTTGGCGTCGAGCAGCTGGATGGTGGCGTACGTCTTCGCGGCGTCGGCGGCGGTGGCGTTGCCCTTCTCGACGAGGACGCTGGTGCCCTCCTTCGAGAGCCGGCCCGCGCCGTCGGCGAGCTGCTTGCCGCCGTCCTTCGCCGACCCGAGGCCGTCGGCGATCTTGCCTGAGCCGTCGGCCGCGGAGCCGAGGCCTTCGGCCAGGTCGCGGGAGCCGGCCTTGAGCTGCTCGAGGCCGTCCAACAGGTCCACCGCGCCGTCGGCCGCCGTGCCCGCGCCGGCCGCGAGCTGCCCCGCGCCGGTGTCGAGCTGGTCGACGCCGTCGGCAAGGTCGAGCGCGCCCTTCGACAGCGTGCCCGCGCCGTCGGCGACGGCGTCGGTGCCGTCCGCGACGGCGTCCGCGCCCGCCCCCAGCGCCGCGACGGCGCCGCGCAGCGAGGCGGTCGGGGCGTCGGTCGGCGCGCCGAGGGCGCCGTTGACGGCGTCCACGATGCCCGCGACGAGCGCGTCGAGCCCGAGACCCACGGCGTCGAGACCCTGCTTGATGCCGCCCTTGTCGGACGGGCCCGCGGCGCCGACCGGGTGGTCGAGGCCGAGGATCGCCTGGTGCAGGCCGTACAGCAGGGTGCTGCCCGGCGTGGACGTCGAGCCGATGCCGGCGATGGCCGAGGAGAGGCCGTAGAGAACGGTCGCCCCCGGCGTCGTCGTCGAGCCGATGCCGGCCAGCGCCGCGTCCACGCCGGCGCCGAGGCCGAGCGCGGGGTCGGCGTTGGTGAGGCCGTCCTTGATGGCGGCCGCGATGCCGGCGGCCGTCGCGACGTCCACGCAGAGCGGTGAGCCCGGCGTGGCCGCGCACGCGCCCTGGACGAGCGCGTCGGCGAGCAGCGCCTGCTGCTGCGTGACGGCCGCGGCCATGGTGGCGATGGCGGTCTTGGCATTGGTGAGGCCTGCCTTGAGGCCCTCGACGCCGGTCACGACGGCAGGGAGGCCGGCGGTCGGGCTCGTGGACATCTGGATGAGGCCGAGCTCGACGGCGTTGAGGGCGCCGAGGACGGTGAGCGGGTTGCTCGCGCTGCCGAGGCCCGCGGACATCGCCGCGACGCCCTGCTTCAGCGCGAGGAAGCCGGGGTTGGTGTCGAGACCCGAGACCGCGGCGGAGAGCTGCGTGAGCCCGTCGCCGACGCTCGCCAGGCCGTCGGCTACCTGTGCCGCGCCGGTCGAGACGAGGCCCGCGCCGGCCGCGAGGTCCTGGCTGCCGTCGAGGAGCTTCTGCGTGCCCGCGTTCGCCTCGGAGAGCCCGCCGGCGACGCGGTCGGCGCCGTCGGAGAGGTCCCCGAGCCCGTCGCTGAGCTTGCCGCCACCGGCGGCCGCGGCATCCATGCCGTCGGCCAGCTTGCCGGCGCCGGGAGCGGCGGTGCCGGACAGCCCGCCCTGCAACGTCGCCGCGCCCGCCGCGAGCTGACCGAGGCCGTCGAGCAGCTCGCCGGCGCCGTCGCGCAGCTTGAGCACGTTCGCGTCGATCTGGCCCGCGCCGTCGGTGAGCTCGGACGCCTGCGCGGCGCCGCGCTCGTACGCCCCGACGTTGAACTTGCGACTCGGCAGGACGGGAACGATCGTCACGTCGCCGCGCGGCGCGATGCCGTTGCGGACGTGAGCCGTCCAGCCGAACTCCGACACCGGGTCGCCGAGCGGCTGGAACAGCACGAGCGACCACGAGACGGTCGTGTTGCCGCGGCCGTCGCCCACGACGTCGGCGCGCGGCGCGTCGACCTGCGTGAAGCGGCCGGGCAGCGTGGCGCGGAACGACCCCACGAGCGGCACGGGCACGCTGACCATGGCGGTCTTGGTGTCGCCCTTGCCGTCCTTGTAGGTCACCTCAGTGGGGACGGCGGTGGTGTTGACGACCTTGTACGTCGCCTTCAGCAGGCCGTCCTTGCCGACGACGTCGTCCGGGGAGACGTCCTTGCCGTCGAGGGTGTACGACACCGCGACGTTCACGGGCAGATCGGCCTTGTGGTCGGCGAGCGTACGGCGCACCGCGCGGCCGTCGACGTCGAGGTCCCAGACTGCCTTGCCGTCCTCGGTACGCGGCTTCGAGAAGCCGTCGAGGTCGCGCAGCCCCTCCGTCGACGTCGGGTCGGCGACGCGGATGGCGCCGTTGCCGTCGACGACGAGCTGGCTGTAGAGGCGGGCGACCTTCTTGCTGCCGTCCGGGTGGAGGTCCACACGGACGGTCTCGCGGTTGACGACCGAGTCGGCGCTCGCGAACACGCCGGCGGTCGCGCCGGGCGTCGTCCCGAGGACCGAGACGGCGAGGGCTACGGCGGCTCCGGTACGGAGGCCAGGGCGGGTGGTCATGTCAGGCCTCCGTACGAGTGGGGGTGTCGAGGGGGGTGACGCGCTGGGCCGGCACCTGCACGGCCGTCGCACTCTCCGTCTCGGCCGCCGCCTCGGGTGCCGAGACGACGATCGCGAGGAGGTACGCCACCGCGGCGGCGAGCAGCGCGCCGGTCGCGGCGGTGAGCGACTCGGTCGCGAAGGCCGGCGGCGTGATCGTGAACGTCGTCTCGTACGCCCCCGCCATCAGCCCCGCGCCGAGCAGCCCGGCCCAGAGCGGCAGCCGCTCGCGGCTCACGACCGCGACGCCGGTGACGACCGCCACGACGAGGAACGCCGCGATGCCACGGCCCGACGGGATGTCCGGGAGGACGCCGGCGCGGAGTCCGTACGCCGCCCACGTCGTCACGAAGCCGATGCCGAACGCGCCCGCGCGTCCGGTCGGCGACGTGCCGGGGACGAGGCCGAGCACCCCGCCCATCACGATGCCGAACAGCGCCACCCGGCTCGCTTCGAGCCCGAGGTGACCGCCGTGCACGGCGAGCAGTGCGGCGCCGAGCGCGAGCAGCGCGCCGGCCAGAAGTGTGCGTCGCATGGTGCGCTCCTCCGTCAGGACGCCGGCCACGAGGGCGGCGTATACGTGGTGTTGAAGCCAGGGGCGCCGGAGGCGGCCTTGACGCCGGAGCGCGTCGGCCTGACCCCCGTGGAGACCCAGGTGTGCAGGGCGCGGAGCACGCCGAGGTACTCGGTGGTCGTGAACGTGCAGTGGCCCGCGCCGTACGGCGCGGTGGCGTACGTCGAGGGCGGCGAGGTGTAGAGCTGGACGAGGTTGGCGGTGTCGCCCTTGGCCGCGACCCGGTCGCGGAAGACGGTCTCGTTCTGGACGAGGACGAGCGGGTCGTACTTGGTGTGCAGCGTGATGGTCTTGTCGGCGAGGACGCCGGTGGGGTTGCCGAGGCCGGCCGCGCGGTGGCGGACGGTCGGGTTGGCCGTGACGCGGGCGCCGAAGCGCTCGACGCTGCCGGCCAGAGAGCGCAGCAGGTCGGTCGAGAAGCCGAACGACGCGAAGCGGTTGAGGTCCGACTGGTTGATGCGGTGGGTGTAGTCGACGTGCACGTTGGTCGAGGGGTTGCCGCCGACGCGCTGCTCGATCTCGTAGCGGTCGACGGTGGCGTAGAACAGCCCGGTCGCGACCGACTCGACGACGCCCTTGACGGTGGACGCGAGGCTGCTGCCGTCGGCGGTGCGCGTCTTGTACGGCGCGTCGACCAGCGAGGCGATCGCGACGAGGCGGGCGATGCCGCCGGGGTTGGTGGGCGCGTTCGGCTGGAGCGTCATGGGGTCGATCGACGCGGCCTTCGCGACCGCGGCGAACGCGCCGTCGAAGGCGGCCTTGGCCTCGTTGTAGGACGTGTAGCCGGTCAGCTTGAGGCTCGGGTAGAGCAGGCGCTTGACCGCGACCTGGAAGTCGAGCGCGAGGTCGAAGTTGCGGTTGGTGCCGGCGAGGACGCCGCACATCGGCGCGACGCCGTGCACGAGGCTCGGGTACCGCTCCGCGAGCGTCTGCGTGACGAGCCCGCCGAGCGAGTCGCCCCAGGCGTACACCCGCTTGGGGGTGCCGACGTGGCTCCGGAACCAGCCGAGCAGCGCGACGTCGGCCTTCACGCCGTCGGCGACGGCCCAGCCGTTGCGGCCGTACGAGGAGCCGGCGACGGCGTACCCCTCGGCGAGCAGCGCGTCGGCGACGGCCGGCGTGGGGGCGTCCTGCGCGGTGGTGGCGCCGCCGACCTGCTGGCGGTAGCCGTGGCTGTAGAGGACCAGCCTGCCGTTCCAGGAGGAGGGGACGCGGACGGCGTACGCGGCGCCGTTCAGCGTGCCGGCGTACGACGCGGGGGTCGCGGCGGCAGCGGGGAGGGCGGGCAGCGCGGCGAGTGCGAGCACCGCGCTGAGCAGCCCGGGGACAAGGGGCGAACGCATGGCGAGCCTTTGGCTGGAGTACGCGAGGGTCGCCCGCGCACAGGTGAACCGAACGGTGTTCGACCACTGTGCGATGTGACAGGGCAGCGCAGGTAGAGCACTTGGATGTCACTTACGGGGGCCGTACGGCCCGCATCGGGACCGTCCCGGCAAACGCCGCCTATCGGACGGTCAGGTCGTTCAGCATCTCGTCGAAGTCCTCGCGGACCCGGGGGCTGCCGCCGCTGCTGAGCATGAGCAGGTGCATGCGGCGGGGCGTCGGGAGGAGCACCAGCTCGGCGTCCCTGCCGTCCGCGACCGCGCGGACGCGCACCGCCTCGCCCGCGGGCAGGTCGACCGTGCGCGCGGTGTCGGTCTTGACCTCGAACGCCGCCAGCTCCGGTACGACGCCGGTCTGCACGCGGGCGACCAGCTCGGCCGGCGTGACGTCGGTGTAGCGGCCCGGGATCGCGACCGCGACCACCTCGGCGCCGGACGGGCCGGTGAGGTAGGTGAACGGCGCGCCCTCCTTGGCGTGCCAGCCGCTCGGCGACGACAGGGTCAGCCCGTCGCGGGTGACGACGGCGCCGGGCGCCATGGCGTACGACACGGCGGCGAACAGCAGGGTGCCGTTGAACGCCGCGTGCGCCGCGATCGAGCACGACAGGCCCTTGCGCAGGTACAGCGCGCCGAGCAGCGTGCCGGCGAGCGAGTAGTAGATGAGCGACTGCAGGCTGAGGTGCCACGCGGAGAACGCCACCGAGCTGACGAACAGCGACACCGCCACGCCGTGGTGGCGGAACTGCGAGAGCAGCAGCCCGCGGAACAGCAGCTCCTCCACGACCGGCGCCGCGACGCAGACGAGGAGGAACGCCACCGCGATGTGCGCGAACGTCCCCTCGCTGACGAGCACCGCGACGCGTTCGTCGCCGCCCTCCTGGCCCGCGCTCTTCGCGCCCTCCAGCAGCAGCCACGCCAGGCCGCCGCCGACCGCGAGGCCCAGCGCGGCGCTCGGGACGTACCCCCAGCTCCCCCGCCAGCGCAGCGGGTGGTCCTGCATCTGCAGCCGGCCCGCGACCAGCCAGGTCACGATGCCGTAGACGGTGAGCGCGCTGAGGAACGTGTAGCGGATCAGCGCCTCGTTCTCGAGGACGTCGTTGCGGGTGAGCAGCCAGAACGCGATCTGCGTGAGGGCGCCGACGCCGATCGCGGCGAACGTCGTCCACCCGGCGCCGCGCGGCGGCGGCGGCTTCACGAGCCGCACCGCCGGGGGCGCGACGGGGTACGGCGCGGCGGAGACGTGCTGGTGGGGCTGCGCGGGCACCGTCCGCGGGGGGCCGTGCGGCGCGGGCGGCGCCTCGTACGGAGCCGGCGGCGCGGCCGGGTACGCGGGTGCCGCCGGGTAGGCGGGCACGGCGGCGTACGCCACCGGCGCGGGCGCGTCGAAGCGGGCGAGGCAGAGGCCGCACCAGGCCGCGTCACGGCCCAGCGCGGACCCGCAGTGCGGGCAGCGCATGCGGGTCCATCGGCACGTTCCCCGGAGTCCTGAACAACGGGCCGTTTCCCCCAATGGGTGAAATCGCCCGCGCCGCGCGGGTTTGCGTCGCACGTACCCGTGGGCACCGGTCCCTCCGGCCTCGTTCCCAGAGACGGGCCAGGGGAGATTCCGTATGCGAAGGCGCTCCATGCTCGTCGCCGCCGTCACGGCGCTGCTCGCGCTGCCGGGGGCGGCATCGGCCGCCACGTGCAACCTCGTGACCGACAAGGCGAACGACGCGTACGTCGGCCACCCGGCCGCCGGTGTCAGCTCCAAGCCGCTCGACATCCGCAGCCTCGACGTCGCCACCGGCAAGAAGACGCTCGTCGTCGTCCTGCGCGTGGCGACGACGAAGTCCGCCGACGACCCGGCGACGGCCGCGGGCATGGCGTGGGACGTGTCGTTCAAGATCGCGGGCGCGGACTACCGGTTCAGCCGCCGCGTCGGCCCCGGGGGCAACGTCGTCAGCGAGGGCGGCAACGGCAACGGCTCCGCGGTCTCCGGCGTCAAGGTCGCCGTCTCCGGTACGTCGATCACGTGGACCGTGCCGCGTTCGGCCATCCCGAAGCTGAAGAAGCGCGGCGCGGTGTTCACGCACTTCTTCGGCGGGACGACCACGACCGGCCTCGGCTACGACCAGGCGCCGAACGGCGGCGTGGTCTCCCCCGCCCGCTACGTCGACGGCACGAAGAGCTGCGTGAAGGCGGCGTAGCCCTCGTCGTCAGTGCAGGGCGATCCGCAGGCGGCGGTTGGCCTTGCCCTTGCTCTCCACCTTGACCAGCTCGATGTCGCCGATGAAGCGCGTCGAGGCGACGTGCGTACCGCCGTCGGCCTGCGCGTCGAGCCCGACGATGTCGACGATGCGGACCTCGGTGAGCCCCGGGGGCAGCAGGTTGGTCGCGGTGCGGATGATGTCGGGGATCTGGAACGCCTCGTCGCGCGGCAGCGTCTTGACCTCGATCGGGCGGTCCGTCGCGACCTCCGCGGCACAGGCGGCCGCGATGCGTTCCTTGAAGTCCTCGGGGATCTCAGGGAGGTTGAAGTCAAGGCGGCCGGCGAGGGGCTCCATGTTGCCGCCGGTGACCAGCGCGCCGTACTCCCTGAACACCACACCGCCGAGCAGGTGCAGCGCCGAGTGGGTGCGCATGAGGGCGGTGCGGCGCTCGTCCTCGACGGCGCCGCGGACGGTCGTGCCCGCCTGCGGGACCGGGTCACCCTCCTCCAGGACGAGCACGAGGTCGTCGCCCTTGCGCGCGCCGACCACTCTCGACTGGACACCGCCCCAGAGCAGCACGCCGTGGTCGGGCGGCTGCCCTCCCCCGCCCGGGTAGAACGCGCTGCGGTCGAGGACCACGCCGTCGGTGTCGGCGTGCAGGACGGTCGCGTCCCACTCGCGCAGCGTCGCGTCGTCGAGCTCGAGGCGTTGCGTACGGCTCATGCTCCCGAGGCTACGGCAGGAACTGCTCGTCCAGCGCGACGACCGCGCCGCTCTCGATCGTGAGGCGGAACAGCGCGCGCGGCGCGGTGCCGTCGGCGACGTAGCCGGCCAGCTCCTCGCCGCTGATCGTCGTGTCCTTCGTCGAGGAGCCGTTGCGCTCGAACGCCAGCGTGTTGACGACGATCCGTACGTCGTCCGCCACGGTGAGAGTACGGAGCCTCGGGTTGTCGTTGCGGGTGTAGTGGTCGTTGGCGACGTCGCCCGCGTCGTGGCCGTCGTCCACCGCCGCGTCGACCGCGGCCTGCCCGCTGAAGAACTGCACGACGTCGACCGTGACCGTATGGCGCGCGGCGTCGTACGCCGTCACGCGGGCGTGGTGCTCCCCGTCGGCGAGGTCGGTGGCGAGCGCGGTCGGGGTGGCGGTCGGCGAGGCCGACGTGGCCTGCGGGGTGCTGCCCGCCGGCTCGGGGGCGGCGTTCGGGCCGGCGGTGGAGCAGCCGGCGAGCGCCGCGACGACGATCAGCGCGGGGAACGTACGCATCGCGGTCATGCCCTGTTGACGCCCGGCAAGGCCCCCGGGCTGCACCGCGAGGTCAGGCCTTCGTGACCTCGCGGAGCCACCGGGCGGCCTCGCGCGGCGTGCGGAGGCGGATGACACCGACGTGCGCGTACGCGGGGTCTGCCACCGACGCCTCGTAGGACGCACGCAGCTCGGGGTGGTGGGTCCACGACCAGTAGATCGGGTGGCCTTTGTCGAACAGGTTGCGCCACTGCTCACGGTTGCCGTTCCACAGCTCGTGGCCGTGAATGAGCCGGGGGCCGGTGCGCTTCAGGGCGCGCCACGTCGCGACACCCCTGGGAAAGTCGAGCCAGACGAACGTCGTCGCGCGGCCCCAGATCACGGGCCGCATGCCGCCGTAGTTGCCGTCCACCACCCAGGTGTCGCCGCTGATCGCCGCGCCGATGGTGACGGCCATCTGCTCGGGTGTCGCCTGCACCCAGCCGGGGAGGTGGAAGTGCGCGTCGAGCTCGATGTGCGGCCCGCCCATCCGGCGGGCCAGCTCCCTGGCGAGCGTCGTCTTGCCGCTGCCGGACACGCCGCCGACGACGACGCGCGGACCGAGCGGCGGGTACGTCGTCACGGCCTCGTCACTGGTCTCAGTGCGCCGCGTCGTCCCACGAGCGGCCCACGCCGACGGACACGTCGAGCGGGACCTTCATGGCGTACGCCCCGCCCATCTCCTCCCGCACCATCTGCTCGAGCCGCTCCCGCTCGCCCGGCGCGACCTCGAGCACCAGCTCGTCGTGCACCTGGAGCAGCAGCCTGCTGGCGAACCCGTCGGTCCGCAGCCTGCCGTGCACGCGCAGCATCGCGATCTTGATGATGTCGGCGGCGGAGCCCTGGATGGGGGCGTTGAGGGCCATGCGCTCGGCCATCTGCCGGCGCTGATTGTTGTCGCTCGCGAGGTCGGGCAGGTAGCGGCGGCGGCCGAGGATGGTCTCGGTGTAGCCGTTCATCCGCGCGACCTCGACGACCTCGCGCAGGTAGTCGCGGACGCCGCCGAAGCGGGAGAAGTACGCGTTCATCTGCTCCTTGGCCTCGTCGGGCGTGATCTGCAGCTGCTGCGCGAGCCCGAACGCGGAGAGGCCGTAGACGAGGCCGTACGTCATCGCCTTGACCCGCCGCCGCAGCTCCGGGTCCACCGACTCGACGGGGAGGCCGAACGCTTGCGACGCGACGTAGGTGTGCAGGTCCTCCCCCGACGCGAACGCCGCCTGCAGCCCCTCGTCGTCGGACAGGTGCGCCATGATCCGCATCTCGATCTGGCTGTAGTCGGCGGTCATGAGGCTCTCGAAGCCCTCGCCCGGCACGAACGCCTGCCTGATCTCGCGGCCCGCGGCCGTGCGGATGGGGATGTTCTGCAGATTGGGGTCGGTGGAGCTCAGGCGCCCGGTCGCCGCGATGGTCTGCTCGTACGTCGTGTGGATGCGCCCCGCGTCGTCGACCGCGGGCTGCAGCTGCTTGGCGACGACCGTCCAGAGACGGGTCACGTCGCGGTGGCGGAGCAGGCACTCGATGACGGGGTGGTCGCTCTGCTCCTGGAGCCACTGCAGCGCATCGGCGTCGGTGGTGTAGCCGGTCTTGATCTTCTTGGTCTTGGGCAGGCCGAGCTCGCCGAAGAGGATCTCCTGCAGCTGCTTGGGCGAGCCGAGGTTGAACTCCCTGCCGATGCAGTCGTACGCGTCCTGCGCCGCCTGCTTGACCTGCCCCGAGAGACGCGCCTCCAGCATCGCGAGGTGGTCGTTGTCGACGGCGATGCCGACCCGCTCCATGTCGGCGAGGACGCGGACCAGCGGCAGCTCGACCTCGCGGAGGAGGGCGGTGCCGCCGCGGCGTTCGACATCGGCGTCGAGGGAGGTCGCGAGGTCGGCCACGGCGCGGGCCCGGAGCACCGCGTCGCTCGCCTCACCGGCCTCGGCGGAGCCGTCGAGGGAGAGCTGGCCGCTGTCGTCGCCCTCCTTGCGCAGCTCCCTCCGCAGGTAGCGCAGCGCGAGGTCACCGAGGTCGAACGTCTGCTGCCCAGGCAGCGCCAGATAGGCGGCCAGCGCCGTGTCGCTGGTGACGCCCTGGACGTCCCAGCCGCGCGCCCAGAGCGCGAGCAGCGGGCCCTTGCCCGCGTGGACCGACTTGGCGCGGGTGTCGTCGGCGAGCCAGGCGGACAGCGCGGTCTCGTCGCGCTCGTCGAGCTCGCGCGCCTCGACGTACGCGCCCCCGCCGCCCTCCAGCGCGACCGCGATGCCGTGCAGGTCGCCGGTGCCGCGGCCCCACGTACCGCGGAAGTGCAGGCCCGCGCGGACCGTCGGGTCGAGCTCGCCGAGCCACCTCGACACCTCGCCGGTCTCCAGCGTCCTGATGTCGACGTCGAAGCCCTCGTCGGCCTCCGGCTCGACGCTCTGCAGGGTGGCGTACAGCCGCTCGCGCAGCACCCGGAACTGCAGCGTGTCGAACAGCTTGTGCACCTCGTCGCGGTCCCACGGGCCCATCTGCAGGTCGGCGGGGGTGACGGGCAGTGGCACGTCGCGGCGCAGCTCGGTGAGCTCGCGGTTGCGCATGACGTTGGCGAGGTGCTCGCGGACGGCGTTGCCGGTCTTGCCGGGGATCTCGTCGACCCGGTCGCAGAGCTCGTTCAGGTCGCCGAACTGCTGCACCAGCTTGATCGCGGTCTTCTCCCCCACGCCGGGGATGTTGGGGAGGTTGTCGGACGGGTCGCCGCGCAGCGCCGCGAAGTCGGGGTACTGCGACGGCGTCAGGCCGTACTTGGCCATCAGCTCGGCGGGCGTGAAGCGCCTCATGTCGCTGACGCCTCGCCCCGTCATCAGCACCGTGATGCGGTCGTCGACGAGCTGGTACGCGTCGCGGTCGCCGGTGACGATGAGCACGTCCATGTCGAGGTCGCGGGCCTGGCAGGCGAGCGTCGCGATCGCGTCGTCGGCCTCGAAGCCCGGCGCCTCGACGACGGGGATGCGCAGAGCCTCGAGCACCTCCCGGATGAGGGAGACCTGGCCGCGGAAGTCGGTGGGGGTCTCGCTGCGGGTGGCCTTGTACTCGGCGTATGCCTCGTGCCGGAAGGTCGGCGCGGAGAGGTCGAACGCCACCGCGATGTGCGTCGGCTGCTCGTCGCGGATGACGTTGATGAGCATCGACGTGAAGCCGTAGACGGCGTTGGTGGGCTGGCCGGTGGTGGTGGAGAAGTTCTCGACGGGCAGCGCGAAGAACGCCCGGTAGGCCAGGGAGTGGCCGTCGAGCAGGAGCAGGCGCCGGCGTTCGTCCATGCGGCTCATCCTAGGTCGGTGGCGGGATGCCGGGCCGTCGCGAGCGGCGGCCACGGTGGTGCATCGCAGGCGGAGGAGTCCCGGACAGCAGCGCTGTCCGGGACGACGACAACGCCGGGAGGTGCCGCCGTGGGCGTCGCGCAGCAGGCCGGTGTCCGTCCCCGGCCTAGGGTGAGCCGCATCCTAAGGTGGGCCTGTGACGGAAATGCCGATCGATGCGCTCGGGCAGCGGATGGGCGTGCGCGTCGTCGAGGCGACCGCCGAACGCGTCGTCATGACGATGCCCGTCGAGGGCAACACGCAGCCGTACGGCCTCCTGCACGGCGGCGCGTCCTGCGTGCTCGCCGAGGCGGTGGGGTCGGTCGGGGCGGCGCTCGGCGCGCCGCCCGGGCGTTACCCGGTGGGCGTGGACATCAACGCGACGCACCACCGCGGCGTACGCGAGGGCGTCGTCACGGCGACGGGGACGCCGCTGCACAGCGGGCGTACGACGGCGACCTGGGCCGTGTCCATCCGTGACGAGCAGGGCCGGCTCGTGTGCAGCGCGCGGCTCACCTGCGCGCTGGTCGAGCCGCGCGCGTAGCCCAGCTTCGGGGTGCGTTCTGCGCTTTTTCGCCGCACGAGGCGCAACCGGGAGCCTTTTCCATCCTGACGGCGTGGTTGGCGCCGGGCTCAGTCGTTCTTTGAAGATCACTACGCGTGAGACCGGCTGCTGGGCTGCAGGGTTGGGCCGACGCGGGTGCGCGGGCGCCGCTCGTCCGGGGT